>JAFOWX010000005.1 GCA_017391905.1 Paludibacteraceae bacterium | reverse complement strand
CAATACCAATCAAGTACAATTATTCAGTAACCACCACATTGTACCAATTAACGTAGTTAGAATAATACCAACCAACAACGCACCTGTTACCTTTTTATACAACAAAGTTGCCGTAATAAGCAAACCTATTATACACAACAAGCCAGAACCTTGGGTTATAGTTCCTAATCCCACCAAAGTACCCTCATTTTTTATCACCAAACCACCATTTTGCATTCCTAAAAACAACACAAACATACCAATACCCACACAAATAGACTGACGCAAGCAAAGTGGAATACTATAGACTATTTTTTCGCGCACATTGGTAAGAGTCAATAATATAAAAATAAGCCCCTCTACAAACACAGCCATAAGCGCGGTTTGCCACGAATAGCCCATAGCCATACAAACCGTATAGGCAAAAAAAGCATTGAGTCCCATACCGGGCGCCAACGCCAACGGCAGTTTGGCATACAATGCCATAAGTATGGTAACAACACCCGAAACCAACGCGGTAATTGTAAAGACAGCACCTTTATCCATTCCCGTGTTAGAAATAATTTCCGGATTAACCGCCAAAATATAAGCCATGGTAAAGAAAGTGGTAAATCCTGCCAGCACCTCGGTTTTTGCCGAGTGTTTCTGACGGTCAAAGCCAAACAAAGTTTGAAGAATTGTTTTTTTCATAAAGATTTATTTGTTGCGCAAATATACATCATTGTAGCATTATATCAAAAAAAGAGACCAACTCAACAGAGTCAGTCTCTTACACATGAAAAAGTTAGTTTAATCAATTGTTAGTCCAAAGCAAACTTTACGTTTACACGGCAATCAATTTTTATGTTTTCAAAATCCAAATCGGGCACCTCTTCTACCACCGCGTCTTGCGCAAATGCCGCACTTTTTAGCATGGGACGGTTGTAATTTCTAACAGGGCTATAATCGTTTTCGCTAATGTAAATGGCTTTGCCCAACGGTTGATCTATGGCATCGGTTAAAATTTTGGCTTTGCGTTTAGCATCTTTCATAGCCTCTGCACGAGCTTCGTCCTTGTATTGCTCCATTTTGCTGCATTTCATTTGGCTTATTGATACTTCCGAAATTCCCACCTCGTCCAAAACCATCATTACTTGCATAGCTTGTTTGGCCGAAAAAACTTTTAATTGGTATGCCTTGCTTAATTTTATTTCGCCTTTTCGCCATTTGCGATGCATAAAATCGCTGGACATATCTACCACGGTTAATTGTTTTTTAACGTCTATGCCTGTTTTTTTTAGTGCCGAAATCATGTCTTTTTCCAAAGCTTCTAACGATTGTTTTTTGGCATAGTCTTTTTCGTTTATCACAATGCTAAGGCTAATTTCGTCTGGGGCAACGCGTTTTTCGGCTTTGCCGGTTACCTCAATGTATGGTGTTTTGGTAAAATCTTGTGCGTGCATGCTACTTACACCAACACTCATACATACTGCCAATGCGGCTAACATTACTTTTGTTTTCATATCATCTTTATTTTTTTAACTTTATCGGCCCTTCGACAATGCTTCGACAACCCTTCGACAACCCTTCGACAAGCTCAGGGACCAGCTCAGCAACCGGCTCAGTGACCGATAAAACTCCTAATTAAATTCTAACCGTTACTTGAATGGGAGAGAAAGGCGGTGTTATACGTACTTGTTTTACTGGGCGAGGAGGCAAAGGCCTGCAATGGCAGCCGTTGTGATGATGGCCGCTGTGGCAGTGGTGGCAACTTTTACCGTGCCTCCCATCGGGGCGACAAGCGGGTTTGTGATCGGGCTTGTGATGAGGTCTGTGAGCGTGTGCAACGGGTTTTGGTTTTGCAGGCGCTTTGTGTGCTACAGGTTTGGGGGCTGGTTTGGGTGCGGGTTTTGCTTTATGATTATCGGGACGATGGTTTTTACTTACCTTATCCTTTTTGTTATCTTTTTTATTGTCCTTTTTAGGGTCTTTATGCACCACCTCTTTTTTAGGTTTTTGAGGTCCATCATTGTGGCGATGATTATCGGCCATAACAGTAGTTGTTCCTAACAATAAAGTAACTACACTTACTAATAAAATTTTCTTGTTCATAGCTGTAAATTTTTGTTTGTTCATAATCAAGTTTAAAATTCAACACCAACAACTACCGGTTTTGTTTTGGTGTTTGTCTCTTTGACTACTAATGCAAACGGTTGTTTAACGTGCAGTTTGTTAAAAAAAACAAACGATAAGACAAGTAAAAGGGCTATTTAAAGCCTAAAAAACAGACAATGAAGAATCTAACACATCCGTTTCAATGCTTGCAGCATCTATAACAGAATGGTATAAAAAATCTGTTTTAAGGCGTTTATGCTTATGTTGTAGTAAGTTGTTATACTTTTGGGGATAAGCTTCTTTATACAAAGGAGACATCCACACAAAGGCAGCGGTATGGTGCATAATGGGAAGTTCTGAGGCATGAAGCCAAACGCCTTCTTCACCCAAAGCCTCGCCATGATCTGACAAATAAATAAGTACAGCCTTTTTGTGTTGCAAAGACTCTATCAGTTGTCCCCAAATATAATCTGCATACAAGATGGTATTATCGTACGCATTTACTATCTCCATAGAATCGCACAACGCAATGTTTCGCGACTGCATAACGGGTTTAAACAACTCGTAATCGGAGTGATAATGCGCATTGTACCACCAATGCGAGCCTATGGTATGGATTAAAATAAACGGATATTGGTTTTGTGTCAACAATGCTTGGTAAGGTAACAACACATCTTGGTCTAACCACTTGCTAAAATTATAAACCGTTTTGGAGGTATTGCAAGCTATTACCGTATCTGCTTCGTGCATAAAATACGCATACGGACGCTCAGCATCTTGGTTTAATATCGTGGCTGTTTTAATGCCTGCCGCTTTAAAAACATCTATAAACGAACGCTCCGAATAAGCCACCTCCGGGTTTTGGGTAGTAGCGCGCGATAGTAAATGAGGCACACTTCTGTTGGTGTACACATAATCTGAGAACACGCTGTCTAACGACACTACGTTCCACTTTTCTATACAAGGGGTTGTTTGGCGATGATAGCCGTTGATAGACAGATTGGAAGGTCTAACCGCTTCGCCTATAACCACTACCACGGTTACACTGTCTGCCGCGTTTACCGTTGCATACGTGCATTGACGTGGTCTTACCTGTTTAATTTCGTGTTTTTGTTCTACGTATTGGTTTATGGTATAGAAAAAAGAAAACGGAATACGCATGTTAATAGGGCTTGCCAACCTACTGGACGGACCAAATAACACACCCAAGGACACCGCTGCCAACAACGCAATGGCCACAATGGGTTTGCTACGCATGTTTAGGCTGTATTTTCCTCCTTTCCAGGCTATAAAGCCACCTATTGCCGTTGTTAGCAACATCCACAACAACAAAGGCCACGTAACCATATCGGCCGAAACGTTTATATCGTTTTGGAAAATAACATCCATTATCATGGTATTAAACGAAAAATGGATGGTATATCTAAAATAAGCCAGACAAGAGGCTATTAAGCAAAGCAGGCTGTACGCTATGGCAAATACCCACTTACCTAAAAGAGAAAGTAATAGTAACGAAGTAAAAAGGGCAAAAACAACCACACCACCATGAAGCAGTGCGGTTATATAATCAAAGATAGAAGAAACAGGGGTGTCTAAAAAGTCTGCCAACGTGCCTATTAGGCCTACATATACTGCACAAAACAGAATATGCAGTACCCATTTTGTAGCAGTTTGGCTAAACAACCATACACTACATTTCTTCAAATTCAACATCTTCTGCTTTTGATTTATCAAAACGTTTATTTACGTGTTGTGTTGACGACGAGGAAGTTGTGTTGGTTTGTTGTTGACGCTGTGATTGGGTGCGCATGTTGTTTTTGGCAGCACGGCGAACCACACCTATTATATTAACAATAGGTACAGCAATTAAAAACAGAAAAAATAATAGTACAAAAAGAATCAAATTGCCCATATTTACTATTTGTGTTTGGGTTTTACAAACGAATAAACAATAAATCCAATTCCTAACAGGATAAACGGAATACTTAGCAATTGTCCCATATTTAAAACCATATCGGCCTCAAAAGCCGCTTGGTCGTTTTTAATAAACTCCAATAAGAATCGAATCAGAAAGAATACTGCAAAAGCCGTGCCACAAATTAAGCCCTCGCGTTTTTTGGCATCTGTAAAGTAATAAAGGCTTAACAAAACAATAAACAGCAGCATGTAACTACCTGCCTCGTATATCTGTGTAGGATGACACGCCGGTATTAGTTCCAAGGGTGTTCCTGCCGGATATTCGCGCACAAACTGAAAGCCCCATGGAAGCGAGGTTTCGCCACCGTAAATTTCGGAATTCATCAGGTTGCCCAAACGAATCATAGAACCCACAAATACAGCAGGTATCATAAAACGGTCGCCAAACCACAAAAAACTTTTATGAAAGGTGTATTTGCACAACAACCAAGACGAAATAATAATGGCTATTACACCACCATGGCTTGCCAATCCGCCACGCCAAATCATAAAGATTTCTGACAAGTGCTGGCTATAATACTCCCAATCGTAGAAAAATACATGCCCTAAGCGAGAGCCTATTATAGTAGCTATAATAGTATAGATAAGCACTTTATCTGCCCATTCTTCGGGATAACCCTCACTTTTAAACATTTTTGCCAATAAGGTAATACCTAATACAAAGCCCAAGGCATACAGTAGGCCGTACCAACGCACCTCTACGGGTCCAAGCGCAAATGCCACTGGATCTACGTTCCAAGTTATGTATAATAAAGTATTCATAAGTTTACTCTCTACCAAGAATTGTATTTTAAATGTGGGAATTTAAGGCATGCAAAGCATGAACAACCGGAGTTTACTACACGTAAATGAGGATTGTGAGTGCAAGCAATGACGCAAAATTCACCTTTTAAAATCAGTTCTTACCGCAACATTGTTTGTATTTTTTACCACTACCACAAGGACATGGTTCGTTGCGTCCTACGGTTTTTTCGGCATGAACGGGTTGTTGTTTTTGACGTTCGCGGGTATCTTGCTGACCAGCTTGCATAATATCGGTTTTTTGCGACTGATACTTGCTATAGTCTTGGCGTTTTTCGGGAGCGGCTTCACGTACAGCATCGCCTTCGCGCACAGGAATTTGAGCACGCATCAACACGGTAATGGCCTTGTAGTTGATGGTTTCAATCATGTTTTTAAACAAGTTGTACGATTCTAACTTGTAAATCAACAAGGGGTCTTTTTGTTCGTAGCTGGCGTTTTGTACAGATTGACGTAGTTCGTCCAATTCACGCAAGTGTTCTTTCCAAGCATCGTCAATGGTGTGCAACAAAATGGCTTTTTGGAAAGCTTTAACCGCTGCTTTAGCTTGGGTATTGTATGCTTCTTCCAAATTAACCGGAATGTTGTACATCAACTTGCCGTCTGTAAACGGAATAATGATGTTTTTGTATTGACTGCCTTGGGTTTCGTACACGTTTTTAATAACGGGATAGGCAATTTCGGCAATGCGTTCCACTTTACGACGGTACGCATCCATTACCATATCAAATAGTTGGTTGGTTAAATTTTCGGTTTTTTGACGAGTCAAATCGCCTTCTACCTTCATATCAATTGCAAACCAACGCAATAAATCGGTACGTAGTTGTTCTACATCGCTGGTAGCTGCAAAGTTTTCTACCAACATGGCAACGGCATCGTACACCATATTTACAATATCCATGCCAATGCGTTCGCCCATTAAAGCGTGGCGACGACGTGCATAAATAACTTTACGTTGTGCGTTCATTACGTCGTCGTATTCCAACAAGCGTTTACGCACGCCAAAGTGGTTTTCTTCCACTTTCTTTTGAGCACGTTCTATGGATTTTGAAATTTGTTTGTGCTCAATCATTTCGTTTTCTTCAAAGCCTAAGCGGTCCATTACAGACACCATACGGTCCGAACCAAACAGACGCATCAAGGTATCTTCGAACGAAACATAGAATACAGAAGAACCGGGGTCGCCTTGACGTCCCGAACGACCACGCAACTGACGGTCGATACGGCGGCTTTCGTGGCGTTCTGTACCAATAATGGCCAAACCACCGGCAGCTTTAGCCTCTGGGGTTAGCTTGATGTCGGTACCACGACCTGCCATGTTGGTAGCAATGGTAATAGTACCAGGACGACCTGCTTGTGCCACAATATCGGCCTCTTTTTGGTGCAATTTAGCATTCAACACTTGGTGAGGCATTTTGCGCATGTTAAGCATTTTGCTCAACAATTCTGAGGTTTCTACAGAGGTTGTACCCACCAATACGGGACGACCCTCGCCTACCAATTTTTCAATTTCGGCAATAACAGCGTTGTATTTGGCACGTTTGGTTTTGTAAACGCGGTCGTTTAAGTCAAAACGAGCTATGGGGCGGTTGGTAGGAATTACCACCACGTCTAATTTGTAGATATCCCAAAACTCGCCTGCTTCGGTTTCTGCAGTACCCGTCATACCAGCCAATTTGTGGTACATACGGAAGTAGTTTTGCAAGGTGATAGAAGCAAAGGTTTGGGTAGCGGCTTCTACTTTTACACGTTCTTTTGCTTCAATGGCTTGGTGCAAACCGTCCGAATAACGGCGTCCGTCCATGATACGACCTGTTTGCTCGTCCACAATCATTACTTTGTTGTCCACCACCACGTATTGGTCGTCTTTTTCAAACAACGTGTAGGCTTTTAACAATTGGTGAATGGTGTGTACGCGTTCTGATTTAATGGCGTAATCTTGCATCAAGGCATCTTTTTTAGCCACTTTTTCCTCGTCCGAGATAGCCAATTTTTCAATTTCGGCCAATTCAGAACCTATATCGGGCAACACAAAGAAGGTTGGGTCTTCTACATCGGCCGAAATCAAGTCGATACCTTTTTCGGTTAAATCGATGCTATTGTGTTGTTCGTCAATTACAAAGTATAGTTCGTCGGTAATTTCGGGCATGCGACGGTTGTTTTGCTCCATGAAAACAGCCTCGGTTTTTAGCATACCTGCTTTTACGCCTTGTTCGCTCAAGAATTTGATAAGTGCTTTGTTTTTGGGCAAACCTTTAAAGCTACGGAATAGCAAAATATTTCCTTTTTCTTGTTCTTTGCTATCGCTCGAAGCAAGCAAGCGTTTTGATTCGGCCAAAATTTTGGTAACCAATTTCTTTTGCTCATCTACAATGCGTTCTACACGAGCACGGTATTGTTCAAACAATTGGTCTTCGCCTTTGGGAACGGGACCTGAAATGATAAGTGGGGTACGTGCATCGTCCACCAATACAGAGTCCACCTCATCGACAATGGCGTAGTGGTGTTTGCGTTGTACCAAATCTGATGGCGACGAAGCCATGTTGTCGCGCAAGTAGTCAAAACCAAATTCGTTGTTGGTACCAAAGGTAATATCGGCGTTGTAAGCCTCTCTACGTGCATCCGAGTTAGGACGGTGTTTATCAATGCAATCTACGCTTAGTCCGTGGAACATGTACAAGGGTCCCATCCATTCCGAGTCACGTTTTGCCAAATAGTCGTTAACGGTTACCACGTGCACACCGTTACCTGCCAACGCGTTTAAGAATACGGGCAAGGTTGCCACCAAGGTTTTACCTTCACCGGTAGCCATTTCGGCAATTTTACCTTTGTGAAGTGCTACACCACCAATCAATTGCACATCGTAGTGAATCATTTCCCATTTGTGCATGTTACCACCGGCAACCCATTCGTTTTTGAAAATGGCGTTGTCGCCTTCTATGGTTACAAAGTCATATTTAACCGCCAAATTACGGTCAAAATCGGTGGCTTTTACCACCAACTCGTTGTTTTCGGTAAAACGGCGAGCGGTATCTTTGATAATGGCAAATACTTCGGGCAAATATTCGTCTAAAGCCACTTCTTTTAAGTCCAAAATTTCTTTTTCAAACTTATCTACCTCAGCGTATAGTTTTTCGCGTTCGGTAATGTCTGTTTGCTCTATTTGTGCTTTTAGGGTGTCAATTTTTGCCAATTGCTCTGTTCCTCGGCTTAAAATATCGGCTCTAATGGCTTGCAAACGCTCACGAAGTGCATTATGATCCAAAGCTTGAACGGTAGGCTCAATGGCTTTTACTTTGTTGATGTATGGCATGATTTCTTTCAAATCGCGTTGCGATTTGGTGCCAAATAACTTTGCTAATAATTGCGAAAAGTTCATGATAAAATATCTTGTGTTACTAATTTTCTTATAATTAAGGTGCGAAGATAGTAAATAAAAGGAGAACGGAGAAAGGAGAATGGAGAATTTTATAGTTTTTTTGACTTTGGTCCAACAACTTTTTGCTATAAGCCTTGTACTCTGTCACCTCTAACTAATTAAACTCCAATTTACGGCATCGTGAGCACGATATCTCAATTGTGACAAAAGCATTTCGTTTTGGGGCGAAGCCAACAAAGGATCGGCCTGCAAGATTTCTTGCACGTCGGTGCGAGCTTGTTGCAACACCACGCCGTCGTTAGACAGGTTGGCAATACGCAGGGTAAAGGGCAAACCGCTTTGCATGGTTCCGTCCATATCGCCGGGGCCACGCAATTTCATATCTGCCTCGGCTATGCGAAAACCGTCGTTGGTTTCGGTCATTATTTCAAGGCGCTTGCGGGTATCTGCCGACAGTTCGTATTTGGTCATAAGCACGCAGTACGATTGGTCTGCTCCACGGCCTACCCTGCCGCGCAATTGGTGCAATTGTGCCAAACCAAAACGTTCGGCATTTTCGATAATCATTACCGAAGCATTGGGCACATTTACGCCCACTTCTATTACGGTAGTGGCTACCAAAATACGTGCCTCGCCCGATATAAAACGTTGCATTTCAGCATCTTTTTCGGCTGGTTTCATTTTTCCATGCACCATGGCTACCACCACCTCGGAAAATATTTTTTGCATGCTTTCAAACCCTGCTTCCAAGTCTTTTAAGTCTGATTTTTCGGACTCTTTGATAAGGGGATAAACCACGTATATTTGCCTGCCTTGGGCCAATTGTTCGCGCACAAAACGGATTAGATTGGCTCGTTTGTTTTCGTACAAATGGTAGGTTTGTATAGGTTTTCTGCCTGGGGGCAATTCGTCGATAACAGACACGTCTAAATCGCCGTAAACGGTCATGGCAAGGGTACGAGGTATGGGGGTTGCCGTCATTACCAACACGTGGGGCGGACGTTGGTTTTTAGCCCACATTTTGGCGCGCTGTGCCACCCCAAAACGGTGTTGTTCGTCTATGATAGCCAACCCTAAATTGGCAAATTGTACTTCGTCTTCCAACACGGCATGCGTACCTACCAAAATGTGCAAAGAACCGTCTTGCAGTGCCTCGTGCAAGGGTTTTCTGTCTTTCTTTTTGGTAGATCCGGTTAATAGTTTTATGGTAACAGGCATGTCTTTGAGCAAGGCCGACAAGCCTTCGTAGTGCTGGGTGGCTAAAATTTCGGTGGGTGCCAACAAACAGGCTTGATACCCATTGCCCACAGCAATGAGCATGGTTAACAATGCCACCATGGTTTTACCGCTTCCCACATCGCCTTGCAACAGGCGGTTCATTTGGGTTTGGCGCATCATATCGCCCCTAATTTCTTTGATTACTTTTTTTTGCGCACCGGTAAGGGCAAAGGGCAGGTATTGGTTGTAAAACGTATGGAATGCATCGCCCACCAAGGGCATGGCATAGCCTCTTTGTTTGGAACGCATCAAGCCTGCCTGACGCAAAATGGCTACTTGAATGTAAAACAACTCTTCGTAACGCAAACGCTCACGGGCTTGTTCCAACAAAAACAGGCTTTGGGGAAAGTGAATTTGCCAAAGCGCATCGTACAAAGGCATTAGATGCCGTTTTTTTAGTACGGATTGTGGCAAGGTTTCGGGCAAATCTGTGGGTAGCTGTTTTAGTGCCAAATAGATGTACTTTTGCAGGGCTTTGGAGTGCAAAAAGTTGTTTTTCATTTTTTCGGACGTATGGTACAAAGGCATAAAACCTTGCATACGTTCTTGGGATGGTTTTTCCAATTCGGGATGCACAAAACTATACACGCCGTTAAAGTAATTGGGTTTGCCAAAAACAATGTATTCGGTATTGAGCTGATAGGCTTTTAGCACAAACGAAATACCCTTAAAAAAGATTAGCTCAATTTGGCTAAAACCATCGGTGAAATGGGCAATTAATCGCTTTGCGCGTCCTTCGCCTTTGGTGGTAAAAGCCACTATTTTTCCCCTAATCTGGATGTGGGTATTATTGGAAGAAATTTCGGCTATTTTGTAAAACCTGCTGCGGTCTATGTAGCGGTACGGAAAAGTTTGTATCAAGTCGTACAAAGAATAAATATTGGCTTCTTTGTTTAAAATTTCTGCCCTTTTTGGCCCCATGCCGGGCAGGTATTTTATGTCGGCTTTATACAGATTCATGTAACGTAAGCTGCGCCCACTGCATATCAACAGGTGTGGTTAGTTTTATGTTGGCAACGTTGCCTGCGGTAAGCGAAACGCTATGCCCCATGGCTTCATACACACTGGCATCGTCTGTAAAAAATGGGGTATATGGCTGATTGTACGCTTCTTTTATCAGGTCCGAGAAAAATATTTGTGGGGTTTGTACACGCATGTATTCGCTTCTGTTTACGGCCTCGTTGCCTTGGTTGGTAACGCGACGCAACGAATCGGTTTCGGGCACTACGGGTATGCCACTTCCGTTTTGCTGAGCCGAAACAAAGGCCAAATGGATGGTTTCCTTGTCCACCAACGGACGAACCCCATCGTGTACCGCCACCAATGCGCCAAGGGGTACCAATTGCATGGCATTTTGCACCGAGAAGAAGCGTTCTGCACCTCCTTCTACCAAAGTAACTTGCTTTTTATAAGCATATTGCTCACATAATTCTGCCCAATACGCAAAATGTGCTTGCGGCAACACCAACAGCACGTGTATTTGGGCATCGTATCGATAAAAAGCATCGATGGTATGCATTAACACGGGTTTTCCGGCCAAAGGCAAAAATTGTTTGGGCACATCGCTACCCATGCGTTTGCCGCTTCCACCGGCTACTATAATGACGTATTTCTTCATAACTGCAAATATAGTGTTTTTTTTGTTGATGCGTTTAGTTGTTTAAGTGTTTAGCCTAATTTGCATGCAAATTGCAAACAGCAGCACTTCCCTTTCCATGGACCGATGGGGCGATTCCTTTTAAAAAAAAACATAAAATTCTCCTTTCTCCTTTCTCCTTTCTCCGTTATTTTACTAATTTTGCACCTTATTATACAAAAAAGTAATAAACACACTATATTTCATGACACAATTTAAATTGCTCAACCGCATTTTGGGAGGTCTTGTATTTATCGTTGCTATGGCAACATACGGCCTAACCATTGAGCCTACTGCCAGTTTTTGGGATTGTCCCGAATTTATTTCTACCGCTGCAAAATTAGAAGTGGGTCACCCTCCCGGTGCGCCTTTCTTTATGCTAACCGGCAAATTTGTAAGCCTTTTTGCCTCGGAACCTACCCAAATAGCATACTGTATCAACATGTTAAGTGCCTTTTTTAGTGCGCTTACCATTTTGTTCTTGTTCTTTACCATTACCCATTTGGCTCGCCGCATGTTGGTGAACAAAGACCAAGAAATGAGCACTTGGCAACTCATTGTAACGTTGGGCAGTGGTGTGATTGGTGCGCTTGCCTACACGTTTTCTGACACCTTTTGGTTTTCGGCAGTGGAAGCCGAAGTGTATGCTTACTCCTCGTTTTTAACCGCCATTGTATTCTGGCTTATTTTAAAATGGGAAGAGCATGCAGAAGAACCACAATCAGACCGTTACTTACTGTTAATCACGTATTTAATGGGTCTTTCCATTGGGGTACACTTGCTTAACTTACTTACCATTCCTGCCATTGTTTTGGTGTACTACTACAAAAAATTTGAAAACGCCAATTGGAAGGGTATGTTGGTGGCCTTGCTCGTTTCTTTTGCCATTTTAGGCTTTATTTTGTACGGTTTGGTGCCCGGATTTATCAACTTGGCAGGCTACGTAGAGCTATTGTTTGTCAATACATTAGGGCTTCCTTTTAACTCGGGCGCATTATTCTATTGCTTCCTAACAGTGGCCGTACTTATTTGGTCTATCCTTGAACTATACAAAAGCAACCCCAACGAGCTTCGCATAAAAATATCTTCGCTTTTGGCGGTTACCCTATTGGGTATTCCGTTTGTAATGGGTAGCTGGTGGATTGGTTTAGGTGTTATTACGCTGATTTTGATGTATTTTATACGCACCAAGGCGTTAAACATCCGTTTAATGAGTACCGTTATGACGGCATTGGCGTTGATGTTGTTGGGTTATTCGTGCTACGCACTTATTGTGGTTAGGTCTGTAGCCAACCCACCCATGGACCAAAACTCGCCCGATAACGTGTTTGCTTTAAAATCGTACCTAAACCGCGAACAATACGGCGACCGTCCGTTGTTTTACGGTGCTTACTATTCGTCCGAACCTAAATTGGTATCGGATGGTCAGTACTGCCGTGCCATGGTTACCGAAGGCGAAAAGGTATGGGGTATGAAAGAAAAAACCTCGGCAGACGAAAAAGACCAATACATTGTAACCGATGTAAAACAAAAAGTGGAATACGACAGCAAGTTTAAAACGTTGTTTCCTCGTATGCACAGCAACAGCGGCGAACACCCCCGCATTTACGAATCGTGGGTAAATATTAAAGGCAAAAAAGTAACCTACGACCAATGTGGCTACAAAAAGAATGTAACCATTCCTACCTTTGCCGAAAACTTGGAATTTTTCTTTAAGTATCAGCTAAACTACATGTACTGGCGCTATTTTATGTGGAATTTTAGCGGCAGACAAAACGATATTCAAGGCCATGGTGAAATTTCCAACGGCAACTGGATAACCGGTTTTAACTTTATCGACTCGTATTTGGTGGGCGACCAAAGCAATCTTTCGGCCGAATACGCATCCAACAAGGGTCGCAACGTATATTATTTGCTTCCGCTTATTTTAGGCATTTTGGGCATGGTTTACATGACACAACAAGGTAAAAAAGGCATGCAAAATTTTTGGATTACCTTTGTGTTGTTCTTTATGACGGGTATTGCCATTGTGCTATACCTAAACCAAGGTCCATACGAACCACGCGAACGTGATTATGCTTACGCCGGATCTTTTTACGCATTCTGTATTTGGGTTGGCTTTGGCGTGGCTGGTTTGGCAAAAATGTTGGAAAACAGCAAACTTTCGCCTACCGTAACGGCCTCTATTGCGTTGGCCTTGGCATTGCCGGCTCCTATTATCATGGCGCACCAAAACTGGGACGACCACGACCGTTCTGACAGGTATTTGGTACGCGATTTTGGCAAAAACTATTTTAACTCTTGTGCTCCAAACGCCATTATCTTTACCAACGGCGACAACGATACGTTCCCCTTGTGGTACTTGCAAGAAACGGAAGAAGACAGCGTTTCGCTCGATACCCGCGTTTGTAACCTAAGTTATTTGCAAACAGACTGGTACATAGACCAAATGCGCCGTCCTGCTTACCTATCAGATCCGCTTCCTATTTCGTGGAAACGCCCCGACTACGCAGAGGGAATACGTAGTTTGGTACGTTTAGAAGACCGCATTGCCGGCCCTGTGGATTTAAAAACAGCGTTAAATTTCTTGTTGCAACAAGAGGGCGATGCCACCAACAACATTTTGCCTTGCAAAAAGTTCAGCGTACCGGTAAATGTGGATAATTTGATTAAGCAAGGTGCCATTACCGAGGCAGAGCGCGACCAAATTGCCACCGAAATGATTATCGACCTATCTAACAAGCGTTTTATTACCAAAAGCGAACTGATGATTTTGGAGATGATTGCCCAAAACAATTGGGAACGCCCCATTTATTTTGCCGTTACCGTGGGTAGCGAAATGCACTTGGGCATGACCAAACATTTCCAATTGGAAGGTTTGGCATACCGTTTGGTTCCTCACAAAAACGCTTCCAGTCAAGGAGTTGTTGCAAGCCGTATCATGTACGACAACATGATGAACCTGTTTGCATTTGGTGGTATCAACAATCCTTCTATTTATTTGGACGAAAACAGTGCACGCATGTGCCGCGCACACCGCCAAATGTTTGATATGTTGATAGAACAACTTATCAAAGAGGGCGAAAACGAAAAAGCTCTCAAAGCGTTGGATTATTGCATGGAGCAAATTCCGGGCACTACCGTTCCACATAACTATTCGTCCACCTCGTTTGTAGAATATTACTACAAATTAGGCGAAAAAGACAAGGCACAAGCCCTTGCCGACGAAATTGGCGCACGTGCCGCCGATAACTTGCGCTGGTTAAACACCCTGACATTGTCGCAACGCCGCAGTGCCAGCGAAGAAATTACCCGCAACTTGGCATCCATTCAACGATTGGCATTGGCATCCGAAAAATACAATTATGCCGATTACATAAAATATTACGAAATAATGGCATCGTACAGTGCCTTGTATAATTCGATATTGTAATGTGGATAGAACAAATGCCTAATTGGGTTAGAAAATTTTACCCCACGGTACTGTGGCGTAAAGACCCTACCCAAAAAACACTTTACCTAACGTTTGACGATGGTCCAACGCCGGATATAACGCCTTGGATATTGGACCAATTAGACCAATTGGGCATTAAAGCAACTTTTTTTTGCATTGGGGCAAATGCGCAAAAGCATCCCCAACTTTTGCAAGAAATACAACAAAGAGGACATGCCATAGGGCTACATGGTTACAGCCATGTGCGGGGACTATACAAAGACAACCCGGTTTTTATGGCAGATATAGAAAAGGGCAATGAATACGTGAACAGCCACTTGTATAGGCCACCGCACGGACGCCTTACGCCTAAACAAGCCAAATGCTTGTCCAAAAAATACACCGTGGTTTTGTGGGACGTTATTACCCGCGACTATGACATTGATTTGCAACCGCAAGAGGTGGAACAAATTGCCCTAACATACACGCGTAATGGTTCTATCATTGTTTTTCACGATTCGGCCAAAGCAAAGAAAAACATGCAATATGCTTTTCCTCGTGTGGTAAAACAATGGTTATCAGAAGGCTATCAATTTAAAACATTAAACAACAAAACAATATGAACATCTTACTATTAGGTTCGGGCGGTAGAGAACACGCCTTAGCATGGAAAATAGCTCAAAGCAAATTAGTGAAACAACTATACATTGCGCCAGGTAACGCAGGCACAAGCAATGTGGGTATTAACGTAAACATGAGCGCCGAAGATTTTGACGCCATTAAAGCGTTTGTACTTGACAACCAAATCAACATGGTGGTAGTTGGTCCCGAAGCTCCGCTTGTAAAAGGCATCACCGACTTTTTTAAAGGCGATAGCCAGCTAAACCACATTCCCGTAGTAGGTCCTTCTAAATTTGGTGCACAAATGGAAGGCAGCAAAGAGTTTGCCAAACAATTTATGATGCGCCATGGTATTCCTACCGCTGCTTATCAAGCATTTACCAAAGAAACCTTGCAAGAAGGCATTGCCTTTTTAAGCACATTGAAAGCACCATACGTACTAAAAGCAGACGGTTTGGCTGCCGGCAAAGGGGTTTTGATTTTGGATAGCTTAGAAGAAGCCCAAAAAGAATTGACCGAAATGCTAAACGGCATGTTTGGCGATGCCAGCGCCACCGTGGTCATTGAAGAGTTTTTATCGGGTATTGAATGTTCTGTATTTGCGCTTACCGATGGTAAAGATTACGTTATTTTGCCCGAAGCCAAAGACTACAAACGCATTGGCGAAGGCGACACCGGCTTAAACACCGGCGGTATGGGTTCAATCTCGCCTGTTAGCTTTGCCGACAAAACCTTTATGGACAAAGTAGAACAACGCATTGTAAAACCAACCATTGACGGTTTAAACAAAGAAAATATTGATTACAAAGGCTTTGTGTTCTTTGGACTAATCAAAGTGGACGGCGAACCATACGTTATTGAGTACAACTGCCGCATGGGCGACCCCGAAACAGAGTCTGTGATGTTGCGCCTTGAAAACGACTTGGTAGAACTTTTCCAAGCTACCTTTAACGGTACATTGGCCGCTCAAACCATTAAACACGACCCACGTTTTGCAGTAAGCGTTATGTTGGTATCGGGTGGTTATCCCGGCGATTACGAAAAAGGCAAAGTAATTAGCGGATTAGACCAAGTACAAGGCAGCCTTGTGTTCCACGCAGGCACCTCGGTAAAAGATGGCAACGTGGTAACCGCAGGCGGACGCGTTATGACGGTTAGCTCTTACGGTAATTCCAAAGACGAAGCCTTGGCACAATCTTTTGCCGAAGCACAAAAAATAAACTACGACGGCAAATATTTCCGTCGCGACATTGGTTTTGACTTATAATAAAACAGATTTTTATGTACAAAGAGCACGATAATAAATCGGTTATATCGTTAGTAGGGGTAATTGCTATTACCCTACTAACCGCTTTTGCAGCATGGCTTCCCGCTTTTTGGTTTCAACCCATTCTGCTAAACACACAAGGCGGCGGCACCCTTTACCGTGGTATAGTCCCTTTATTAGACAATATGGCAACCGCTACTCCGGTTATTACCTTGGTTGCTTTATTGGCTCTTAGTATATGGCAATGTTGGCAATGCGACAACCTGCGCTTGGTAAAAACAACCTCGCTACTGCCTATTTTATTTGTCCTGTTGCTTATGGGCGTATTTGTATCGGAACACGGTGTAAGCCCCGGAATTCCGGCAAGTATATGCGTATATATGGCGTTTGTGCAATTATCACGCCCTTGTAATTACGAGGATACCCTTTGGCGATCGTTAGAAATGGGGTTGTTTTTATCCATAGCCAGTTTGTTTGCACCCACATACGTATTTTACATTCCCATTTTCTGGATTGGCATGCAACTGCTTAACAGACTTCAGATAGCACATTTGTTTGCCTCCATTATTGGCCTTATCACCCCCTACGTTTTGCTATTTGGTTTTTGGTTTTTAACCGATAACACCCAGCTTATCACCTACCAGTGCGAGCTGTTAGATACGCAGTTTTGCATCGATTGGTTGTGGAGCATTCACGAAACCATTTTGTTGATTATAATAGGAATAGCATTGTTGGTGGCTTTGATGGGCTTTTTGCACCAACACACAGACCGCATACACCCACGTGCCATTAGTTCTTGTTGTTTTGTGGTGGCTTTTAGTGCGCTTTTGCTATCCTTGTTATACCACAATGCACACCACACACCGGTGTTGGTGTTGTTTACCTCGTTGGTGCTTACCCAATACTTTAACTACCGAAGCAAAAAGCTAACCACCGTATTCTTTTACACGTTTATAGCCAGTTTGCTATTTGTGTACACCACCCAGTTTGTAGCCTAACCTACCTTGTATGGAAGATGTACTGCTGTGGCTTGCCGCATACGGCTATATAGGGCTGTTTATTGCGTCTTTTTTAGCAGCTACCGTTTTACCTTTTAGTTCTGAGGTGGTATTTACCGCCTTGCTATATGGCACCAACGGACACGCCAATGTATGGGGCTACATAGCCGTAGGCACATTGGGCAATGCGTTGGGTGCGCTAACGTGCTACGCCTTGGGCAGAATGGGAAAGTTAGCTTGGATAGAGCGTTACCTGCACATTAAACAATCGGATATAGAAAAATGGAATAAACGCCTGCAAAAAGGAGCTGTATGGGCTTCCTTTTTTACCTTTTTACCGGGTATTGGTGATGTTATTGCTGTTTGTGCGGGCTACTTGCGTTCACCGCTATGGCTTACCACCATTTGCATCACCTTAGGTAAGTTTCTGCGCTACGTAGTTTGGGTTTACCTTACCTATTGGGCGTTTCAATAAACAAAAGAGGCGGGCTATAAAGCCGCCTCTTCTCTTATAAATTGAATGAATTTTATTTTGTTCCTTTCAAAGTTAGTTGTTTAATAACTTCACTACCTTTTCACCTATTTGTACGATAAAAATTCCTTTGTAGGGCAATACATACTGAATGGTTTCGCCTTTAGAAATGGTATTATAGAACATCATACTACCGTCATATACCATTACGCGTTCACCTTGGTTTACATTTTCTATGTATAGAACATTTTCGCTTATGTAGGCTGTTGAGCCAAACGCTTCTTGATTGTCTATATCTGTAGGTATATAGGACGTTGTATCTGAGGTTTCCACACAAATACCGTATGCCTTCATGCCTTTTGTGCTATGAAACTGATAAGGCGATTTGCTTAGGTTATGAATACGTATACCATTTTTCAACAACCATACGGTTATGTTTTCGGGGTGCTTGTGAATACTTAGCTGGTAATCGGTCTCTGATGTTGCGTTTACCATCATGGTGCAATAAGCCACGCCAAATTTCATTTTTGCTTGATAAGCAGCCAATGGCGTATTATAAGCATCTATCCACAATGAATTATAATTGGTAAAATGACCAAATTTAGCCACATTTTTTCCAATTTTATAAACGCCTGGCGCTTCTTTGGAAGCATGTACAAACATGGCATCGTAATTGGCATCACCGCATTGAGCAAAACGAAATTCTATTGCCTCGACGTTTTCTTCATCTTTAGGCCACTTTACGTCCAAATTAGTGGTAAAGACAAGAGTCTCTGGTTGATCTACTTGCACCACCATTAAGCTACCGGGATTAAAAACAGTATCTACAGGCATTACCCTGTATTGGATATTATCTTTATTGGCGGTTCCTTCTGTGGCTACTTGCACATAGGTAAGCCCCTCTGGAATGGTAGGGATGGCTACTTGGGCCGAATAGGGATTGGCAAGATAATTCCAACCCTCGTTCTTGGTATTATTCCAGTTTGATGATGGATAAAAGTTCAAAGACACTTCTACACTTGTTTCAAAAACATCCTGCTTATTAGAAGCTTTAAATCGTAACCAGCCATATGGCGCATGACTTACTGTTATCATATAACCGATACCGGGGTGTAACACTTCATCAGCAGACATGGACAACCACGAATCGGTTATACTTTCTTGCCTATTGCCTCCATCTGTTGCACGTTTCTTTGTATCGTACTTATAAAAGCTATACTGTTGGTTATAGGTTAGCTTTTCGCCTTCACTGTTGTAAATATCATCGGAAACACGCATCTCAAAAGGAACGGATATAGGATACCAGGTATTAGCAGCAACTAAACTACTTATTTCTTTGTCAAACATCACATCCCCTTTTATGGTTATTTCAAGGTCTTCTGCACTTTTACTAATTCGGCCCGAAGCAAATAGTGAATTATTACTTCCTTTTAGCAAGATATCATTACAAACCGCATCACTGGTTAGTTGCAGGTGTCCATCTATATCTACGGTGATATTGCCTATTGCATGGCCATCGGCACGTAAATTAACATAATCGCGAACTACTATATCTTCGGCCACATCTTGTAATAAAACAACCTCGTTGTCGTCTGCAGAGAAGGCATTGATGGCTTGGGCCAATGTAGCAAAACTACCGGTTGTACCATCATCAATAATTGCTACGCCTGTATAAAGAGTGGTGACAGATACCGTTTCTGTAGGTTCAGAGTGATTCCCCTTTGTTGAGGCCGCGATTACATAACAGGCATAGGTGGTATGTTCTGGCGATCCTACGTATTTATAGCTTGTATTATCTTTATCAAGCATAATTGTATTACCGTTGCAATTTACCACGTAACCATCCGCATCTGGAACAGCATCCCAATGCAACATAAAAGAATGTTCTGTAACAGCGGTTGATTGTAGGTTTTGAGGCGTCTCTAACAACGTTATGATAGGTATTTCTGTAAAGTCAGACAAACCATTGGCAGTTACAGATCTAACAAAGATACGATAATTGGTATTAGGAGTTAGTTTACTATAGGTAATAGCGCAGTTGTCAGTAAGCACTCTATACACGCTATGACCTGTTTCATCTTCTATACAAAAATCGTATTTCTTTACATAATCTACCGCATCCCACGCTACGGAAACCTCATGTGTGGTAAGGCGTTCTATGCGCGCTTGTGGTTTTTTAAGATCAAATGTTTTAATGGGGAGATAATCGGTATAATCCGACCATTTTAACAAATCGTTGCCAACAGTAGAACGCACACGTACGTAGTAGATACTGTTGAAATTTAATTGAGATCGCTTGTAGTATGGGGTGGTTACATTTGCCACTTCCATTACGTTCTTATTTGCATCCAATAATTCTACCTGATAACCGGTAGTAAACTCATCATTGGGTTCCCATGCAACATGAATGGCATTTGAAGTTACACTGATAGTGGTTAGGTTAATAGGTGGAGCTAATTTTCCATAGGCTTTAAGAACCAATGTTTGACCGGCTATTTGTATGGTTTCCGTCATATATCCTAATTGGAAGGGATTAAACGTAACAAAAATAGGCTCTGCAACATCTTCTTCGCCACAATGGGAAATCTGAGTAGGGTGAACCGCAATATTATTGTTACTTACTACAAACGGCTCGTTTATGTTATGGGCCACTAATGTAGCCTGAAAGGTAATGGGTTGTCCCACTACGTTTGCATTATGTTCTGTCCCAAGCTCAATAGAAGGCATACCAAATAGTTCTTCTATTTTAAATTGGGGGGATTCAAATTTAGCCGTTGCTTTGTAGGTAATCGCTACATT
>JAFOWX010000004.1 GCA_017391905.1 Paludibacteraceae bacterium | reverse complement strand
TAAAAATTGCTGAAGAAGCATTTGCCACTGGCAAAGAAATGCCTGCTTTCAAAAGCGGCGACACCGTTACCGTATCTTACAAAATTATCGAAGGTAACAAAGAACGTATCCAACAATACCGTGGTGTTGTTATCAAAATTGCCGGTCATGGCAACAAAAAACGTTTCACCGTTCGCAAAATTTCAGAAAACGTAGGTGTAGAAAGAATTTTCCCATTCGATTCTCCCTTTATTGAAAAAGTAGAAGTGAACAAAATTGGTCGCGTACGTCGTGCTAAATTGTACTACTTGCGTGCTCTTACTGGTAAAAAAGCTCGTATTAAAGAGCAAAAAGCTAAGTAAAAACGCTTCTAAAACCATACAAAAGGAGAAAATCAGCAAGATTTTCTCCTTTTTATTTTTAATCCATTGATTTTTTTGCTACATTTGTAAAAAATTAAAGCGTATAAGTGATTGACACGGACTTTTTACAGCAATTGGAGAGCCAAATAAACACCTTATTGCGTGAACGAAAAACGCAACAGGAAAGCATTGCTCAACTAAAAACCGATTTAGCCGTAATGAAACGCCAATTAGTGGAAGCCCATGTCAGCCTTGTAGAATTGCAAAAAAAATACGACAACTTGCTCATAGCTCATTCGATGATACAAACCGAAAACGGAGATGTTAAGCGAGCTAAGGCCAAGTTGACCAGAATGTTAGAAACCATAGACCGTTGTATCGGCAAGTTAAACGCTTAGGTTAGTATGAAAGACGCCCTCAACCAACAAATAAAACAATTGAGGAACCGCATAAACGACCCCTTTACCATTAACTTACACATATTGGGGCAAACCATGAACCTAACCATAGAACGAAGCGAAGAGGCTCTATACCGCAATGCGGAACGTCTTATTAACCTACGCTACAACATGTACGCAAGCCTTTATGCAGATGTACGCGATAAAAATCGATTTGCAGCCATGACGTTGCTCGATTTGGCGTTGATGCTACAAAGAGGAAACGAAGAAAAATCACAAGTTGTTTCTAAACTTACTGAAATAACACAACACATAACCAACCAGCTAAACGAATCGTTGCCAAACGAATAGGCTTGGTTTGCTGTTATAGACGTTATATGCAATTTTTTAAGGCACAATCACGGCTTTAAAGGTTGCATATTTTATTTTATTCACTTATAAATTCTATACTATGAACATATTATTCTATGTATTGGCTTTTTTAATAGGCGCTATTGTGGCAGTTGCGCTACTGCTGCTTTCGCAACACCTGCGTGGAAAAAGCATGATTCAAACGGCAAAAGCCGAGGGCGAAGCCATTAAAAAAGCAAAACTGTTGGAGGTAAAAGAAAAGCACCTACAATTAAAAACAGAATTTGAAAAGCAAGCCAATTCGCGCAATGCCAAATTACAATCTTTGGAAGCCAAATTGGGCCAAAAAGAAAAACAATTGCAAGGCCAAGAAGACTTTTTGGTAAAAAAAGAAACCGAGTTAGACCAACTTCGCACCAACTACGAAAACCAAAAAGACATCGTAGAAAAGAAAGAGCAAGAGTTGGACAGATTACACCACCAAGCTATTGAAAAATTAGAAACCATAGCTGGATTATCGGCCGAAGAAGCTAAAAACCAAATGATTGAATCGTTAAAAGACGAAGCCAAAACAGCGGCCATGTCTTACGTAAACGAGATTATGGAAGAAGCTCGCATGAATGCGAACAAAGAGGCTAAAAAGATAGTAATCAACTCTATACAACGCGTAGCCAGCGAGGCTGCCATTGAAAATGCCGTTACAGTGTTCCACATTGATTCGGACGAAATGAAAGGCCGTATTATTGGCCGCGAAGGACGTAACATCCGTGCCTTGGAAGCTGCTACCGGCGTAGAAATTGTGGTGGACGACACCCCCGAAGCTATTGTACTTTCGGCTTTTGACCCTGTTCGTAGAGAAATTGCACGTTTGTCTTTGCACCAATTGGTACAAGACGGACGTATCCACCCTGCTCGTATCGAAGAAGTGGTTGCCAAAGTAACCAAACAAATTGAAGAAGAAATTGTAGAAATAGGTAAACGTACCACCATCGACTTGGGTATTCATGGTTTGCATCCCGAATTGGTACGCCTAATTGGTAAGATGAAATACCGTTCTTCTTACGGCCAAAACTTGCTACAACACGCTCGCGAAACCGCTAACTTGTGTGCAGTAATGGCATCAGAATTGGGCTTGAATCCTAAAAAAGCACGCCGCGCCGGTTTGTTGCATGACATAGGCAAGGTGGCAGACGAAGAACCCGAACTACCACACGCACTATTGGGTATGAAGATTGCACAACGTTGTGGCGAAAAACCCGATATTTGCAATGCCATTGGATCGCACCACGAAGAAACAGAAATGCAAACGCTTATTGCACCCATTGTGCAAGCCTGTGACGCTATTTCTGGTGCTCGTCCCGGTGCACGTCGCGAAATTGTGGAAGCATACATTAAACGTTTAAATGATTTAGAAAATCTTGCAATGAGTTTCCCCGGCGTACAAAAAACCTACGCCATCCAAGCAGGTCGCGAATTGCGTGTTATTGTGGGTGCAGACAAAATTGGCGACAAAGAAACCGAACTATTATCGGGCAAAATTGCACAAAGAATCCAAGACGAAATGACCTACCCCGGACAGGTTAAAATTACCGTTATCCGCGAGGTTCGTTCCGTTGCGGTTGCAAAATAACTTTAATTAGGAATTAGGAATGTGGAATGAGGAATTTAAAACATATTGATTAAAACTACCACAATCCACAAAACTTTATTCCTAATTTCTAATTCCTCATTCCTAATTATTACTGGGGCTGACATGGCTTTGACAGCGAGATGAACTGGTATGTAAGCATGCAGAGCGTTGTAAGGGGGCTCTATAATCTGAACTTTCAAACTATAACTGGCAATAACAATTTTGCTCTTGCTGCTTAATCGAATAATAGTAGATTAGCTTTATTTTGGCACAAGGTGCCAAAACAAGACATCTCCCAAACGCCGTTGTTTCGAGGCTGTTTGAAACGGAGGTGCTGATAAATCGAAACTGGTTTGCGTTGGCTTCGCAGCGCAAATGAGATTTAGAAGATAAGCCGATTGGTTGGTGGCCTTGGTCTTGCCGTCGGACGAAAATTGCAGGCAAGGATAAGCATGTAGAAAGCGTATTATTTCCTCGTTTGGACGAGGGTTCAATTCCCTCCAGCTCCACAAAAAAAGCGTCACTTAGGTGACGCTTTTTTTGTGGAGCTTTTACATTTAATTTATTACGCTACTTCGTAGCGGCGCCCAGAAGGGCGCTGGTTACCCAAGGGGTAACGGTAACGCGTCACTTAGGTAACGCGTTTTTTTGTGGAATTACCGTTAATTTATTACGTGCCATTCGGCACGGCGCCCAGAAGGGCGCTGGCATCACTGCATGATGCTGATTTGATATACTACTAACATGCCCCTATCTCCTACCACGCCCGTAAGGTATGAAACCATTTTTGTAACAAAAAAGTAACAAAAAAGACACATTTAAGGGAGCAAATAAGGCAAAGTGTATCAGGTATTTAATCTTTTTTAAAGATTAGAATTTAGGCTCATTTTTTTTTATGTAAATTCGCCCTGTTTATTGGAATTAAAATATACCACATATAAAGTTTACACCATGAAAAAACTTTTCTTTGCGTTAATTACTTTACTCCT
>JAFOWX010000041.1 GCA_017391905.1 Paludibacteraceae bacterium | reverse complement strand
GGTAAAGTGAGCCAAAGCCACTTTTTTGCCGGCTTTGTTCATTTCTTCTACTGCCGAGCAAAGGTGACCATAAGTACCACCAAAACCAACAACCAACAAATCGGCATCTTCTGCGCCTTCTACCACTACATCGGGTACAGGTATTTTATCCACTTTAGCCTGACGTAGCAAGGTCATTTTGTGGTGGTTTTCGGGTTCGGTAGAGATAGCACCCGTTTCGTTGCTCTTTTCCAACCCACCAATGCGGTGTGTAAAGCCTTCGGTACCAGGAACTGCCCAATAACGTACACCTGTTTCTTCGTTACGTTGGAATGGAGTCCATGTAGCTGCCATTTCGGGTTTAACGTATGGAGGTTGAATAGCGGGATAATCGGCCAAATTAGGCAATTTCCATGCGGCAGAACCGTTAGCAATAAAGGCATCGGTTAACAACACAACAGGAGTCATGTGTTCCAAAGCTATTTTACATGCCATGTAAGCCGAGTCGAAGCAATCGCCGGGCGATTTAGCTGCGATAACAGGCATTGGGCTTTCGCCGTTACGTCCGTAAAGGGCTTGCAAAAGGTCTGTTTGTTCCGATTTGGTAGGAAGACCGGTTGAAGGACCACCACGTTGTACGTTTAGCACTACCAAAGGAAGCTCTGCAATCACAGCCAAGTTCATGGCTTCGCTTTTTAAGCAAACACCAGGGCCCGAGGTAGAGGTAATGGCCAATGCGCCTGCGTACGATGCACCAATAGCCGATGCACAGCCTGCAATTTCGTCTTCGCATTGAACGGTCATTACGCCCAACGATTTGTGTTTAGAAAGCTCGTGCAATACATCGGTTGCAGGGGTGATAGGATAAGAACCCAAGTACAAAGGCAAGTTAGATTTTTCGGCAGCAGCCATAAAACCGTAAGCGGTTGCTTTGTTACCGTTAATATCCATATACAAGCCGGCAGCTTTCTTTTCTTTGGTTTCGATGCTGTAAGTAGTACTTACCGATGCGTGAATGTTGTGACCGTAGTTGTAACCATCGTTCAACACTTTGATGTTTGCTTCTGCAATAGCAGGTTTTTTAGCAAATTTTTCGCGCAACATAGCTTCGGCAGCAGGAAGGTCGCGGTTAAACAACCAGCAAACCAAACCTAAAGCAAACATGTTTTTACAACGCATGGCAGCTTTAAAGTCCAAGCCAGAATCTTTCAACGATTCTTTGCACATGCTTGAAATAGGTGCTTCTACCACTTGGTTTTTAATACCCAATTCTTCAAATGGGTTATCGGTGGTAAACAACGCTTTTTTCAAGTCTGCGTCTTGGAACGAATCGGTATCGATGATAATAATCGAACGCGATGTACAGAATTTATATTGAGTTTTTAGTGCAGCAGGGTTCATGGCAATTAACACGTCGCATTTGTCGCCGGGTGTTAATACTTTTGATGAACCAATATGCACTTGAAATCCCGACACACCTGTCAAAGTACCTTGTGGGGCACGAATATCGGCAGGATAGTCTGGGAATGTACTAATGTCATTACCTGCGGTAGCCGAAATGGTAGAAAAAATATTTCCAGCCAATTGCATACCGTCTCCGGAGTCGCCAGAAAAGCGCACCGTTACATCTTCCAATGCTTCAATTTTCATATACTATATAGTTAATTTGTTGTTTTTTTCGATACAGAAAGCACAAAAATACAAAAAAATTGGTTTATACACAAATTATAGCACGTTTATTCATATTTTATTCAAATAAATTGCTATTTATGTATATTTATACAGGCATTATGCGGAAGATGTAATATTTTTGACGAATGGGCTAATCAACAAATCGAACCACCACTACTTTCCGTAAAGGAAAGTGAGAGGAACATGCACGCGTGCCGCCCACGATTTTTCCTCGTGCGCTGCACCTGGGTAAAAACCATGCGCAAAGTTGGCCTCGGAATAACCCATTTCGGCAGGAATTTTAATCATTTCGTTATAGAAAGGCACATAGTATTTATCGGACGTTTTATCGCCACAATCAAAATAAATACGATGCACGCCATCGGTAGGCAATTTATCGCGCAAGTAAGCAAACACAGCCTCTGCCCAACCCTCTTCGCCACTCACACTTAGGTGCGTTGACAGGCAAACGGCTGTACCAAATACATCGGGTTTTTCGCACATGCCGTAAAAAGAAATCAAGCCACCCATGCTCGACCCCATAATAGCGGTGTTATCCCTATCGGGCAAAGTAGAAAAAATACTGTCAATATAAGGCTTAATGGTATTGACAATCATGTTGATATACTTGTCGCCTCTGATTTCTTTGTTGCAATAACTTTCAAAGCCTGTGGTGCTGTATTTTTCGGTATCAAAGTATTCGGTCAAAATTTTTTGAGGCATTAAATCGCAAATGCGTGAGTTATCTATGCTGTGTATGCCTACCGCAATAAACGGTTTTATGGTGCCTTCGGCTATTAAGCGTCCGCCTACCTCGTCTATTTCCCAGGCTTGTTTATTCCACGAAGATTTTTTGTCGTACAAGTTTTGGCCATCGTGCATATAGACAACGGGGTATTTTTCTTGCAAATTATACCCTTTGGGCGTCCAAATATCCAAGGTTACTTTGCTGCCAAAATCGGGGTCTGAAATTGTGGTTCTGTAAAGCGTACCTGTAGTTACTGCTTTGGGCGAAAGGGGTAAGTTGTGCACTTTTTCGTCTTTTGGCTGCTCTGAAGGATCTTGTGGTGTAGTTGGCATGGTTTGTTCATTGCCCGAATTTTGTGGAGGTGTGGGCTCTGCATTTGAATCATCGCCTTTGCAATTTACTAAAAATAAAGCCATGGTTAGTAAGAATAAGATTTTTTTCATATCTATTTGATTTTAGTTGTATTTGCGGTGCACAAATATAATAATAATTATTATTACCTTTGCAGCATGAAAAAAATCACAACCCTCCTACTCTGCTTTTTGGTTGCAACCTGCGCCATGGCGCAATTAAAAAAGAGCCGCATTGGCAACAACAGCAACCAGCACGTTACTTTGGGTATTGGTGCTTCGTACCCTGTTTTTGACTGCCCGGGTAACTTTGGCGGTGCTGCCAACGTTTCGTACACCTACTATTTTATGCCACAATTAGGGTTAAGAGGCGAAGCGCATTATGCGTACTTAAGATACGATTTAGGCGATGGGAATTCTTCGGTCGCTGAGCCTGCCAAAGGGCCTGAAAGAAACCAGCACAACGGTCTTCACGTAGGCGATGTGAGCGCTCAAGTGGTTTTTAATTATTTTATCGATAAAGGACAACGCCGAGAAAACAACGCCGGTACTTTTGTTCCGGAAAGAGCATACTTGTTTGGTGGTGTGGGTTGTTTCTTGTACGATGCACACCTAACGGGCAACAACGTGGGCATCAGCGCCAGCTTTCCCCTTGGCACAGGTGTAGCTTGGAGCGTAGGTTCGCACTGGGCTATTAGCTTGGATGCTACTTGGCGATTTACTTTAACGGACGATATGGATGCCATCATGCCCGAAAAATTTATGCCCGATTGTTACGCCACACTTTGCCTATCTGTTACCTACAAAATACCCAAACAACGCATTGGTGGCAAAGAAAATCACATTAGAACGCAAAAAAACAAAGCCTGCGACCCGCGCAAAGGGTGTGATTACACCTTTTTTTAAAGGATAACGTGCACCTGTATTTTGTTACCTATTTATAGCCCATAAAGATAATCTTCAATGAAAAAAATAATTATTAGTGTTTTAATAGTCTTGTTAGCCACCATAGGCGGTGTAGGATATTATTTTTACCAAGTGTTTTTAGGTGCTAATATCAATGCAAATGCCCAATCGGCCACGTATAAATACTTGTACGTTAAGCCCAATGCTACATGGAACGATGTGGTGGCAGAGTTAGTGGCTAATGAGTGGCTTGTTTCGGCCGAAAAATTAAAAACCTGTATTCAATACTTGGAGAAAGAAGCTCCACAATGCGGCAAATACGACCTTGAACCTAATTTGGGCAATAGAAATTTTGTAAACCGTTTGGCATACGGGCTTACCAACAAAGCCAATGTAAAACTTAAAATGACTCGCTATACGCCGTGGGTGGCTCGTAATTTATCGCGCCAATTGGCTATAGACTCGGCTTCGCTGGCCGATGTGTTTTTGGCCGATACGCTGTTGCGTAAATACGGTTTGGATAAAGAAAGTTCCATGGCGCTATTTGTGCGTTTCGACACAGCGGTGCAATGGTGTATGAGTGCCAAAGAGGTAGAAGCGGTGGTGTTGGATGCGCGTAAAAGGTTTTGGAATCCTGTGCGTATGGAAAAGGCGCGTAGAACAGGTTTGAGTTTAAAGGATATTCATATATTGGCATCGATAGTAGAGGAGGAAACCAACAATGCGCAAGACCGCCGCATGGTAGCGGGGGTATATCTAAATAGGTTAAAGAAACGCATGCCTTTGCAGGCTTGCCCTACGGCGCGATATGCTTCGGGTGATTTTAGTCTTAATCGTATATTAAAAAAACATACCCAGATAGATTCTCCATATAATACCTATAAATACGCTGGGCTTCCTCCCGGGCCAATTCGCATACCAAGTGCTGCAGCTATAGATGCAGTTTTGGATTTTGTTCCTCATAAATACCTGTATTTCTGTGCTAAAGCCGATTTTTCGGGCACGCACAATTACGCCGTAACCTATAAAGAACATTCACGCAATGCACGAGCCTATCAAAAAGCCCTGAATATAAGGCTAAGAGAGCAACGAAATAAAAAATAATGATTTTTTGTAGCAAAATATTTTAGCATATCAAATTAGTTTACTATATTTGCACTCGCATTCGGAAGGATGGGTGAGTGGCTGAAACCACCAGTTTGCTAAACTGACGTACGGGTTACCGTACCGGGGGTTCGAATCCCCCTCCTTCCGCAATCAAATTTTTAATATGGAAGACAGCAACTTAGGTTGCTGTCTTTTTTTATTACCCGGTCAAGACCTGTAAGTTTACTTACAAGGGATTGATTGGGTAATAAAAAAATAAGATATACCAAGGTATATCTCGTCCATATTAAAAATTTGCCATTGCAAGGAACCCCGCGGGAGCGAGGGAATCACGGAGCACAGCGACGTAATTCCCCTATTCTCCCTTGCAAGGACGCCTCCGGCAGGACTGGGGTTCTTTGAGCAAAGCGAAAAAATCCCCAACTACCAAGGAATCCATTCCTTCTTCTCAATCATTACAGTATCGTTCTGTATTTTAACCTGCACGGAATAAACCACTTCTCTATTAGCATCCAATAAAGCGCAAATCACCTCATCGTCTTTCTGTAATGATTTTAGTATTGATTCATCATTCTTTACGTAGGTCTTCAACCACTGCACAAAATCTTCCTGTATTATTGCCAATGAATCGGCACCTATTTCGGTGGTTACAAGCGTACTATTTGGAAATCGATACACAACTGTAGAAATAGTATCACCCATATAATTTGCCTGTTCTATATGTTTATTAGTAGCCATTTTTTGTTCCCTCATACCTACAAAAACAAATAACCCCAACAACAATAGCAACACAAGCAATGTATAAATAGTTACTATTATTTTTTCAAACTTATTCCACGTGCGCGCTTCTGCGGGTATAACATCTTTTACTTGGTTAGAACAGCGTAAATAGACAAGCCAAATAACACACTGCACGCATCCTCCTATGGAATAGGTATATAAAACAGGTTGCGCACCTACCCACCCTAACATCAATATCACCACGCCGAGCATAATACGCATAATTAGAAAGGTTCTTGCCAACGATACTGCATTGCTTTTTTCTAATACAAACGCCCTAACCGTTGCTACGCCTATTAGTAAAGGAAAAACATCATACAACAAGATAAAAATAGACACATCCAAATCTGCATGCTGGCTGATTAGTAATATCAAGCTGAGTACTACAGACAAAATACTGCCTAAACCAATCCACACATACACAAAAAAGGCCAACCACCCTTTTATATCTTTTTCCTTTTGGGTCGAAATTTCCGATTGTTCCATACCCTACTCCTCTGCATTCATTTGTAAACGCGCTGCCATCTCGATGGTGCGCAATTTATCTTTATAAAAATTGTTGGCATTTACTTTGTCTATAGCAAGGGCGGCATCGGAATTGCCTTCCCAGCGACGGCACAGGTAAAGCGAGTTATACAAGCGGCCAATTTGGTATTCTCGGCTAAAACGAAGACCCAAAGCATAGTCTTCACCATAGCTTACATTAGGTACACCATACTGGCGTAGTAGCGGAGTAAAGAAAGCACGTGGAGCGCCCAACCCATTTATGCGAAGAGCATTGTTTCTTCCATTATCAGGAGTCCATTCGGCGTGGTCAATTAGCCCGGGAGGCAATACTTCCAAGTCAAAATTGGTCATAGTATAAGAACCTATTAACATGGCACAATTTTGCGCATAAAACGCATCAACTATTTGTTGTAATACGGTTTCATCTTGGTACAAATCGTCACTATCCAATTGCACGGCAAACTTACCGCAAGCAGGGTTGTTTACCCCTTCCATCCAACAACCACCAATGCCCAGTTGGGTAGAAACTGGCACAATATGCACTAATCGAGCATCTTCCGCTGCAATCTGACGCAACAACTCGGTTGTGCCATCGGTAGAATGGTTATCGATTACAATAACATTAAAGGGGAACGATGTTTTTTGTC
>JAFOWX010000040.1 GCA_017391905.1 Paludibacteraceae bacterium | reverse complement strand
TATCATTATCCGTGTACTAAACCCAGGTTATCCAGAAGGTATGATGTTGGCTATCTTGTTTGGTAACGTATTTGCACCTTTGTTCGACTACTTGGTAGTGCAACGCAATATTTCTAAACGTGCCAAACGTGCAACAAAAGCTATTAACTCATAATTGATTATACCATGAATACAAACAGTAATACTTATACCATCGTATATGCATCGGTCATGGTAGTTATCGTGGCTTTCTTGCTTGCTTTTGTTTCATCGTCGTTAAAAGATAAACAAAACGAAAACGTAGAGTTGGATAAGAAAAAACAAATCCTATCTGCTCTTAATGTAGATATTAAAGGTGCTGATGTAGCTCAATTGTACAGCGAAATTGTAATGGCAGAACCTCTTCTTGATTACCAAACAGGTGCTGTAAAAGCAGAAACAGGTGCATTTGATATTGATTCTAAATTTGAAAATGCAAAACCATTGGCAGAACGTAACTTGCCTTTGTTTGTTTGTCAAATTGATAGCGCAACCAAATACGTGTTGCCCGTGTACGGTGCAGGTCTTTGGGGTCCTATTTGGGGATATGTTGCTTTGGATGCCGATAAATCTACCATCTTTGGTGTGTATTTCTCGCACGCAGGCGAAACTCCCGGTTTGGGTGCAGAAATTACTTCTGCTGCGTTTAAACAACAATTTACCGAAACTCCTAAACACATTACTCGCAACGGTGAGTTTACCTCTGTTGCTATTGTAAAACCCGGTAAAGTAGCCGAAGACGTAGATTACGTAAACGGTATTTCGGGCGGTACCATTACATCGCAAGGTGTTGATGCCATGCTAAAAGATGGTTTAGGTCAATATGTTAACTTTTTAAAACAATAAGGAGGAGCATACAATGAGTTTATTTTCAAAAGAAAATCGTGAAGCATTTTTGTCTCCGCTATGGATGAACAACCCGGTTACCATGCAAGTGTTGGGTATCTGCTCTGCATTGGCTGTAACTGTAAAATTAGAACCTGCTTTGGTAATGGGTCTTTCTGTAACCATTATTGTGGCAGTGGCAAACTTAGTGGTTTCGTTGTTGCGTAATACCATTCCTAACCGAATCCGTATCATTGTTCAGTTGGTGGTAGTAGCTGCTTTGGTTACCATAGTAAGTGAAGTATTAAAAGCATTTGCCTACGACGTAAGCGTACAACTATCTGTATATGTAGGTCTTATTATTACCAACTGTATCCTAATGGGACGTTTGGAAGCCTTTGCCATGGCTAATGGCCCTTGGTCTTCGTTCCTTGACGGTTTGGGTAACGGTTTTGGCTACGCTGCTATTTTGGTGGTTGTTGCTTTTGTTCGCGAACTATTCAGCGCAGGTACTTTATTAGGCTTTAAAGTTATTCCCGATTGTGTGTACGAATTTGGTTACATGAACAACGGTTTGATGTTGATGCCTCCTATGGCCCTTATTTTGTTGGGTTGCATTATTTGGTTCCAACGCGCTAAAAATCCAGAGTTAAACGATTAATGACCCATAATACAGAATCATCATGGAAAATTTGTTAAGTTTATTTGTTAAGTCGATTTTTGTCGACAACATGATATTTGCTTACTTCTTGGGTATGTGCTCGTATTTGGCTGTATCTAAGAACGTTAAAACAGCATTTGGTTTAGGTATTGCGGTTATTTTCGTATTGCTTATTACCGTTCCCGTAAACTACTTGTTAGAAAACTACGTACTTAAAGCCGATGCCTTAATGCCAGGCGTAGATTTAAGTTTCTTGAGTTTTATTTTATTTATTGCCATTATTGCCGCTATTGTGCAATTAGTTGAAATGGTAGTAGAACGTTTCTCTCCATCACTATATGCATCATTAGGTATTTTCTTGCCACTTATTGCTGTAAACTGCGCCATTATGGGTGCCAGCTTGTTTATGCAACAACGTGAATTTATCAACGTAGGCGAAGCTACTGTGTATGCTTTAGGCTCAGGTATTGGTTGGCTAATTGCCATTGTATGCTTAGCCGCTATTCGCGAAAAAATGGCATACTGCAACGTGCCAAAACCTTTACGTGGTTTAGGTATTACCTTCATCACCGTAGGTCTTATGGCATTGGCATTTATGTGTTTCTCAGGTTTAAAAATTTAAGAAAGGATAGAAACTATGTTATTAGCAATCGATATGATGATGATAGGAACCAGTATAGGCGTGTTCCTTGGTATTATCCTTGTAATGGTTATTTTGCTATTGGTAGCCAAACGCTACTTGTCTCCTTCAGGTCCAGTTAAGGTTACCCTTAATGGCGAAAAAACCATGGAAGTAGCATCTGGTGGCACACTATTGGGTACCATGGCTGTAGAAGGCGTATTCTTACCCTCTGCTTGTGGTGGTAAAGGCTCTTGCGGTCAATGCCGTTGCCAAGTAACCGAAGGTGGTGGCGAAATCCTACCTACAGAAGCCGTTCATTTTAGCCGTAAACAAATTAAAGACAACTGGCGTTTGGGTTGCCAAGTAAAAGTAAAAGGCGACATGAGCGTTAAAGTGCCCGAATCTGTATTAGGCGTAAAAGAGTGGGAGTGCGAGGTTATTTCTAACCGCAACGTAGCTACCTTTATCAAAGAATTTAAAGTTAAATTGCCTGCAGGCGAACACATGGACTTTATTCCAGGTTCTTACGCACAAATTGTTATTCCCGAGTACGATTTGAACTATGCAGACTTTGACCGTTCGTTAATTGGCGATTTGTACGTACCAGCTTGGGAAAACTTTGGTTTGTTTAACCTAAAACAAAAAAATACCGAGCAAACCATTCGTGCGTACTCTATGGCTAACTATCC
>JAFOWX010000039.1 GCA_017391905.1 Paludibacteraceae bacterium | reverse complement strand
GCAGATTGTGTCGTTGACAGTCAGCATTCCTGTGCCCTGAAATCTCTCAACAGAAAGCTCGTTATAATGAGCCAGCATACTGAATAAGGCGCATGATAAACGACGGCACACACATCACGGTATCTGGTTTTACGCGTTGAATGGTGTCCCATTGCAATTCTGGATTACCGTTTCCCACACGGATAATACCGGCACCTAACTTGCGTATGCCCAAAAAGTAGGCCAACCCTGCCATAAAGCGTTTGTCCATGGTAGTCATCAATTGCACCACGTTTTGGTTGGTTAATCCTGCACAGGCAAAAGATTTCCACTCGTTGTACGCCAATCGTTCCAAATCGGCATCGGTACAAGCAAAGGTAACGGGATTGCCCAACGTACCTGATGTGGTAATGTAATCAATGATTTTTTGGCGCGAAACGCACAAAAAATCGTTGTTACAAAGTTGCAAATCTTTCTTTTCGGTAAAAGGAATTTGCGTTAAATGTTCCAACTTGGTAATGGTGGAAATATCAATGGCATGCTCTTTAAACAAGCGTTGGTAGTAAGGCGAATTAGCTTGCAAATACTGCAAAGCCTTTTGCAACAAGTCTTCTTGAAAGGCTTTGATGCGTTCTGGCAATTCAAATTCTATGTCGTTATTCACATTCATGGCTTAGTTGATTGTATTGTTGTTGGTAATGGTGACGCCATTTTTTGGCTTGTTCTTTGGTGGTAGTACCAAATTGGGTACTGTTATAGGGCACACGCTTGCCTATTTCTATGCGCATAGTGCCGGGGTAAAGGGTAAAATCGCTTTTGGGCAATACCTTGCCGGGACCATGTAGCATCACCGGCAATATATCCACTTGCAACTGATTGGCAAAGTAAAATGCACCTTGGTGAAAGGGTAAAATCTGGCAATTGGCAGAGCGTGTTCCTTCTGGAAAAACAAGCACGGAATACCCTCTTTTTACCAACTCTTTTAGGCGTTGGGTATTTTGTTCCAAACCGTCCGACACCGGGTAAAATTGCGCATAGCGAATTACCTTGCCATAAAACGGATTTTTCCACACCCAATTGTTGGTAAGTGCCACCATGCGTGGTGTAAGCATCAGCAAACACAACAAATCCAAGTGCGATTGGTGGTTTGATATGATAATGGCAGGTTTGCTAAACGTATCCTGCTCCACGCCGTTTACCACCACGTTTACCGATGGAATGTGTTTGGCAAAAAAGCGAAAATAGTTACAGATAATGCGGTGAAAGGTATCGCGCGCCTTGTCTGTATTACCAAACCACGAGAACAGGTAACTGAGTGGCAACGCATACAAAAACATGCTTAGGGCAAAGAGAAAAAAAGCACCCCATGTAATAAACTTGCGTTTTACTTTCATTCTTTTTAAAAGAAACTATTTGAATAAACGTTTTATACGATAATAAAGCATACAGGGCCAACCATACACCAACATGAGCAAACAAAGCACCGTGTTTAGACAGGTAATGCGCATAAAATCAATACCCGGTCTAAAATGCGACACACGCTCTTGTTGGGGCGGATAGTACACCCTAATAGGCACTGGCATTACCTTTACGCCTTTCCATGCCGAAAACACCATCAAGGCCAATTCGGCCTCGTAGCGGTGTGGAATACCTTTTAGTTTGGTTACCACTTGCAGTGGGTAAAGCCTAAAACCGCTTTGGGTATCGGGCAAATAAGTCCACGTTTGCAAGGCAAACCAACCGTTAGAAAAATAGTTGGCAAAGGAGTTTTTAGCAGGCATACCTGGTGCGGTTAAGTTTCTGTTGCCTACCAACAATGCCCCCGGATGCGCTGCCATATAGGGCAAAAAATTGGGAATATCTTCGGGGTAATGCTGGCCGTCGGAGTCGATGGTAAGGGCGTAGGCATAGCCCAACCGGTAAGCCTTTTTAAAGCCTTGCACCAACGCAAAGCCTTTGCCTTGGTTGGGTTGGTACTGTACCACGGTTAGCTTGGTGGCATACTGCTCTTGGGCTTGTTGCAAACAGGTTTGCGTGGCATCGGTACAGCCATCGTTTACCACCACCACATGGGGCGCATACGGCATAACGCGCGCCAAAACGGATAGCAATGTTCCGGCATTGTTGTAGGTGGGCATTACCACACATACATGCAATGCGCGTAGCTGTTCTTGTATGCTTTGTGGCGTGGGTATCATGCGGTAATGGGTTGTAAAAATAGGGTCATTTTAGCAAACACGGTTTGTGCTGACACCACTTGCAACATGGCTTTGTAACCTGTGGAAGTAGCCTCTATCTGGGAAAATGCCAAACTCACTTGTGGGTGCTGATTGGGTTGCAACAACGCCACAAACTTGGCATTTTTTACGCCAAACACCTCAAACTCCTGCCCCATGGCTTGCGAAAAACATTGTGCCGCCATGTACAGCATACCGGCAGCAGGCGTTATGGGGTTTCCTTTAAAGTGCACCTGGTACAAGGCGCTTTGAGGCAACAGCAACAAGTGGCAACATACTGCGTCCGCCTGTTTTTCGATGCTTTGTATGTCAAAAAAAGGACTATTCACTAACTTGTTTTATTTGAATGGTGGTTGTTTCTTGTTGAGCCGAAACAATCACAATGGTTGAAAAATAAGACTCGTTTGGGTTTATGGAAAGCACCACCTTGCTAACAAAGCGTTTTAAATCGCGCCTGTTTGGGGTAAGTTCCCATTGGTAAAGGTTTGAGGATTTACCGGGTTCTGCCACCAAGGTTTTATCAAAAGGTATGCTGTCTGATCCCACCAACGATTTTATCATGGTGGCAATGCGGTTTTGTTGCAGAGTGGTTTTAGTTTCTTTTTGCCCCGACAACACATACACCTCGTTGCCGGTTATAGACAACACGTAAGCCGTTGGTTGGGTGTATTCAAAGTAAAAGGTGGTGTCGTTTTCGATGCGTATGTTGCCCAAAGCATGCCACGCATCTTTTATGTAAGGCGCTTGTTTGGTTTGCGTAAACGTAGCCTTAAAGTGCTGTATGTTCATGGCCTGATTCCATTTTTCTTGGGCCAAAGAATTAACAGCCAACAAGGTTTGGCAAAACAACCAGAAAAGCGCTATGTAACGTATTTTTTTCATGATTTAAACTACTTAATGGGCTACCAACATACAGCCTAATACAATAAAGCCAACGCCAATCCACGTGGAAAGAGGCACTTGTTCGTGAAAAATAACAATGGCGGCTAACGTGCCAAACACGTAGCTTAGGCTAATCATGGGATACGCCAAATGGAAATCAAAGTGCTTGACAATGTAAAACCACAAGAGCGATGCTGCACCGTAACACAAGCCACAACCGGCAAAAGGCAGATTGAGCAACACGCTTTTAAAAAAGCCCCATGTAAACGAAAAGGCTTCCATGCGGTTAATGGCTATTTTTAGTAGCACTTGTCCGCTTACCAATAACAGCGACTGCACAAGGCTTAACAACAATAACTGCACTTTCATGGCTTTCCCATCAAGATAATAGAACAATTGCCGTCTGTGCTATATTCAAATAGCAAGATGCGTTGTACATTGGTTAGTGCCCCGTTTAACGATTCCAACACAAAATGCGCCGGCACGTTGCCTTTTTGCAACAAATGAGCAGTGGCGTAAAATGCCATGGCCGGTGCGCTATAACATTCGCCAAACACGTGTTTGTATTGCAAACAAGGCACGTTGGCAAAAAGGGTTTGCCTATAGGGTTGGTACATGGCGTCGTTTTGAGGGTTACCATTTACGCCCATCATTACAGCGTCTGTGGGTTTAAACTCACCTACCATGTTTTGCACCGCTTGTTGCACTTGCTCAAAGGTGGGTTTGTACAATAATTTAATGCCCGAAACCACACACATGGGCGGAGGTAAGGTTTGCGGTGTGTCCTGTCCCGACAAAATGGTTGCCATGGCTACTTCGCTGCCCACTACAGGTGATCCCAAATAGTCTATTTGGTTTAGCAGTTCGTAGTGTGCCTCAGTAAGTCCGTCGTGCGCACCAACCAAGGCAGTTTGAATGGTACGCAATTTAAACTGCAACCACGCATCGTACAACGCAGACTGAAACGAGATGCTTTTGTGCGCATAGGTGGCGTTGTAGCCGTGGTTTTTGGTAGAAATAGCCACCAAAGAGCCTATGGTATTGTGGGTGGATTGCATAAAAGGCGTGGGCTTTAGCAACTGCTCGCCGTTTTGGCACAACTCGGTTAAAAAAGACTCGGTACTTTCTATGCTGCCTAAGCCTGTACCGGTAATGACCGCATCAATGGGCGTGTCTTGCGATTCTTGCAAACAGCGCAACGACACTGCCAGGGCACGCTTTAACACCTTGCCCAATCTACGCGCCTCGCCTGCGGACATATAGGCTTTAAAGTCGGGGTCGATGGCACGCACGTACGGCTCTGTGTATGCAATGGGATTATCAATCCACGTGGTTTCAAACGGGGGTTGAATGGATATCTGGTGGGTTATGTGTACATTCATTTTCATACTAACGACAATATCAAAGAGGTATCGTTACCGCCAAAACCAAACGAGTTACACAACACGTGTTTAAGGGGTTGTGCAGGCGTTGATTGCGTAACCGGTATGTATTGCGGATCAAACGGTGTTTGCCAATGCAAACTGACAGGTAAAAATTGGTATTGCAAAGCCAATAGCGAAATAACCAATTCGATAGCGCCCGAAGCACTGGTGGTGTGTCCGGTAAATCCTTTGGTGGACGAAAATGGTGGCAACTGATTGCCAAACAAGCGCGACATGGCAGCACATTCGGAAGGGTCATTGTTGGGTGTACCTGTTCCGTGTGCGTTTACGTAGCTGATATCTGCAGGCTGCAAGCCAGCCATTTCCACCGCCTGACTCATAGACAGGTATGCCCCATCGCCTGTGGGTGACGAGGCGGTTTGGTGGTGTGCATCGCACGCATTGCCGTAACCGCTAAGGTATGCCAAAATGGTAGCGCCACGCTTTTGTGCCGATTGTTCTGTTTCCAATACCATAAACGCCGCTCCTTCGCCCAAATTCAATCCTGCCCTGTTGGCGTCAAAAGGTTTGCAATAATCGCCGTCCACTATCATTAGGGTTTTAAAGCCGTTTAGGTGGAATTTTGACAAACATTCTGAGCCACCTACTACCACGCATTGCGCCTCACCTGTTAACAACATGTTAGCCCCCAACACAAAGGCGTTGGCAGCAGAAGAACAAGCCGTAGATAAGGTGGTAAGCATGTTAAAGCCTCCAACTTGCTCAGCCATTTGCTCGGTACTGGAACCACAATCGTGTATTTTAATGTATTGCGCAGGCGAGCTTTCGGTAAAAAAAGACAAGTAATGCTGTTCGCTTTTGTCCATGCCCCCTACGGTAGTGCCCGAAATAAGCGGACAATCTTTTACCGCATCCAAGGGCAATCCTGCTTGTTGCAAGGCTTCGCGCAAGGCCAAAACACCCAACATGGCGGTTCGAGACATGGGAACAGTTGGTGCTATGCCCACCTGCTCTTTTAGCTGGTAATTGGCGTATTTTACCTCACCCACCAACGTATCTTGATGTGCGGTTTGCAAGTACTGAACAGGAGCAATGCCTGTTTTTTGTGCCTGTAAATGTTGCAAGGTTGCTTCTTTGCCTATTCCTATGGCCGAAACAATGCCTGCGCCGGTAATGACTAATTTCATTTATTTTGCACGATTGTTTTCAATGTATTCTGCCATGGCACGCACCGATGCAAAAATGCTACGACCTTCAGCCGGATTTTGCAACTTAATGCCGTATTCGCGTTCCAACAACACAATCAATTCCAACGCATCGATAGAATCCAAGCCCAATCCTTTGTCAAACAAAGGCGCATCGGTATCAATGTCTGCAGGGGTTAGGTCTTCTAAATTTAAGGTTTCAATAATTTGTTGTTTTACTTGTTCAATTAATTGTTCCATAATGTTATTCTGTTAATTGTTGGTATATTAAAATGATTGGTTGCGTGTTACCAAATAGAGCTGTGCCTCAAAAACATCGTCGGCACTGCATTCTACCCAACCCACCAAAGCCGATTGCGTGTGCGCATCGCCAAATGCCAAGGTTTGTAGCTGCGCCAATACCTGTGGCGTAAACTGGGGATAGATGTAAAACGAGGTTTCGCCAAAATACTTGTTTCTAATGGCAATTTCGCCCGTTACTATATTGGGCAAGGTATAAACAAACAAGGCCGGACTTGGAAAATAAGTTTCGGCGTGCTCTATGGTAGCTTGGTAATGCGTGTCGTTGCACAGCGACGACGAGGCATTGGCCAACACCACAGCGCGTGTGTCTGTGGGTTCAAAGCGTGGTGCGCCCTCGGCATCCAGCAACAGCTCCGATGCCACAAAACCCAACTTGCACAAGGTATCCATTTTAAAGAATTTGGGATACTGCATGTTATACTTTTTGTACAGCTCTACCAATAGGTCTTTGCCTTGTTTCTCTGTTGAAACAAGCTGATTGTCCAACCACACTTGCGTGGGGGTAATTTTTATGTGGTGCAGGGTTTGAGGAGTGTAGGTTGCGTTGGGGGTTGCATCCGGCTTATCCACCGCAGGTGCTTTGCTGCAATATATCGCTGCGTTGCAACCACCAAAACCGGAAAGCAATTTAACAAAGGATGTTTTTTGCGTGGGCACCGCTTGTGCCGAAACAGATACAGGGTGACTCACGCCCAAGGTTTCAAATCCTTTGGTAGCAGGTACTACCCCATGCTCTATGGCAAGCATAGACAAAATGGTTTCCAACACACCAGCAGTGCCTAAGGTATGTCCGTAATATCCCTTAAAGCCAACGGTGGGAACGTCTAACAATTCGGCACGGTACAAGGCTATGGATTCCATCTCGTCGTTGTACGGTGTGGAAGTGCCGTGTACGCCTACAAAAGCTAAGTTGGTGGTAGAATCTTGGGGTAAAACGGCTTGCAAGGCACGGTAACAACCTTCGCCAGTTCGGGAAGGACCGGATATGTGGTTTGCATCGTTGCGAATTACACCGCTTTCTACAACAAAAACACCGCTTCGCTGTTTATCTTCGGGCAAATTAGACAAAACCATTACAGCCACCGCTTCGCCCAAATTAAGGCCACATCTTTGCGCATCAAAGGGCTTACAATGACTGGTAGAAAGGGCTTTAAACGACTGAAATCCCGATACAATAAAGGGCGAAAGTTCGTCGGCTCCTACCACTATGGCATGGCTATACATGCCGTTTTGCAACAAGCGTTTGGCGGCAATAATGGCACAAAGTCCGCTGATACAAGCGTTGGAAACCACCAACGGTTGCGTGGTAATTCCCACCTCTTTTGCTACCTTGTTTGCCAATGCGTGCAAGGGTTCTGACAGTCCGCTTCCTTTGGTGGACGACACCACCAATACCACCTTATTTGACGCTATGGGCAAATGCGTTTGCGCCCAAGCCTGTTGTATGGTGTGCACCATGCGTTGCCACAAAGGTTGTTCCTGGGCAAAGCGCGATGCCATAAAAGGTTGCACCGGACTCCATGCTTCGTGCCTTTGCAAAGCGGTATTGCCTTGCATCATGGCATCAAAGTTTTCTTGCGAACCTTGCGCCAAGGGCGAAGAAATGTAGTGTGCTATGGTTGTTATGGTATTCATTGTTTAGCTATTTTGCGTGGGTAAATTGGTTTCCACAATGCTTATTTGTGCCGTGGCAATAAGCGTACCGTTTGCTGTTTGCACCGTAACTTGCACCTTGCTCATGCCCATGGCGGTGTACAACACTTCTATCTGCGTTTTTAGCATAGTGCCCACCTTGGGCATGCTGTGTAATTCAAAGGCAGGAACGGCTGCCACGTATCCAATTTTAACCGGATTTTTTAGAATGTATTTGTTGTAATACCCAATGTGCAAGGCACAAGTTTGCGCCATATTTTCTATGATGCCACCCGTGGTAAAAAATCCGTCTTTTACCATATAATTATTGGCCGAAACAAGCAGCTCGCTCCCCGCTTTTTGCGGATGATAAAACAGCATCTTGTCCACCATAACATACGGAGGCAATTGCGGCAAAATGGTTTGTACGGGTATATGTTGTGTATCTATTTGCATGTTACTGATTCCAAAAATCAAAATAGTTGAACCACTGCGTGGGGTATTTTTTTACCATTTGCTCCATGCCCGAGGCAAATTGCTGTGCCATGTAGGCAAGCTGTTGGCGTTTGGTAAGGTTATCCGCTTGTAGAGGCAAAGCAATTTCGTTTACATACACGTGGTAACGATAGGCTTTTTCTTTCATTACGTACAGCGTTACCAAACTAACGTTGCGTTGCAAAGCCATGATAAAAGGCCCTACCGGCAATTGCGCCTGTCTGCCCATAAAGGTACAAGGCAACCCTTTGGTAGAACCAAACAACCTATCGCCCGGCATGCTCACAATATCGCCTTGTTGCAAAGCATTGTTTAGGGTAAAAATATGCGACATATCGGGCATAACAGGCACCATGCACACCTGGTTGCCGGCAAATGCTTTGGCACGGTTGCTCATAACGGTTTCTGTTTCGCCCCCAAACACCAAGGCATGGATTTTTTTGCCACTAAAAGGCAACAAATAACCCGCAATTTCGGAATTTCCTATGTGCGAACTCACTTGCACAAACCCATCGGGTTGCGCTAATTTTTGCAAGTACAAGGCTTCTCCGTCTATTTTGAACAAAAATTTTTGCCCACCATACACCGCAAAACGATCCAAAATAACCTTGCCAAAGGCGTAATGGTTTAGGTACACGTACCTGAACGATTTTAGTGGTCCAAAACCAAAACATTGCCTAAAAAAACGGTATTGCGCCAAATACCCTTTGGGTACAAACAGCATGTAAAAGGGCACTACCAACGCCATTACCGCGTACAAAATGCGCACGTCCAACACGCCAAATAGGCGCACCAAAGAACGTTGCATCCAGGGAGTTCCGCCTGTGTTTCCTTTCCAGTTGGTATGTTCGGTATTGGTTTTCATGCAGGCATTAGGCTATGTTTATTTGTCTAAGCATGGTTATCAGTTGGTCTATTTGCTCGTAGAATGTTTCGTCTTGTACACGAGCCGGTATAATGGCACGCACTTGGTTGTACGCTTGTTTGCACGCATCGGATAGTTGGTCTTGCATACCCAAACAATCCGTAGCTTGCGCCAAAGCCATGTACAACACCGCCATTACCTGGTACGTATTGTCTAATACGCGTTTGCACAACAACGCCGAGTTAGTACCCATGCTCACAATGTCTTGGTTGTCGTTGTTGTTTGGAATACTATGCACGTAATTGGGCATAGCCAAGGTTTGACATTCGGCAGTAGTAGAGGTAGCCGTAAACTGACACGCCTGCAAGCCGTAATTAAGCCCCAATGTTCCCATGTTTAAGAACGGAGGCAAAATGCCATTGATTCTATCGTGAAACAAATAGTTTAGTTGGCGCTCCATGGTCATGCACAAACGCACCATGGCTATTTTTACTTTATCTTCTTCGAGCGAAATATAATCACCATGAAAATTACCGCCGTGATACACGTTTTGTGTTTGAGGGTCGATAATGGGATTATCGCAAGCCGAATTTACCTCTTCTACCAATACGTTTCGGGTATATTGCAAGGTATCGTAAATAGGGCCGAAAATTTGGGGAATACAACGCAACGAATAGTAGGCTTGCACCTTGTGTTCAAACACTTTCTGGGTAGCGTGTTTGTCCGAATACAGTTCGTGCTCGCGTTTAAGCATGCGCTTGCTTCCTGCTGCCAATTGGCGCATTTGATTGGCAATGTATTGCTGACCGCTGTGTCTGCGACACGCATTAAGCGGTTCTGAAAGCATATCGTCGTAGCTTTGTGCTATCTCGTTGATAAACACAGCAGCCAATGTGGCACGTTGCAACAAGTTTTCGGCATGGTGCTGGTTATCCAAAGAAATACCGGTCATAACCGAGGTGCCGTTGGTAACAGACAAACCCTCGCGGATGCAAATTTCAAAAGGTTTTAAACCGCATTTTTCCATTACTTGTGCGGTGGGCAACCACTCGCCTTGGTAATGTACCTTACCCTCGCCTATCAGCGTTAAAGCTATGTGCGCCAATTGCACCAAATCGCCACTGGCACCCACGCTGCCGTGTTGTGGAATAAAGGGGTAAATTTCTAAGTTGATAAAATCCACCAACAGTTTTACCAAATTGGGATGCACACCAGATTTTGCCTGCAAAAACGTACCTAAACGTGCCACCATGGCAGCACGCACTTGTACATCGCTAAGCGGATTACCTGCCCCACAGGCATGGCTGCGAATCAAATTGTATTGCAATTGGTTTAAGTAAGCATCGTCCACACGGTATTGCGCCATGGGGCCAAAACCGGTATTTATGCCGTAAATTACTTTATTGGCCGAAAAATCTTTCAAAAACAAAAAGCATTGGTTTATCTCGTCCCAAGGCAATTTATCCGAGTTAATAGGCGTTTTTTTGTAAATGATATCCGTTAGCTGATTCCAAGTAAACATGGTATAGGGTTGTTTTATGCGTTTGTGGTGTAAATAGTTTGGGTTGGGAATGCAAAGTTCCAACCTTTTTGATTAAAATGCTTTAATATGGCTAAATTCACCGCACTTTGGGTTTCAAAAATATCGTTGCGGCGTTTGATGTAATAGATAAACGTAATGCCTAACGAAAAATCGCCGTAAGTGATAAAACCTACTTTGGTTTCGTTTTTAATGGCAGGAATAAGTTTGGGAAGCTCTTTTAGCCAGTCGATGGCCTCTTGCATGGCCTCCGGTGTAGTATCGTAGGTTAGCCCTAAGTTTAAGGTAATTTTGCGCGATTGTTCTGCAGTAACATTCTCTATTTCGCTATCCACTATTTTGTAGTTGGGAATGGTTACCAACCTGCCTGCTAACGTGCGGATACGCGTGCTACGCATGCCTATGTCTTCTACCGTACCGTCGTAGCCAGCTACCTGGATGCGGTCGCCTAATTTAAAGGGTTTGTCCACAAAAATGGTAAAACCACCAAACAGGTTTTTAATGGTGTCTTGCGCAGCCAAAGCAAACGCAATACCACCAACCCCTAAGGTGGTTAGCATGGCTGCCACATCTACTCCTATCTGTGTAAGGGTGGTAAGAATAGCCACAACCCACACTACCCCCGAAACTATCTTTTGTACGGCTTTAACTACGTTTACATCTAATTTGGAGTTGCTGTTGTTTTCTATGTAAGGCAAAAAATAATCGTTTAATACGTTGTATATAAACCTGTTTATTACCCAAGCTATATCCAACACCATAAGCACCATAAAGGCCATTTTTATGTAAGGACATACCACCGGTGGCAATACCAACATTTGAATGGCTATGTAAATGCCAAACAACACAAGCCCGCATACAAAGGGCATTTGGAATACGTTTAGCAACAAATCATCTAAGCGTGTGGATGTTTTTTCGGCTTTGGCACGCAAAAATTTCTTTTCTATCCACACCAACATCCTACCCACCATGGCAGCAGCCACAATGATGCAAAAAAACCAAGTCCAGTTTTCCCACGTATTGTTGCTTATTAAAAAACGATAGATACTACTCATTTTAATATCACTTTTAACTTACAAAGTTACACATTCTTTTGCGTAAGCACAAAAAAAGAGAGGCCGACTTTTAAGCCAACCTCTCACATTTTTATGATTAAATTGTAATTATGGCATTTCTACAACCTATTGGTTGGCTATGTAAGAGGCTATCCACTCGCCTACTTGCGTGGTGCTGTAGGCTTGGGCATCGCCTGCCAAATCGGCGGTAACAATGCCGGCATCCATGGATGCTTGCACGGCTTTACGAACGGTTGCGCCTTCTTCTTTTAGGCCAAAGTGTTCCAACAGCATAGCGCCCGAAAGGATTTGTGCAAGTGGATTGGCGATATTTTTGCCGGCGGCTTCGGGCCACGAGCCGTGAATAGGTTCAAATACGGGCGTGCCGGTACCTACCGAAGCCGACGGCAACAGGCCCATAGAGCCTGATATAACCGACGCTTCGTCGGTTAAAATATCGCCAAACGTATTTTCGGTTACAATCACATCAAAAAAGGTGGGCGAAAGGATAAGGCGCATGGCAGCGTTGTCCACGTACATGTAATCCACGGTTACCTCGGGATACATAGGTTCCATTTCTTGCGCTATTTGACGCCACAAACGGCTGGATGCCAACACATTTGCCTTATCAACCACGGTAAGGTGTTTTTTGCGTTGCATGGCATATTCAAAGCCTACTTTTAGGATGCGCTCAATTTCGGGGCGTGTGTAGTAGTTGGTATCGTACGCTGTGTTATCGTCTTGGTATTTTTCGCCAAAATACATACCACCGGTTAGCTCGCGTATGCAAATAAAATCGCTGCCCTTTAAAATTTCGGCCTTAATGGGCGATTTGTCAAGTAGCTTGTCGAAGCACTCAATGGGGCGCACGTTGGCAAATAACCCTAATTGTTTGCGCATGGCAAGCAAGCCTTGTTCGGGGCGCACTTTGGCGGTTGGGTCGTTGTCAAATTTAGGGTGTCCAACGGCCGAAAAAAAGACGGCATCGGCATTTTGGCATACTGCCAAAGTTTGTGGCGGGAATGGGTTCCCTACCGCATCAATGGCGCTTGCGCCACAAATGGCCTCTGTATATACAAACTCGTGGCCAAAGCGTTTGGCTACTGTATTTAACACGTTTACACCTACTTTTGATATTTCGGGGCCGATTCCATCGCCCGCTAAAATTGCTATGGCTAGATTCATGGTGATTTGGTGATACGGTGATTTGGTGATTTGTACAGGCGTTGCTGCGCAACACCTGCCTATTATTTAGTTTAACTCGCTACGCGAGTATTTTGTTACCCCAAGGGGTAAAACTTGATTGTAGGCAGGTCTTGGAGGGCAAAGCCCGACAAGGCCTGTTTGTATACATATCCTAATTAAATTAAGTTTAGCATTTTAATGGTGGCCTTAATCGCTGCCGACGTTTGGTCTGCATCGAGGCCGTTGGTTTTGATTATTTTGCCGTTTAAGTTCCAGGTAATAAGGGTTTGCACAAAGGCACTGGTACGCCCACCGGGAGGAATGGTAACGGTATAATCGGCCAAAACAGGATGTGGCATATTTAGGCGTTCGTAAATTTTCCAAAGGGCTTTCATAAAGGCATCGTACTGACCCTCGCCCACCGACGACTCTTGGTAAGCCTCGCCGTTAATCTGCACAGACACGTTGGCAACGGGTTTTAGTCCTTGTGCTACCGAAAGCGAATAATTGAGCACCTTTACTTTTTCTACAATGTTTTCGCTCTTTAAAATATCCGATACAATGTAAGGCAAATCGTAGGTGGTAACTTGTTGCTTTTGGTCGCCCAATTGGATGATGCGTTCGGTAATTTTTTTCATGCTCTCGTCGTCCAATTCAATCCCCAAAGAACGTAGGTTTTGGCGAATATTGGCTTTGCCCGATGTTTTTCCAAGGGCGTATTCGCGCTCGCGACCAAAGCGTTCGGGAAGCAACGAATTGCAATACAAGTTGTTTTTTAAATCGCCATCGGCATGCACCCCTGCCACTTGCGTAAACACGCTTTCGCCCACAATGGGTTTATTAGAAGGTACACGAATAGCCGAATAGGTTTCTACAATCTTGCTGATGCGGTTAATTTCTTTTTCGTTGATGTTGGTAGAAAGGCCTAATTGATCGTGCAATACCGCCACCACGCTGGAAAGCGGTGCATTACCAGCCCTTTCGCCCAACCCGTTAATGGTAACGTGCACGCACTGAATACCCGCTTGCACGGCCGCAAATACGTTGGCAACCGCCAAATCGTAATCGTTGTGCGCATGAAAATCAAACTGCAACTCGGGGTAGCGTTCTATCATTTGTCGGCAATACGATGCTGTTTGTGAAGGGTTTAACACGCCTAAAGTATCGGGCAACATATAACGACGTATGGGCAAGGTACGCAAAGCATCCACCAACGCAAACACATAGTCGGGGCTGTTTTTCATGCCGTTGCTCCAATCTTCTAAATACACGTTGATACCAATACCCCACTCTTGCGCCTGGTTTACCACTTGTGCAATGTCGGCAATGTGTTCCTCGGGTTTCTTGCCTAACTGCATGGTACAGTGTTTGTGCGAACCTTTACATAGCAGGTTCATAACCTTAACACCAGCGTTTTTTACCCATTGGAGCGAGGTTTGGCCATCTACAAATCCCAAAACCTCCACCTTATCTATATAGCCGTTTTGATTTGCCCAGCGTGCAATGTTGCGCACGGTTTCAAATTCGCCGTCCGAAACGCGTGCCGAAGCAATTTCAACACGGTCAACGCGCAAATCTTCCAACAACAGGCGTGCTATAGCCATTTTTTCTTGTTTAGCGAACGAAACGCCCGAGGTTTGTTCGCCATCGCGTAAGGTTGTATCTAGTAATGTAATCATCTCTTCTCGTATGCTTCAATTTTATCGCGGTTGGCCAATAGGTAATCGATATCGTCGTAGCCGTTTAAGAAACACGTCTTTTTATAGGCGTTGATGGCAAACTTCTCTACCCTGCCCGTTGCGTTGCTGGTTAAGGTTTGTTCTTCCAAACACAAAGATAAGGTTGTATTTGGATTTTTGGCGATGCTGTCAAATATTTCTGCCAAAAAATTGTCCGAAACCACTACGGGTAGCACGCCATTATTCATGGCGTTATTTTTAAAAATATCGGCAAAAAAGCTTGATACCACTACCCTAAAACCGTAATCGGCAATGGCCCAGGCTGCGTGTTCGCGGCTGGACCCCGATCCAAAGTTTTTGCCTGCCACCAAAATACTGCCTTGGTAGGTGGGATTGTTGAGTACAAACGATGGATTGGGCGTGCCGTCTTTTTGGTAGCGCCAATCGTAAAATAAATTATTCCCAAAGCCCTCTTTTGAGGTGGCTTTTAAAAAGCGTGCAGGTACTATTTGGTCGGTATCCACATTCTCTAATGGTAATGGAACGCAGGTGGATGTGATGTTATTTAGTGGGTTCATGTTTTTTGTTGATTTGTTGATGCGTTGATTTGTCAAACTCCTAACTTCTAACTCCTAACTCCTAACTCCTTATATAGCGCTGCGTGGGCGGCAACGTAAGGGCCGGCTAAGATGGTGCGAGCACCGGGGCCTTGGCGGCCTTCAAAGTTGCGGTTGCTGGTGGATACGGCGTATTTTCCGGCAGGGATTTTATCGTCGTTCATAGCCAAGCAAGCCGAGCAACCAGGTTCACGCAATTCAAAACCTGCTTGGGTTAGGATGTCTAAAATACCTTCGTCTATAATCTGCTGACGCACTTTCCAAGATCCCGGCACCAACCAAGCCACCACATCGGGGTGTTTTTTCTTGCCTTTTACCACCGATGCAAACGCCCTAAAATCTTCTATTCGACCATTGGTACAACTACCTAAAAATACATAGTCAATTTGGTGGCCTACTAAAGACTGACCTGGTTTAAAGCCCATGTAATCCAAGGCTTTTTGGAAGGACAAGCGAGCTTCTGGTGCAATATCATCGAGCATTGGAATGGTATCGTTAATGCCCATACCCATACCGGGATTGGTACCGTAGGTAATCATGGGTTGTATTTGCGAAACATCAAAGGTGTATTCCTTGTCAAAAGCAGCATCGGCATCGGTACGCAAGGTGCGCCAATGCGCTACAGCCTTGTCCCACTCCTCGCCTTGTGGCGCATATTCTCGGCCTTTTAGGTAGGCAAAAGTGGTTTCGTCCGGTGCTATCATGCCACCGCGTGCCCCCATTTCTATGGATAAATTGCACAAGGTTAAACGGCCTTCCATGCTCATATTTTCTACCACCGGGCCTGCGTATTCCACAAAATAGCCGGTTGCACCGCCTGTACCCAATTGGGCTATCATGTAAAGTGCCACGTCTTTGGGGCAAACGCCTGGTTTTAACTCGCCATTAAAGGTAATGCGCATGGTTTTTGGACGCGATTGAAACACACATTGCGATGCCAATACCATTTCTACTTCCGATGTGCCAATGCCAAAAGCAAGCGCACCTACCGCACCGTGCGTAGAGGTGTGCGAATCGCCACACACCAAAGTCATGCCGGGAAGCGACAAACCGTTTTCGGGTCCAACCACATGGATAACTCCGTTTTTGGGGTGTCCCATGGGAAAATATTGCACCCCAAAATGGCGCGCATTTTTATCGAGCGTTTCCACTTGCGCCTTAGACACCGGGTCTGCAATGGGTTTGTCTTGGTTTAGCGTAGGTATGTTGTGATCTGGCATACAGGTTACCTGATTGGGTCTGAATACCGGCAAACCACGTTTTTTCAAACCATCAAAGGCTTGTGGCGAGGTTACCTCGTGCAAATACATACGGTCTATGTACAATTGGGTTGGACCGTCTTCTACTTGGGTTACTACATGGGCGTCCCAAAGTTTGTCGAATAAGGTTTTAGGGTTGTTTTCGGTCACTTTTTCCCTATCGGTCAACAACACGTCGACAGGCTCAGGGACCGAATTATTTTCTCGTATCATAAATTTATTTACTGCGCTTATGTATGATTGAATAGAAGCTACAACAATATCGGTATGCGCTCCAAAACCATAATACACCTTGCCGTTATACAATATTTGCATGTGCACTTTACCCACGTCGTCGCTACCTTTGCTAATAGACTGAATGGTAAACTCTTGCAACACCATATCGCGCTTTATAATTTGTTTTAGCGCATTGATACCGGCATCCACCGGACCATTTCCCTCTGCCTTGGCGCATTGTACCTTGCCAAATACTTTTAAGCAAAGGTCTGCTTTGGCGCATGCATCTTTATCGGAAACAATGGTAAGCGACTCCAATTGAATGGGTTTGCCTGCGTTTTGTTCGTTGCCTGCCAACACCAACACATCGTCGTCTGTAATTTCTTTTTTCTTATCGGCCAATTGCAAAAAGCGTTGGTACACCTCGTTTAATTTTTCGGACGATAATCGAATACCTAACGACTGTAAACGGTGTTTTAACGCCGCTCTACCACTGCGTGCGGTTAGTACAATGGAGTTATCGTCTATACCCACTTCTTGGGGGTTGATGATTTCGTAAGTTTGAATGTTTTTTAGCACGCCGTCTTGGTGTATGCCCGATGAATGAGAGAACGCATTGCGTCCCACAATGGCTTTGTTGGCCTGAATGGGCATGTTCATCAAATTGGATACCATGCGCGATGTGGACATGATTTGCTGGGTATTGATTCCGGTTTCTATGCCCAAATGCTTGTGGCATTTTAATATCATGGCAATTTCTTCGAGCGAGGTATTGCCTGCGCGCTCGCCCACGCCGTTGATGGTAACCTCTACCTGACGCGCACCGTTTATGATACCTGCCATGGTATTGGCGGTTGCCATGCCCAAATCGTTGTGACAATGGGTAGAAAGAATAGCCTTATCTATGTTGCTTACGTTATTAACCAAATAGGCTATTTTTTCGCCGTACTGGTGAGGCAAGCAATAGCCTGTGGTATCGGGAATGTTTACCACCGTAGCACCGGCTTTGATAACCGCCTCTACCACGCGCGCCAAATACTCGTTATGGGTACGGCCGGCATCTTCGCAATAAAATTCCACTTCATCTACAAAATTGCGGGCGTATTTTACCGCCTCTACCGCACGGCGCAAAATTTCGTCTTGATTGGAGTTAAATTTGTATTTGATGTGCAAATCTGATGTGCCAATACCCGTATGGATACGCTTGCGTTTGGCGTATTTTAGCGCCTCTACGGCTATGTCTATATCGGTTTTAATGCCGCGCGTAAGGGCACAAATAACGGGAGCAGAAACGGCCTTGGATATTTCTACCACCGAGTTAAAATCGCCCGGGCTTGAAACAGGGAATCCTGCTTCTATTACATCTACCCCAAGGGTCTCTAAGGCTTTTGCCACCTGTATTTTTTCTACGGTGTTAAGCTGACAGCCAGGTACTTGCTCGCCATCGCGTAGGGTTGTATCGAATATAAATAGTTTGTTGTTCATATTTTTTGTTGTTGATCGGTTCCTTCTTAACCTATTATTCTTATTTTAAATGAGGAATTTCTAGGCGTGCGAAGCATGAGAAACCGGAGTTTACTTGGGTAAATGAGGATTTCGAATGCGAGCAACAACGAGGAAATTACCATTTAAAATATGAATAAAAAAAGAACCTTGCTTTCCAAGGAGGCAAGCAAGGTTTTTAGGTTTATTGTTCACTTTATTACACCAAACTTACCTCCGCGTGCTTTGCAAGCGAATAATAATGTTTAGCATAATAATGTTGAATACGTTCATGTGCTGTTTTGTTTATAGTTGCAAATGTATAGCATTTATTTTATTTCGCCAACAATTTAACAGAAAATTTACGAATGATGTAATAATTCAATAAAATTTACAACACTGTAAGACTAATTTTTCTTCCTAATCCTTCAAATATTCTAAACAATGTATTTAACTGAATATTTGATTGACCATTTTCTATTCTTGATATATAGGTCTTTTTAGTACCAATTTTATCTGCTAATTGTTGTTGCGTAAGACCTGCCAATTTTCTTTCTTCCCTTAATGTTTGAGCTAAGCAAAATGTTTCTGTTTCTTTATCAAATTTATCGCGTTGAGCAGTTCCTTTTTTGCCATATTCTACCTCTAACAACTCTTCTAGATTGTTGCAGTTAAGTATTGCTTCATTTTTATTTTTGTTTTTCATCATTTTCATTTTTAGAATCAAAATATTCTAAATATATTACTACTGAATTCTACCCTTATTTCATACAACCCTTTTACACTTTCTATACTTCGTAGAATGGTAATGGG
>JAFOWX010000038.1 GCA_017391905.1 Paludibacteraceae bacterium | reverse complement strand
GATGCAAAGTTACAAAAATTATTGAGAACTAATAAGAAGAATAGAGAAATATTCATATAGTCCCTCTTGCATGGCTACAAACAGCTTTTTCCTCCTCTACAAAGTGCTATTCGTACAAACGAAACAAAAAAATAAGCACAAAATATTTGCATATTAAAATTCTTTTCATACCTTTGCAGTGCTTTAACAAAACAAGGTTCCTTGGCCGAGTGGTTAGGCACCGGTCTGCAAAACCGTCTACAGCAGTTCGAATCTGCTAGGAACCTCTTCAAAGCCTGCATTATGCAGGCTTTTTTTATGCCAAATTTGCATTTTTTTCTTTGGTCTATTTAGCCATTATAATTATCTTTGCCGTTTATTAACAGCACATATAACCATTATGAAAACAATCATAGAGCCCTCTATTGTAGATGGCATTATGCAACAATTAGAAATTAAAGACATCCAAAGTGCATCTATTCGTCAAGTAGGTGCCCTTGTTCGCATGGCCGAGCAACAAACCGGAACTGAATATATTCATTTTGAAATGGGCATCCCCGGGCTCCCCCCTTCTGCAGTTGGCGTACAAGCCGAATGCGAAGCACTACAAAACGGTGTTGCCTCGCAATACCCCATCATTGACGGTATTCCCCAACTAAAACAAGAAACATCTCGCTTTGTAAAAGCATTCTTAAATACCGACATCAACCCTGAAGGTTGCACCCCTACTGTAGGTTCTATGCAAGCCTCATTTGGTGCACTGATGCTTTGTTCGCAATTGGATGCCAAAAAAGATACCATTTTGTACATTGATCCAGGTTTCCCTGTTCAAAAGATGCAAGCCAAAGTAATTGGCGCTAACATTGCATCGTTCGATGTAGCAGATTATCGTAACGAAAAACTACGTGATAAATTAGAAAGCTACTTTAAACAAGGAAATATTTGTGCTGTTTTGTATTCCAGCCCCAACAATCCATCTTGGATGTGTCTAACCCAACAAGAATTGCAAATTATAGGTCAGTTAGCCACACAATACGATGTTATTGTTATCGAAGACCTTGCCTACATGACCATGGACTTCCGTCAAGATTTTGGCATACCATTCCAAGCACCATACCAACCATCGGTATCACACTATACCGATAATTATATATTGCTTATGAGCGCATCTAAAATCTTCAGCTATGCAGGTCAACGTATAGCCGTAGCATGTATCTCAGATGCCCTTTACCAACGCAACTACCCCACCTTGGCCAATCGATATGGTATTGGTCGATTTGGTGCCGCCTATAGTTACGTATTCTTATACACATTCTCCTCTGGTGTTTCACACTCAGCGCAATACGCCATGGCTGCCATGCTAAAAGCTGCTTGCGACGGCACATACACCTTTGTGCAAGACGTAAAAGAATACGCTAACAGAACCGAAAAAATAAAAGAAATCTTGCTACAAAACGGTTTCCACATTGTTTACGACAAAGACTGCGACCGTCCGGTAAGCGATGGTTTCTTCTTTACCATTGGCTACAAAGACATGACCGGAGCTCAACTATTAAAAGAGCTGTTATATTACGGAATTAGCGGTATCGACTTATCTACCACCGGTTCTACCCGTCAAGGTATTCGTGCTTGTTCGTCAAACATCAAGCCACACCATTACGCTCTATTACAAGAACGTTTACAACTATTCAACCAAAATCACTAAACCTATACACTATGAATCAATCGAAATATTTCGAGCCCGAAATAGAAACCCTTTCGCGCCAAGAAATAGAATCATTACAGCTTGCCCGTTTACAAGAAACCGTTAAACGCGCAGCCAATGCACCATATTATAAAAAGAAATTTGAAGAAATGGGCATTTCGCCCAACGACATAAAAAGTTTGGCCGATTTAAGCAAATTGCCTTTTACCACCAAACAAGACATGCGCGATAATTATCCCTTTGGATTTTTAGCATGCGATAAAAAAGAATTGGTTCGTTTACACTCCAGCAGTGGAACCACAGGCAACCCCACCGTTATTTGCCACACCAAAAACGACATTGCCACCTGGGCAAACCGCGTGGCACGCTGTTTCTACATGGTTGGCCTACGTAACACCGACGTTATTCAAAACTCATCGGGTTACGGCATGTTTACTGGCGGTTTGGGCATACAAGCCGGTATAGAAGCATTGGGAGCCATGTCTATTCCTGCTGCTGCCGGTAATAGCCGTCGCCAAATTAAATGCATAACCGATTTTGGCACCACCGCCATTCACGCCATACCCAGCTATGCCTTACGCTTAGCCGACGTATTTGATGAGTTAGGCATTGATCCTGCCAAAGACACCAAATTAACAACCTTTTTAATTGGTGCCGAGCCTCACACAGAAGAAACACGCCGTAAAATTGAACAACGTTTTGGCGTAAAAGCTTATAACTGTTTTGGTATGACCGAAATGAGTGGCCCTGGCGTGGCATTTGAATGTACCGAGCAAAACGGCATGCACCTATGGGAAGACAGCTACATCATTGAAATTGTAGATCCACAAACTTTAGAACCCGTAGCCGAAGGCGAAATTGGCGAAATGGTACTTACCACATTAGACCGCGAAGGCATGCCACTATTGCGCTACCGCACCCGCGATTTAACGCGTATTATCCCCGAAGCATGCCCCTGTGGACGTACCCATAGACGCATAGACCGTATCAAAGGCCGTAGCGACGATATGTTTATTGTAAAAGGAGTAAACATATTCCCCATGCAAATTGAAAAGATTTTGATGCAATATCCAGAAGTAGGCACCAATTACCTCATTACCATTAAAACCGAAAATAATAACGACGATTTAATCATTGAGGTAGAAAAAGGCAATGCCCCCATTGCAGACCCACATGCGCTATGCAAAAGCATTACCCGCAAATTAAAAGACGAATTATTGCTAACGCCATACGTTATTTTACGCGAAAAAGACGAAATTCCCAATGCAGAAGGAAAAGCCGTACGTGTAAAAGATTTGCGCTCTAAAGAATAAATCATGATAAAAAAAGCAGACATTCTTTTTATTGCCGTTGTAGCAGCCTTGCTTGTACCCTTTTTTATAAGCGATAGCGTGTACGAAGCCTACAAAACAACCAATGCCGCTCATCCTTACGTCATGGCGTTTATAAAATTTATGATTTTATCAAGCGTGGGCGAAATGGTGGGATTACGCATTAAACAAGGCATCTACTATTACAAAGGCTATGGTATTCTGCCACGTGCCATTGTATGGGGTATATTTGGCGTACTCATAGCTTTTGCCATGAACATCTTTAAAAATGGCACTCCGGTATTGCTACAATCATTGGGCATTGAAGATGCTTGCGCAGCCATGCAAGGAAGTTTTACATGGAAAAAATTAGTTGGTGCTTGCTGCATCTCAACAGCCATGAACACCTTTTTTGCTCCCGTATTTATGACGGTTCACAAAATTACAGACACGCACATATTAGCTTGCAACGGTAGTTTAAAATCCCTTGTTACCCCTATACCATTTGGCAATATATTGAGTAGCCTTAATTGGAAAGTACAATGGGACTTTGTATTTAAAAAGACCATACCCTTATTTTGGATTCCGGCACATACCATAACCTTTATGCTTCCGGGCGAATTTCAGGTTTTATTTGCCGCTTCACTAAGCATTGTATTAGGCCTTTTGCTATCAATGGCAGCCGTAATGTCGCGCCAATCATAATATAACATGACATTTTTTTCAAGGAAAATACCAAGATATTGGATAG
>JAFOWX010000037.1 GCA_017391905.1 Paludibacteraceae bacterium | reverse complement strand
CATTACAACGCTTTTAGTGAAAACGACTTTAAGTATTACCTAAACCGCTACAACCTACCAGAGCTGGGCGTTGGACTTATAAAAATGGACTACTGGTGGACTGTGCCAACAACGGGAGCAGATGCCAACAGTGGTTTTGATCCTGTATTAGAAACACAATGGAACCCTTACGCTGGCAAATGGCCAAACGGCATGACTTTTGGCACACTTACCAAAGCCAAATACCCAACCATTAAAAATTCGCTCTACATGTGCGACACATATTTAGGGCAAGACATTGCCAAAAAAGAAGCACAGCAGGCACAGATTGATGCGCTGGCACAGCGCATTGAAAACTGGAAGATAGATTATTGGCGAAGCGATTTCGACCTTGAAAAGGCAAACTCTTATACATCGCACCAAGGACTATTAAACATTTTAGATGCCCTTATTGCCCGTTATCCACAGTTTAGATACGAACATTGCAGTGCTGGCGGTTCGCTAAAAGACTTTACCACCTTGCGTCGCATGACATTTATGACCATGGAAGACTCGGGCGGTCCGCTCAACCACCGTATGGCGTTTTACAGCAACAGTTATATGATAAATCCTGTTCAACTAAAATTTGACGTGGGTTACGATTGGACATCGGCACAAGATGCAGGCAACATAAATAGCAACCCAGAAAGTTGGGCAAAATACGTGCTTAGAAGCAGTATGATGGGTGCCATGATGGCTTGTGCAGTGGGCAGAGACATGAGTACTATAGAATTTAATCAGGCTAAAATTCATTGGAAACTATACAACGAAAAGCAACGTGCCATACTGCGCGGAGGCAATGTTTACCATATTTTGCCTATGCCTGACGGCAAACATTGGGACGGGATACAGTTTTACAATCCTACAACTGAGAAAGGTTCTGTCTTCTTGTTTTCGCACCTAAACGGTGGCGGTATAGATGGTAGTAGCAAGCGAATTTACTTGCAAGGATTAGAAGAAAATGCCAACTACAAAATTACTTTCCAAGACCGCACCCATCTTTCTTGCACCCAATCTGGCAAGGAACTGATGAATGATGGTTTACTGGTTACAGGCATGACCAAACATTTTGACACCGAAATTATTTGGATAGAAAAACTAAACAGCACCGATATCGAAGAAAATACAGAAACTACCTACAGCATCTATCCAAACCCTACTCGCATAGATGAAAATGCCACCTTGCAAGGCATAAACGAAGAAGACGAATGGACTCTTTACGATATACAAGGCAGATGCATACAAAAAAACAGCGGTAGTGCCACCGAGGCGCCTACCACTGCTGGTATATACTTTATTCAGTACAAAAATCAAGTGATTAAATGGGTGGTTGAGTAATATCACTCAGTAAGACTACTTACTCACACCCACTTGCACTATTTCTTTTAAATTTGGGCTGTTAAGCAATGCTTTAGCAGCCTTTTGTATGTCTTTGGCAGATGTTTTTTCAAGACGTTTTAGGTAAGTAGCACCGTTGTCTTTGCCATACATTTGAATGGCTTGCAAACGTGAAGACCAATAATTGTTGCTTTTTTGTTCATCGGCAAATGTTTTTCTTTTGTGCTCTTTCACCTTTTGCAAATCTGCCTCACGAGGACCATTTTCTGCAATATTTTTTAGTTCAGCATACACAATTGGAATCAACGCATCTACTTTTGCAGCATCCGTTGAAAACTGAATAGTTAAAGTTGCATGAGGTTTAGGTTCGTTAGACAAAGACACATTGGCAGACACCCCGTATGTGCCACCTTGCTCTTCACGCACTTTTTCGGTGTAAACCAAATCTAAAATATCTTCTAGCATAAAGTACGCCAACTTATTAGCCGAAGATTTAACATCCACAAAATTGCGTATAAGTACCCAAGTAGCAGGCACTTGCATTTCTTTGTTGAAACGAACAGAGTCTTTGCCTTTTTGTTCCAATGGTTCTGCACGTTTCACTTTTTCGCGAGTTTTGTTTGCAGGAAGCGAAGCTACATATTTTTCCAAAAGTGGTTCCAATGTTGCTTCATCTATGCTACCCACAATGGTAAATTTGAAGTCCGCTGCATTGGCAAAACGTTCTTTAAATATCTCGATAGAACGTTCAAAATCCAGAGCTGGCAAATCTTCAATTTTTATCGTTGAAACAAGTTTATTGTCGCGATACAATTTATTTTCAATGGTATCAACAAAAGCTGTAAGTGGTCTATTATCACGGTCTTTGTTGCTTGCAATAAAACGTTCAACAAAAGAACGATAAGCAATAGAATCTTCTCTTACAGCAGTAAAATGTGCATACAACAATTGGAAAAGATAATCGACGTCTTTCTTTGATGCATAACCGCCAAGGACCTCATTGTAAGTATCAATAGAAGCATCAAGCGAAGTGCGTTTGTCCGATAAAAATTTCTCCAACTGCACCTTATTCATGGTGCCTATGCCACCTTCGGCATATAGTTCGTCTGCAAAACGAGCATTTACATAATCGGTAGAATCTAGTAATATTGCTCCGCCAAAACTTTTGGCAGAAAGCAAAATTTCATCGTCCTTGTAGTCTGTTTGTTTAAAATAAACTTCCACTCCATTGGATAGTTTATACTCAATGGCACCGTTTTTAATAGCACGTTTTTTAAGTATTTTTCCTTTTGCAGGAAGTTGTGAATCTAAAATGATTGCCTCTGGCAACTCAACATCTTCATACTCCTTAATTTCCTTGTTTGGCAGAGCCATCAATTCATTTTTTACAAACTCTTTTGTTGGGAGTTTTTCAAGAGAAGAGCCTGCAAACCAAATAAATACGTTGTTTGTATTCCAAGAGTTTGCCCAAGCATTCACATCGGCTATGGTAACTTGCGAAGCAATTTTTTTACTTACATTGAATGTGGTTTCATCTGAAGGCATAGCTTCATTATTCAAAAAATTATCAATGCAAGCACTTACAAAATAATCGTTTTTATGTTGGTCACGATGATTGTAAATCTGCTCAAGCAGAGCTAAATACGACTTTTTTGCTCGCTCCAACTCATCTTGTGTAAAGCCATAGCGACGCATTCTTTCCACCTCTTCCATCAAACGAGTAAACGCCACCTCAGCACCCGCATTAGACACTTGCGCACCAAT
>JAFOWX010000036.1 GCA_017391905.1 Paludibacteraceae bacterium | reverse complement strand
TTTATTGTGTTTGATTTTGATAATCATGAAAAAGGTGCAGAGGCGACAGATTTTGCAAACACAGATAATGAATGGCATAAGGAAGTGGATGCACTTAGGAAAATGTGTAAGATAAATGGTATTAAGCCATTAGTTGAGAGATCCAGATCCGGCAAGGGTGCTCATGTATGGATTTTCTTTAAAAAGGCGATACCAGCTGCTATGGCAAGAAATTTTGGCTTTTTATTATTAGATAAGGGTTCGGCCTCCATTAATATGAAGTCGTTCCATTATTATGACAGAATGTATCCTTCTCAGGATGTGGCAAGTAGTATTGGTAATCTGATTGCTTTGCCTCTGCAGGGGCAGGCACTTAAAAATGGAAACAGTGCCTTTGTGGATGCAAACTGGAATGCATACCCAAATCAGTGGGATGCTTTGTTTAATAAAACAGAAAAGCTGGGCATAGAAGATATTGAAAAATATATGACAAAGTGGCAGGGAGAGTTAGCGGAAAGCCAAGGGATGCTTGCCGGTACGGATATGAGTAACAGACCGAAGCCGTGGAAAAAGAAGTGCGAGTTTGTTAAGGCAGATGTTGTTGGTAAACTTCATATGGTGTTAAGTAATGGTGTTTATATTGATACGCTAAATCTTATGCCAAGAATACAGAATCAGATTCGAAGTCTGGCAGCCTTTGACAATCCGGAATTTTATAAGAATAAGAGACTGGGATATTCTAATTATTACAATTTTAGCGCTGTATATTTGGGAAAGGATGTAGATGGATACATACAGATTCCAAGAGGACTGAAGGAACAAATTATTGAAGAATGCAAAAAGTCCGGAATTGATGTTGATATATCTGATCAAAGGGAGAAAGGGCGACCAATCAGAGTTTCTTTTAAAGGTGATTTACGAACACAGCAGGAGTTGGCGGCAGAGAAGTTATTAGGTATTGATTATCAGGTAATAAAACAGTTGGCTATTAGAACCGGACTATACGTGTGTCAAGCCTTGCAACCCACTTTAGGATTAGGTATAAAAATAGGTCAAATCCAATGCGACGTAGGGTTTCAGTACCACGTTGCAACCGGATTAAACAGCAGTGTTGGAATAGTATATACATGGAAAAATTAAAATGGTTATTATGGTTTTCTTTCTTTGTAAACCATGTATATGCCACCCAACTGCCTGCTGTTTTTACCCATTGGCTGGAACAATACACGCAAGATTTACACACCGACGTGGCAGAAGAATACTACCAAACTTGGTTGGATAAAGCCCAACATCCCGTTAATTTAAACAGCGTGGAAAGGGAAAACTTAGAAGATTTTCCTTTTTTGTCTTACAGGCAAATAGAAAACATCTTGGAATATAGGTACGACAGGGATTTTTTTGCCACGCCATACGAATTGGCTTTGGTAGAAGAAATGGATTCCATTACCATAGCGCTGTTACTGCCTTTTGTAGAAGCCAAACCCATAGATACCCCAAACACCTTTTCGCTAAAAAACAGTTTGAAAAATGCATCACATACGGTTACTTCGCGTTTTGATTATACTTTTCAGCCCGATAAAGCATACCTACAAGGCAAGTATTTGGGTAAACCCTGGGCAGGATACATCAATTACCAACTAAACCAAGAACACATTTCGGCTGGTTTAACCGCTCAAAAAAACGCTTACGAGCCGTTTACGTTGCCTCACAATGCCGGATTTGATTTTTATTCGGGCCATGTTGCCATTAAAAACTGTGGTGTTTTAAAGCAATTGGTAATAGGCGATTATTCGGCTACTTTTGGACAAGGGTTGGTATTGGGCACAGGCAGTGGTTTTAGCCATTGGTCTGATATCAATTCGTTGGGCAAACGACAAGATAAACTGTATGCCAAAAAGAAAGGATCTGAACAGCTTTATTTGCGTGGTTTAGGCATTACCTTGCAAAGCAAACATTGGCAATTTTCGGCATTAGGGTCTGTAAAACAAGTAGATGAAGCACAAGGATTACACCGAACCACAGCCGAACTGGCTAAAAAACAAGGTGAAATAACCTACATGGTAGGGGGCAATGTATTGGCCAATTACGCACACATAAAAGTAGGGTGCTCGTTTATGTTCGATTGGTTTACTCGCTTGGCTTTTATTGGATTAGACTACAGAACGCACTATAAAAATTTTTTATTTTCGGGCGAAATAGCTTGCAATCATACCGGAAAAATAGCTACTGTCAATCAAGTAACCATTGCGTTGCACAGCACGCTTAAAATAGGACTGCAACAACGGTATTATGCTCCTTGCTACAACCAAGCATTCGGCTATGCCGGTAGCGTAGAAAGTGCTTTTAAACAGGGTGAAATAGGGTGTTATGGTACGGTAGAATGGCTTGTATTGCCTACCTTAAAATGGAACATGAGTGCCGAGATAAGCAAAAAATTATCGCCCCAACACCGCATTAACCGAAGTTCTATGGTATATAAAACGCAAGTAAGTGGCACGTATCAATTTAACCAAACACAACAACTGTTTTGCAAATGGCAATGGAGCAAACAAGAGCGCAATGAATCTGCGCAAAACCAAACCATTTTGCCCACCTATGCTTACACCAAACATAGCATACAACTGCAATACAACGGTACATTAAAGCAAGGATTACAGCTAAAATCGGGTTGGGTAGGGCGTTTGTTTCAGTACCACAACCAACCTATATGCATGGGTCATTTGGTATTTCAAGACATAGGGTTTAAAAACAACCAATGGCAAATAATGGGTAGGTTGTGTTTTTTTGATATACCCGATTACGACAATAAAATAACCGTATATGAAAACGACGTTTTGTACGCCTTTTCAAATACGGGTTACTATGGAAAGGGAATCAGGGCGTATGTAAACATAGGATACAAACCACACAAAGGGTGGGGTATTTACCTAAAAGCTGCACATACGTATTATACCGATAACATACACGAAATTCCCCATCAAACTACCATACATGCGGTAATTCAATATACTTGGAAAAAAAGGTAGCTAAACTGACTTATTTGGATAATTCCAACATGCGTAAAATGGGTTTTACGGCTTGTTGGGCTACAGCTTCGTCCACCAAAACTTGGGGCGACTCGTTTAGCAAACAATCATATACCTTTTGTAAGGTATTTAAACGCATGTAGTTACATTCGTTGCAAGCTGCACCATCCACAGAAGGAGCTGGAATAAACTCTTTTTCTGGGTATTGTTGCCTCATTTTATGCAAAATACCGCTTTCGGTTACAACAATAAAACGTTTTGCGTCCGATTTTCCGGCATAATTTAAAATGGCTTGGGTAGAACCTACAAAATCAGATAATTCCACCACAGATTGTTTACATTCGGGGTGGGTAAGTACCGGTGCATCGGGGTATTGTTCTTTTAAGGCTTTTAGCTTATCGGCAGCAAATTTTTCGTGCACGTGGCAGGCACCGTTCCAAAGTACCATTTTTCTGCCGGTTACCTCGTTTATGTAATTGCCCAAATTGTGGTCTGGACCAAAGATAATGGGTGCATCAGGCTCAAAAGTATCTACTATGGCTTTTGCATTGGTAGAGGTTACTACCACATCGGTTAATGCTTTAACGGCTGCTGTGGTGTTTACATACGATATAACGGTATGGTTTGGATGCTCTTTGATAAAGGCAGCAAACTCATCGGCAGGACAACTGTCTGCTAACGAACATCCGGCTGCAGTATCGGGTACCAACACCCTTTTTTGAGGCGATAAAATTTTGGCTGTTTCGCCCATAAAATGCACCCCACACATTACTATAATGGCTGCTTCTGTTTTAGCCGCCCATTGAGCCAATGCTAAACTATCGCCTACGTAATCGGCAATATCTTGTATGGCTGCATCTTGGTAATAGTGCGCCATGATAATGGCATTCTTTTGTTTTTTGAGCTCGTTGATTTTATTAACCAAATCCATATCTTTTTTTAATTTAAAATTTAAATGAATAAAAAAAATAAAAAATAGGAAGAATAAGGGGTTGTTAATAAGTGGATAAAAAATGGGCTGATAATTTGCTTTTTACGTTATTATCAATAGAAAATAGGTTATCAACCAATTATTAACAGACTAACTTCCTTATAATTTGCGTTTTGTATTAGTTATTAACACAGTGTTTATAACTGCAAATGTAAGAAACTTTTTATTTCAAACCATAAAAATTGAGTTAATAAGCCTGTTTATTTTTAAAAGGTAAAAAATCAATACTTTTTTTGCTGTATTCAAATAGTTGATTATGCCAATGCCCATTTGATATATCCAAATTTATTTTTACCAAGTTTGTCACAACTTGTAAACAAAGTTTTCAACACGTATGTAATAGGTTATTAACAAGAATGTAAAGTTATTGTAATAATAAACGGCAAAATGAGTACTATGATGCAAAAAATGCTTTGTATTGCTTGCCAATAAGCAAATTACCTCTACTTTTGCATTGTGATTTTTTCATAGTATTTGATTTTAAGGTTAGCAAATAGGTGGTCAAGAGTGACTACCTTTTGTTTTTTTATAACCTTATGTATCAATAACTTATCACATTCTTTTAGGCTTGCAATTTGTACCTGTTTCCAGGTAAACATACCACAATGTTTTGAAATTCCAACATAAGCAACATGGCAAGCAAATCGTTTACTTTTATGTTGAGTTTGGCAGAGAGGGTATCTACGTGCGGAAAATGTTCTTGCTCTATGGCTTTTACTATTTGTAGTTCTACAGCCGATAAGTTTTGATACCTATCTGTGTTTTGTTGTGTAGCTTGTTTGGCTTGTTTTTTGGCTTTGTTTTGCCAACCCATTATTTCCATTAAATCGGCGGCATTTTCTATCAGCATGGCTTTGTTGTGCTTGATAAGGGCATTGCAACCGGCAGAGGTTTTGTCGTTGCACCTGCCCGGAAATACAAACACGTCTTTGTTGTAGGTATTGGCTATGTTAGCGGTTACCATGGCACCGCCTTTGGCCGCACTTTCTACCACAACTACAGCATCTGCCATGCCGGCAATAATACGGTTTCGTTTAATAAAATGGTATTTTAACGAATTATCCATGTAGGGTTGTTCGGTAAGCAACGATCCTTGTTTTAGCATTTGGATAGCGGTGTTTCGGTGTGCCGATGGGTAGATGCTGTTTAAACCGCTTGCCATAACCCCAATGGTTGGAATGTTACACTCCAAGGCAGCTTTGTGGGCGGCTATGTCAATGCCGTATGCAAGTCCGCTTACAATAATGCAATTTTCTACGTTATCCGCTAATCCTTTTACCAATTGGTGGCAGGCAGTTTTTCCGTAATCGGTAGCCATGCGAGTACCCACAATAGAAACAAATTTGCCGTTGTTTAAATCTGTGTTTCCTTTTTGGTACAGCATAATGGGAGCATCTTCGCATTCCAAAAGCCTTTGTGGATAGGCGTTATCGGTGTAAAAAAGGGGTGTAATGTGGTATTTAGTGCAGAACAGCAGCTCTTTTTCGGCTTGTTGCAGGGCCCAATCAAATTGATTGTACAGCGTGGTAACGTGTGTGTTTTCCAAACCGGTTATGTCTTGTAATGCTTGTTTGGAAAGGGAAAACAGTTGTTGGGCAGTATGGTTGCAATCAAGTAGTTTTTTTGCGTTTGAAACGCTTACGCCTTTTAATAGCGTTAAGGCAATTTGATACAGTTTTTCGTTCATAGAAATAAGATAAGATAAAGATGATAAAAAGCGAAATAATAATGCCGCTACCGTTGGCTAAACAGTCTATGATATTGGCAGTTCGGTGTGGGGTAAGTTCTTGAATAAGCTCAATGCAACAGCCCCATAAAAATGTGTACAAAAATACAATTAAATACCGATAGTAACCTACTTTTTTGGGTAATTCTATAAAGAAAATGAGCACAAGCATGGCGTAAAAAATAGCGTGCTCGTACTTGTCGGCATTGGGGGTGCTGCTAATGGTTACAATGGAATTTTCTATGCGGGGATGAATGGGCACAACGTCTACCCAAATGCGGTTTAAAATGTCATCGGGCGAAGGTATTTTTACAAGCGATAGCACCAACACAAACAAACTGAATGTGATGGTTTTTGCATAACGCTTTAGTTTTATACCATTAAATCGCATATAATTCCGTCCGAAATAAACCAGCTTTTAGGGGTACAGCAACAATGTGTGTCTGTTAGTATGAGTGTACCGTTTTTAAGGTGTTTTTGGGCTTGTTTTAAGAAGTAGGGTAGGTATTTACCCTTAAGCTTGCTCAATGCAACACCCTCTTTGGTGCGTAACGATGTCATCACCAATTCGTTGTACACATCGTTGTCTGTTAAATATTCAACCTCAAATTTACGTGAATTTTGGTTAATTCCGTTTAAATATTGTGTTAAATCTGCGATATTCCAGCTTCTTTTGTTAAAACCGTTGTACGAGTGTGCTCCTGCGCCTATGCCCAAATACGGTTTTTGTTGCCAATAACGGCTGTTGTGTTGCGATTGGTAGCCCGGATAGGCAAAATTGGATATTTCGTAGGCATGCATGCCTTTTTGTGTGGTGGTACTAAGCAATGTATCAAAAAACAAACAGCTTATTTCTTCGCTTACAGCCATGTCTTTTAGTTTGTACATGGCTGTACCTTCTTCGTAGGTAAGGTGGTATGCCGAAAGGTGTTTTATGGGCAACGAAAGGGCTGTTTGCAGGTTGTTTTGCCAGGTTTTCATGGTCTGATTGGGCAGGCCATATATTAAATCGATGGTGCAATTTTCTATGCCACCTTGGGTAATAAGTTCAACGGCTTTTATGGCTTGTGTAGCGTTGTGCCTGCGGTTTATCAGTTTTAGTTCGGCATCGTTAAACGATTGAACCCCCATGCTGATGCGGTTTATGGGCGTTTGTTTAATGCCAGATAGGTATTGTGGAGTAATGTCGTCCGGGTTGCACTCTATGGTACATTCGCGCAAGGTTGACAAGTTATAATGCTTGGCAATTTGCTCAAAAATTTGCTCCAACTGAGCTATGCTTAAAGTAGAAGGTGTACCGCCACCCAAGTAAATGGTTTCTATAAACGGGGTAGGTAGTTGGTCTTTGCGCATGGCAAGTTCGGCACATACGGCTTGCACATAAGCGTCTTTTAGTTGGTGTTGGGTGGTAGAAAAAAAGTCGCAGTATGCACAGCGACATTGGCAAAATGGGATATGAATGTACAGGCTTCCCATGTTATTGCAACACAAATCCGGTGGTACCTATCAAGTTTCCGTCTGCAAAAATACCGATGTTATACGTACCGGTTTCTAAGGTAGTTTCTACATCGTAGTAGATGCATACGTCTGTGTTTTCGCCCCCGTATGCTATTTTCTTTTTGGCCGAATAAGCAATGTTGTTTTCTTCAAACAAAAATACTTTTTCGGGTGTTTGGCCCATTACGCCGCCAATGGGGTCGTTAATGCGTAGGTAAACGGTTTTTTCGCCCCTTTCGGCCGTAATATTACGCAAAATGGTAAAGCAAATTTCTAATTTGGTAATGCGTTTTAGGCGTTTGGTTTCTTTTCCTCTGTTATTCAGTGTTTTAACTGTAATTCCTTGGGCTTCTAAAATGGATGCCATGCCAATTATTTTATCCAATTCGGCATTTTTTTCTTCCATTTCTTTTACCGTTTTGGTGGCGTTTTCGTACTGCTTGCGTACTTTTACGTTTTCTTGTTTTAGTTTGGTGTTAAGGTGGTTTAGTGAGTCCACTTGTGCCACGTATTGTTTCAAAACACCACGCACCGTACCCAATTCTTTTTGCAGTTCTCTAATGCGACGGGCATTGGTGGCTTTTACGGTTTTTAATTCCTGCAAAAGTTGTTTTACTTTTTGCTTTTCTTCGTCTATTAGTTTAAGCAACGAGTCGTTGTTGGTTTCAATGTAAAACTCCTCGTATTGGCGCGAAAGTTGTTCAAATTCCTCTATGGAGGCTTGTTTTTCAAATTCCATTACTTGCTCCATTTCTTTGATGTTTTCTTCTTTTTGGGCAAGTTGGTTTAGGTTATATACTAAAAGAGAAACAAGCAGTACAATGATAATTGTAGCAGCAGAAAGGATTATTTTAGTGGTTTTATTCATTGAACAGCCAATTTGGGCGCAAAAATAGTTATTTTTTACTACTTTTGTGCTCAAATTAAATTAAATATTGTTATGGCATTACAATGCGGTATTGTAGGGCTTCCCAACGTGGGAAAATCAACCCTATTTAATTGCTTATCAAACGCAAAGGCACAAGCGGCCAATTTTCCTTTCTGTACCATAGAACCCAACGTAGGTGTTATTACGGTACCCGACGAACGTTTAAACGAGTTAGCTAAACTAATAAATCCCCAACGTATTGTTCCTACTACGGTAGAAATTGTGGACATTGCGGGCTTGGTAAAAGGTGCCAGCAAGGGCGAAGGTTTGGGTAATAAATTTTTGGCAAACATTCGTGAAACTGATGCTATTTTGCACGTGTTGCGTTGTTTTGATAACGAAAACGTAACCCACGTGGACGGCAGTGTAGATCCTGTGCGCGACAAAGAAATCATAGACATGGAGCTTCAGCTAAAAGACCTTGAAACCATCGATTCGCGCATCCAAAAAGTGTACAAACAAGCCAATGCAGGCGACAAAAACGCCAAAGCCTTGTACACCATTTACGCCATGTACAAAGAAGCCTTGGAACAAGGAAAATCGGCTCGTACCGTAGAATTGGACAAAGAACAACGCAAATTAGTGCGCGATCTTTGCTTGCTAACCGATAAACCCGTTATGTACGTATGTAACGTGGACGAGGCAAGCGCTGTAAACGGCAATGCCTACGTAGATGCTGTGCGCGAAGCGGTAAAAGAAGAAAACGCCGAAATTTTGATTGTGGCTGCGGCTACCGAGGCCGATATTGCCGAGCTTGAAACTTACGAAGAACGCCAAATGTTCTTAGAAGAAGCTGGCCTAAAAGAATCGGGCGTAGCTCGTCTAATCAAAGCAGCATACAAACTATTGGATTTGCAAACCTACATTACTGCCGGTGTACAAGAAGTAAGAGCTTGGACTTTCCAACGTGGCTGGAAAGCGCCTCAATGTGCCGGTGTAATCCACACCGATTTTGAAAAAGGCTTTATCCGTGCCGAGGTAATCAAATACGAAGATTTTATTGCATTAGGGTCTGAGGCGGCTTGTAAAGAAGCTGGCAAAATGAGTGTTGAGGGTAAAGAGTATGTGGTGCAAGATGGTGATATCATGCACTTCCGCTTTAATGTGTAATAAACTTATTTTAAAGGGTAATTTCTTCGTTGCACTTGTTCTCGAAATCCTCATTTACTCCAAGTAAACTCTGGTTTCTCGAACTGCGTGACGCCTTGAAATTCCTCCTTTAAAAGTAAGTTTATAGCTCGTGACAAATAATTAAGGCTCTCAGTTCGCTGAGAGCCTTAGTTTTTAAAAGTATTGAACTTCTTCTTTTTCTATTTCGGTAAGTAGGTTGTTGGCTAATTTGCTGGCGCCAATGCGGAACAAATCCGGGCTTGTCCATTCTTCGTCCAACAGTTCGCTGATAACGCAGTAGTATAGCAAGGCGTCTTGTTTGGTGGTTACGCCGCCGGCCACTTTAATGCCCACTTTGGTTTGTGTTTGTTTGTAGTATGCGTCTATGGCTTTGCACATGGCATACACGTGGTAAAGGTTGGTGGGAGCTTCTTTTCCGGTAGAGGTTTTGATAAAATCGGCTCCGGCTTCCATGGCCAAAATAGCGGCTTTGTAAATATTTTCAATACTATCTAATGCACCGGTTTCCAAAATAACTTTTAATTTGGCGCCACGGCAGCAAGCTTTGATTTCCGAAATTTCGTCAAATACTTCCTCGTAATTGCCTTGTAAAAATTTTCCAACAGGAAGTACCATGTCAATCTCGTCAGCGCCGTAGGAGAGCGCTAAAGCAGTTTCGGCCAACTTAACTTCGAGGTATGTTTGTGACGAAGGAAAACCAATAACGGTTACTATTTTTACGTCTTCGGTTAAGCTGTTTTTTACTGTTTCTACCAACGATGGATACACGCAAATGCCCATGGGTTTGCTTAGCTCCGGAAAGTTTTCGTCCAAATCATTTACCTTTTCTATCCATGCTTTTATGCTATCTTCTGTATCGGTTACTTTGAGCGAAGTTAATTCCAAGTGTGCAAACAATTCTTTGCAGGTGCTTAGGCGGTCTGCTTGTTCGTAACGTTTGTCAATGATATTTTTTACATCCGCCTTAATGCTTTCTAACGAAAAGGGTAGGGGATAGCTTTCAAATAATTCTTTAAAGTCTTTCATAGTTTATTCTTTGTTTTTTGAATCGATGCAAATGGTAACTGGTCCGTCGTTTAAAAGCGACACTTTCATATCGGCCCCAAAGATACCCTTTTGTATTTCTTTATTCAAGTTATTTTGTAGTTTGTTGCAAAATTCGTGGTAAAGCGGTTGCGCCACGTCGCCTTTGGCTGCTTTTATGTAAGAAGGCCTGTTTCCTTTTTTGGTTTGTGCGTGCAAGGTAAATTGGCTAATACATAAAATATTTCCGTTCGCATCGATGATGGATTTGTTCATCACGCCTTGCTCGTCGTCAAAAATACGGAGTGCTGTAATTTTGTTTGCCATCCATGTTAAGTCCTCGTTGTTGTCTTCGTTTTCAAAGCCAACCAAAATCATCATGCCGTTTTCTATTTCGCCAACTACTTTTTTATCTACCTCTACTTTGGCAAAAGTAACGCGTTGTATAACTACCCTCATTTTTCTGTGTTTTATGCTGTTTTTTTCGAATATCTGTACGGTTTGTGCTCAAATTTTTAATTCTGAGACGCTTAATTATGGGTGAAAATAATTGTAAACTATTGATGCTCTGTGTTTTCCAATGCAATTTTCGAGGTTTTGCAGTGTTGCTTCTTTTATTCGTTTTAGACTTTTAAACGATAATAGGAGCTTATTTTTGGTTTCTTCGCCAATTCCCTTAATTTGATCCAACTCCGAGGCGGTTTGTTTCTTGCTTCGCTTGTCTCGGTGAAACTCTATGGCGTAACGGTGCACCTCTTCTTGTATGCCTGCCAAAAATTTAAAACAAGGGTCGGTTGGTTTTAGTCCGATGCTTTTGGGCGGAAATCCAAAAAGCAGTTCGCGCGTTTGGTGTTTGTCGTTTTTGGCCAACCCCGCAATGGGTATGTTTATGTTCAGGGCTTCTACCATTTCTCTGATGGCTTGCATTTGCCCAACACCACCATCGGCAATGATAAGATCGGGTAGGGGTGTTTGTTCGTCCAACATGCGTTTGTATCGGCGGTAAACCACTTCGCGCATGGAAGCATAGTCGTCTGGTCCTTGTACGGTTTT
>JAFOWX010000003.1 GCA_017391905.1 Paludibacteraceae bacterium | reverse complement strand
GCCGTAAGGCAAATCAAATTAAGCAATATGCTTACATACTTCACGATATGGATAAAGAAGCAGACGGAACACCTAAACAGGCACACTATCATATTATAGTATGCTTGCACAACAATGTCAACATAACCACTTTCCAAAACTGGTTTAAGGGTTACTTTGATTGTGATGGTAAAGCCGTTAATACTCTAGTACAATGTGCAGGCTCTGTATCTGTCTGCTATCGATACTTGACACATAAGGATGACCCCGATAAGTATCAGTATAATGAATGTCTCGTTACTGCCACTGACCCCTCTTTCTTTGAGGATGAAACGCAGTGTGAGAGTGACCCTGTATGGGGTTATGTAGAGATGATACTTAGTGGTAAATCTTTGCGAGAGGTTGCTCAAATCGGGGGTAGAGACTTTATCTATCATTATTCGGCTATTCGTGTGCTTATTGCCGATATTATGGAGCAAGAGAGCAAAGAGCAAGCGGATGTTGAAAACCGCTTTTATCGTGGAGAGGATGTAGAGGTATGACTATTTTAAATTTGGCTAGACCGCCACCAAAAGGAGTATTTTATGTTCGATGTAAATGTAGTAACTGGTGTAGGCAAAAAGACTAACAAGCCTTACACTGCATTGGAAATTGTTTTTCCTAACGGCTATAAAAAGTTGGTGTTCCTTGATGGAGCAGAGACTTTTTTGGTAATCAATAATTAAGAAAGGAGAATAGCCGAATGGCTGAACAAACTATGAGTGCATTTTTGACTGAGATTGGCACTTTCTTTACTCAGGCTATGACTTGGATGAGTGATGTACTGGATACTGTCACGAGCAACCCTGCTCTGTTGGTACTGGTAATCGCTATGCCCGTCTGCGGTTTTGCTGTGGGTCTGCTGTCCCGTCTCATTCGCCTGTAATGCTTAAAGCATTAATGTGCACCCCTCCTCTTTAATGAGGGGGGGTTTTTTTTAAAAGGAGTTTTTATGAAAAGAATACTTATTTTATTTCTTGTCCTTGCGGTTAGTATTACCGCTTTTTCCGTCTGCTCCGTTTCGGCAGCAGACGGTAGATTTTTTACCTTTAAGCCGTCATTTGATTATGATGGTGGTAATGCTTCATATCTTTATCGTTATTTTGGTAATGGTATAAGCCTTGATATTCTTAATGGTACTAATTCACTTAACTATACAAGACTTGTGCCTACTGAATACGATACTAATTTTGCGATGTTTGAATTTACTGTAAATGAAAACAATGGTATTGGTGGCGAAGCACAATTCGTTTTCCCTATGGGACAATCTTCCCTTAGTGGTACTACTGGAGATGTTGTCCATGTAATCGAGGACGATACTCTTTTTCTTGAGGAAGGCAGATTTTACCTTGAGTTCGATACTGAGCTCGATGCATTTGTTAAGGCTCGTTTTACTCTTCGTGGTGTAAATAATTACGGGGGCACTCAAGATGTATTTGGTACTGTTTATGCTAAAACACCTATATTTGATATTTATGTAAGTAGTGGTACAAAGCCTTATTTCAACTACGAGCGTTTAGATTTTAGTGTTTTGCAAGAGTTCGACACACCTGTTTTTCTTTGTCTTGAATTGCAGTTCACAACCGCTAATGCTTTAGAGTTAAAAATCCTTTATATTGACGATAACGATGGCAAGGTTTACTTTGGCGGTGGTAGTAGTCCTAATAACCCTATATATCCCCCTGCTGATGGCGGTAATGTTGGTAATTTGGATAATGCCGAACAGGAATTAATTGGCTCACAACAACAGGGCTTGGACAATACCGGTACAGTTATTGGTAATGCTGAGAATGTAATCCTAGATTTGAATACTGATTTACAACTAGGCTCTTTCGTTATGGCTCTTAACCCTATATTAGACAAGATTACCACTATTGCGGGTATAGACGCACTTGTTAATATGTCGCTTGCTCTGGGTTTGTTTGCTAGCCTGTTGTCGCTCTCTGCTTCTATTATTGGAGCGGGAGATAAACGAGCAAGTACACAACGCAAAAAGGATAAAAATGGTAAATCGGCTACGGCAGATAAATATGCGGATAAAGGTGGTGGAGATTAATGCTTGATTTTTTCGGGTCAATTATGAGTTATATTGAGGTTGTTTGGGATTTTTTCCTTAACCTAATTAACAGCCTTTTAACTTTCATAGATACCCTAGCAACTGCGGTAACTCTCCCTGCAACTATTTCTGGTTTCCTGTGGTCTCCTATTGCCTCTTGTATGGTATCGATGGTTGCTTTCTCCGTTGTTAAAATGATTATAGGAAGGAGTAACGCATGATGACCTATGATTATACTAACCCTGTTCTTTTCCTTGTGGATTGTATGAGGGCTGTAGCAGGTGTTCTTAACAGTTATACCTTTTTGAGTGTTCCTATTTGGACTTGGTTTATCGGTTTTATCTTTGTTGGTATGGCTGTATCTGTATTTTGGAGAGGAGCGAGAGGTTAATGTTGATTTTGCCTATTCTAAACGGCTTATTTGCCGTTCATTATATCGGCTATGTACTTTTACTGGGTTTCACTTTTTATTTGCTATTTCGGCTAATTAGGGGGTAAAAATGAGTATTCAAGTTGTATTGTTGTTTATGATTTTTCTAGTTACTGCATATTCTGCTATTGTAAAGGGGTGATACTGTGCAAACTGTGATTGATTATCTGCGTGATATTATCGGTACACCCGATTTTTACATTGAGAATGGCAACTACTCTTCTACTTGGGATTATGGTGCTATGTTGGAGTATGCTGTAGCAGGTGTTCTCGTTATTATCGTTGTCGGTTCTGTATTTCGTATTTTGAAGGAGATTTTTAGGTAATGGGCAT
>JAFOWX010000035.1 GCA_017391905.1 Paludibacteraceae bacterium | reverse complement strand
TTTTGTCCGAAAAAATCTTTTTCCACTTTTCCACTACTGTTTTTCGTTTTAATCACAAACTCAACCATATCGCCTCACCGAATAACCGAATAACCAAAAAATTATTATCTTTGCATCCACTATGGCGCGTATAATGGCAATAGATTACGGACGCAAACGCGTAGGTGTGGCAGTAACAGACCCTATGCAATTGATAGCCGGCGGATTAACCACTGTTCCGTCCAAGGATATTTTGGACTTTATCCAGCAATACGTAGCAACGCAAGAGGTGGAAACCATTGTGGTGGGCTTGCCCAAGCAAATGAACAACCAGCCCTCCGAGTCGATGCGCTACATTACCCCCTTTGTCAATGCGCTAAAAAAACGCCTGCCAGCCATAAAAGTAGATTTTTTTGACGAACGCTTTACATCGGTTTTGGCACACAGAGCCATGCTGGATGGCGGACTCAAAAAAAAGGACAGGCAAAACAAAGCCTTGGTGGACGAAATTAGTGCTACCATTATTTTACAAGATTATTTAGAATCCAAACGATATTTATAGGTATGATTTATCCCATTGTAGTGTACGGAAATCCTGTTTTAAGACAACAAGCCGAACCAATTAGCCCAGATTATCCCCAATTGTCAACCCTTATCGACGATATGTTTAAAACCCTAACCAAATCGGGTGGAGTAGGATTGGCAGCTCCTCAAATAGGTTTGTCTATTAAGTTGTTTATTTTGGATTTATCGGTTATGGCCGAAGACGATCCTATGTACGCTACCTTTAAAAAGGTATTTATCAATCCGGAAATTACCAATTTTAGTGCCGAAACCGAAATTACGGAAGAAGGTTGCTTGAGTGTTCCCGGGTTGTCGGAACGTGTTAAACGTTCGCTTTCTGTTACCATTAAATATTTGGATCAAAACTGGCAAGAACATACCGAAACTTACCATGGTTTTCCGGCACGTGCCATTCAGCACGAGTACGACCACTTATTGGGAACCATGTACGTAGATAAAATTTCACCCATTCGCAAGCAATTGGTAAGCAGCAAACTAAATGCCATTGCCAAAGGCAAAGTGTCTTGCCACTACAAGGTGAAACGTTAGTCTTTATACAAACTCTTTACCAACTTAAACAGTTGAGAGTTTATTTCTTCTGTAGGATTATTGTATATAATGTAGTGAGCGCGCTTTTGTTTTTCGGCACTATCCATTTGTGCCTTAATGCGTTGCTCGGCTTGCTCGCGGGTGCATAGGTCGCGTTGCATAACGCGTTGAATACGTACTTCCATGTCTGCATCCACCACAATCACCTTATCCACGTGTGCGTCAAAGCCGCTTTCGTACAAAATGGCAGACTCTACAAACACAAATGGACTGTTTTGTGCTTCTGCCCACTGATTAAAGGCTTGGGCAACTTTGGGGTGTACAATGTTTTCTAAATCTTGTTTTAGCTGCTCGTTGTTGAAAATCAGTTTGGCAACATACGGACGGTTAAGGGTGCCGTCTTCGGTATAACATTCTTTTCCCAAAAGTTGTATCAATTGGTCTTGTACCAAAATATCTTGGTTCATAATCTGCTTGCTGTTAGCATCGCAGTCAAATACGGGAAATCCCATAACGCTCAGCTTTTTGCAGATGTACGATTTGCCGGCGCCAATGCCGCCTGTTATACCTATTTTAAGCATAGAGTAGTTATTCGATAAATTCAATAACCCACTGTACCTTGTCTGTTTTTAGCTTGGGTTTTACCACGTACGAGGGGTATTTTTCCAGCTCAACCGCTTGGGTGGTGGTGCTACTGCTTATTAAGTCGTTATACTGAATGGTTACCAAAAAGTCGGCCGGGATAATGGCCTTAAAACGGCTAAAACCAGCCAAATACGTTACTTCAACCTCCGACGGAAATGTTCTTACATGCATGTTTTTGGGAACACCCAATACCTTAACAGGTACCAATTGCTTGCCCTCGGTGTAAAATTCGGTAGGTATGGTTACGGTAACCGTTTCTGGTTTTGCCTTGGTACGTTCGTGGTCAATAAGGGCAACTTGTGTGGTTAGAGTATCGTTTACCTCCTCAACCTCAATAAGTTGTGTTTCTATAAAACGAATGGTGTCCAACGCCTCTTGGCTTCCGTATAGCGTAACTGAATCCGGCATAACGGTAATGTTGCCCGCAGGGTAGTACTGTTTGGCGTATGTGATGTTTGTTTGTGGCTTAACCGGAATACGCTTGGTGCCCAACGGTTTTTTCTCTATAAAGATTGTGCCGGGCAGGTAGTCTAAAATTTGTGTGGTTTGGTCAAGTTGTTCTTTTACCTCTTTGTCAAACGTGCTGGCAGTAGAAATGGTTATGGTGCTGTTGTTGGCAGAAAAATCGTAGTCTGCAAAGTCAATAACCAAGGGATTAAACGATTTTTCTGAATAACCAATCAAACTGGTGCCTTTGTCCTTTATTTTGGCCACAATGTGTGTAGGCAAATCGGCCATAAGCTCAATGTCAGCAGGTGCGTTGAGGTACGTTAGCGGTATGGAAACGCGCGTTTCGTAGGTTTTATTGAGTGAAATAATGAGCCAGAAGATGGCTGACATGCACAAAAAGAATAGAAAGATGAAAGTATCTCTTTTTGCAAGAAATACCTTCACCTTTCTCCAGTTGTACAAAGCGCTATGTTTGCTGTCTTCTTTAGGCATTTTTTTGTGCTGCATTAGAGTCGGCAGCGTTAGGGAATACAGAACCTTTGTCGATAGAAATGCGTACGTTGTCAGCAATTTCCAAAACAATAATGGTTTCTTTTACTTCTTTTACTTTTCCGTAAATACCTCCTGCGGTAATTACTTTGTCGCCGTTTTTAATGCTGTCGCGAAATTTTTTCATTTCTTTTTGTTTCTTCATTTGTGGACGAATCATAAAGAAATAAAATACCACAAACATTAAAATAATAAGAATGATAGACGAGTATCCTCCTTCGGGATTAGCAGGAGCTGCTTGCAATAAAATGTTTAACATATTTCAGGTTATTTAAAAAATTAATCTTCTTTTACGTAAATGCCCGCTTTAATCAATTTGCCCTCGGCGCGCAAATCGGTAGCAATCTTGTCCAATATACCGTTTATAAAGGTGCTACTTTTTTCGGTGCTATAGTATTTGCTAATTTCAATAAATTCGTTTAGCGTTACATTGATAGGTATGGTAGGGAATGTATAAATTTCGGCCAAAGCGGCTTGCATAATAACCATATCCATGGCAGCAATACGTTCGGTTTCCCAGTTTTGAGCTGTTTTTTCTATCAAGGCATCGTACTCCTCTTGGTTTACAATGGCAGTACGCAATAATTTTTTGGCGTAAGCTAAATCTTCTTGGTCGCGGAACATTTCCAACAAAGGTTGGTCTGCGCCGTTTCCTTCTTGGAAACGCTTAATGGTTTTCTCCACAAAACTCATTACGGTTTCAAAGTCGTCGTTCCAATAAAGGTTTATTTCTTCCAAACGTTCTTCTAAAATGGTACTTGGAATAAGCACTTTTTTTAGAATTTGACGCCATATTTGTTTGTCGCGCTCGTAAGAACGCTCGTTTTCCTGCATGTACTCTTGGTAAAAGTCTGTAGCAGTTATTTTGTTGGTTAAAAGTTTAATCAAATCTGTTTCTTCGCTCCAAGAAATACCGTGTTTTTCTGCAAACTCTTTAAGTTGCTTGTTTTCTATAAGTTGTTTGGAGAAAAGGTTGTTTATAAAGTGTGTATTTGGGTTGCGTTCTTCGGCAGTAGGGCGCAATTTGTTCAACCCAATTTCAATGCGTTTAATGGCGTATTGGTGCAATTCTACCATTAGCATAAGAATCCAATGGTATAATTCGTAAGTTTGATTAACGCTTAACAGCAACGCTTGCTCTGCTTGTTTTGCGGCAGTGGTTACGTTGTTCGATTCTCTGTTATTACGATATGCATATAGCAACTGAATAACTTTTGTGCGGATTAAGACTCTGTTTATCATCGTTATGATATTTTGAGCACAAATGTAATTTTTATTTGCGATATTTAAAATAGGTGGTGTGGCGATATTAATAAAAATCTTTTTTTATTTTGAATTTTGAAAAAAAATGCGTTGATTTGTAATCTAAATGTAAAAAAGTTAAAAGAGATGATTAATTTGTTTGACCGTTTTCAAAAGAAGGAAGAGAAGCCTGTTGTACCTGCGCCT
>JAFOWX010000034.1 GCA_017391905.1 Paludibacteraceae bacterium | reverse complement strand
GATAGAACAAACCATTGCTGTAGGCGATTGTACAGCAGGTAGCGGAACTGGTTCTGATCTACCAGATAATCCTGGTGGAGATAACCCTGGTGGTAATAATCCTGGCGGTGATACCCCTGTAAGTCCTCCTACTGCAACACAATGTGTGTACTTTAAAGCGCCTAATGGATGGACTACCGTTAAATGTTACACATGGTTTGGTAATGATCCATTTGCAACCAAACTATCTGGAGAATGGCCCGGATCTAATTGCGAACACATAGGCAATGGTATTTATAGATATTGCTACAATGCAACAATAGACTCGCCAGAATCTTGGAAAGTAATCTTTAATAACGGCAATAGTGGCGTTGGTACTAACCAAACTGACGACTTAGATTGTGAAAATGGTTATTTGTACCAAATGGATGGTAGCAGTGCACCTTATACAGATGCACCTGGTGATGTAACACCTCCTGATACAGATGACACTCCAACTGTTAATCCAGCAGAACAATGCGTATTCTTTGAAAAGCCTTCACACTGGGGTTCTGTATATTGCTATGTATGGTACAAAAATGCAGAAGGTATTACCATTGAAGAATGTAATGGCTGGCCAGGAAAAGCTTGTCAAGGTATTGGTAACAACATTTACAAATACACATTTAATCAAACCATTGGTAATCCATCAGAATGGAACGTAATCTTTAGCAATGGTTCAAGTGGTCCTGGTAATCAAACGGACGATTTTATATGTAAAAATGCTACTTTGTACCAATATGATGGTTCTACAACCAAAGTACCTGTGGGTATTGAAGAAGTAGAAGAACCTGTATCTTTTGATATTTATACATTTGAACGTCAAATTTTTGTAAGTACATCCGAAGAAACAGAAATTACCGTTCGTACCATTGATGGACGTGTATGGTATCAAGGTATCAAAAACATCATTCCTGTAAAACAAGCTGGTGTTTATTTGGTTACTGTAGATGGTCAAACCGTTAAAGTAATGGTAAAATAAAACAATTAGCACATCGGTTTATGAACAAGCCGATGCGCTACTAACCAATAAGGAGGACAACGTAGGTTGCCCTCCTTATTTTTTTACGGGCACTTCGACAGGCTCAGTGACCGTAAAAAAATATCCTTGGTCACTTTTACAATTGAAGTGACCAAGGATTATTGTTTCAATACAGAACTATCTCTTACCAACAAAGCACATACAAATCGCCACGAGGATTGATGCACATAAGTGGCACTTGCGCGGCATTAAAAATGTGTTGCTCTTTAGGGCCTAAAATAATATCGTCTAATCCATAATCGCGCGAGGTGGAAATAATCACCATATCGTACCCTTTGGCAGGCGCTTGTAAAACCACTTCTTTTTCTACCTTAAAGCTGTCTTTTTGGCCGGTTTCAGTTTGGTAGGCTAACGAAAATTTATCGTACAGCCCGGTAATGGCGGTGGCGTTTTTTTGTGCACGCGAACCATAATCTTTGGCTACAACAACGTGTAGATTAGATTGCAAAAATCGTCCCATGTTAGAGGAGTAGGGCGCTTTTTCTTTTTCTTCGGGCAAAAAGGTAACAGGAACACCTACGTTGGCAAAACCGTTTACGTTCATGGTGTCTTTTAGCAATATAAAGGGTATGCGTAAGTTGCGCAAGCCTTTAAAAATGGGCATAACCTTGTTTATAGCACTTTTTTTAGCCACCTCAAAAAACACCATGGGTGTTTCGGTGCGCTCGGTCATGTCCACTAAATCGTTGTATGTGCCTGTGTAACAGCCCGAAAGTACAGGGCAGGACAGTGTAGCAGCAAATGCTTCCCATTGCGTAGCAAACGCTTCGGTTTGGGTTTCGTTCCAGATTAAAAGGTAAAGGCCTTTTTCAAACCCTTGTGCAAATTGTGCCGCTGCAGTTAGGGCTTGCTGTGGAAAATGCTCTCCATCAGACACTACCAAAAAATATCGGCTGTAATTTAATTCGCGTAAGTTCATATATGATTGGTGATGTGGTTATTTGGTAATTTGGTTATTTGAGGAATTTCCCTTCGGTCATCAACACGTCTCAACTCTCCTTTAAACTTCGATTAGTCATTTCTTAATAACATTTTGCAAATGTACCGATAATTTTATAATTTTGCGCCCTTATAAAATAATAATCAATATTTATGGCAACAAAACCTTCTATACCTAAAGGAACACGCGATTTTTCGCCCGAAGAAATGGCTAAACGCAACTACATTTTCAACACCATTAAAGAGGTGTATGCGTTGTATGGTTTTAGACAAATTGAAACGCCCGCCATGGAAAACTTATCTACTTTAATGGGCAAATACGGCGACGAAGGCGATAAATTGTTGTTTAAAATATTAAATTCGGGCGATTTTTTGAGCGGTATGACCAACGAGGATTGGACCAACCGAAACAGCAACAAGGCGGTTTCGCACCTTTCTGAAAAAGGCTTGCGTTACGATTTAACCGTGCCTTTTGCACGTTATGTAGTGCAATACCGCGAACAAATAAAATTCCCTTTTAAACGTTTTCAAATTCAACCTGTATGGCGTGCAGACCGCCCTCAAAAGGGCCGTTACCGCGAATTTTACCAATGCGATGCCGATATTGTGGGTAGCGATTCGCTTATCAACGAAATGGAATTGGTACAAATTATAGACGAGGTTTTTGCTCGTTTTGGCATTCGTGTTTGTATTAAACTAAACAACCGCAAGGTGTTGGCAGGTATGGCAGAGGTAGTGGGCGAACCAGACCGCATGGTAGATATTACCGTTGCCATAGACAAATTGGATAAAATTGGCTTGGATAAAGTAAATGCCGAATTGGCCGAAAAAGGTTTATCGGCAGAAGCTATTGAAAAATTACAACCCATTTTAGCGCTTTCGGGCAATAATCAAGAAAAATTAGCTTCGTTAAAAACCATTTTGGCAACCTCAGAGGTGGGTATGAAAGGGGTAGAGGAGTTAGAAACCTTGTTTGCGCTAATTGGTCAAGATGCCATGCGTGCGCAAGTGGAATTAGACCTTACCTTGGCGCGTGGCTTAAATTACTACACCGGTACCATTATTGAGGTAAAAGCCTTGGATGTGGTAATTGGTAGCATTACCGGCGGTGGACGTTACGACAACCTTACCGGCGTGTTTGGCATGGACGGCGTATCGGGCGTGGGCATATCTTTTGGTGCAGACCGCATATACGACGTGCTTAATCAATTAAATTTGTACCCCGAAAACAGCACACAAGGCAGCAAAATTATCTTCTTACATTTTGGCGAAACAGAAAAAATGTATGCGCTTCCTTGGGTAAACGCATTGCGTAAAGCCGGCATTGCAGCCGAAATTTATCCAGATAATGCCAAGTTTAAGAAACAAATGCAATATGCCAACGACCGTGGTTTTGCGTACGTTGCCATTGTAGGCGAAAGCGAAATGCAAGAAAACGTGGTTACGCTTAAAAACATGAAAGAGGGTAGCCAAGAAACCTGCTCGCTTACCAATTTACTTGCCAAATTACAATAATTGGTGCATTTTTTCGTTTATAGGATAGAAAACAGAACGTATATCCCTTGAAAAAACTAATTCTTATATTGACTTTATGCGTAGCAGGCATTGTGCCTGTTATGGCTCAATACGAAAACAGCAAAATTCAACGTTTGCCTCAGGTAGATAAAAAACGTTGGCATTTTGGCTTTATTTTGGGCTTAAACATGTCCGATTTTACCACGCTTCCCAATACGGATTGGAAAGATAAGGACGGCAACACCTGGTATTCTGCCTCGGCAGGATTAGCGCCTGCCTTTAACGTGGGTATGATTGTGGATTTGCGTCTGGTGGAGTTTTTAAACTTGCGCTGTACACCGTCGTTGAGTTTGGGGCAGCGTAATGTAAGCTACACGTGCTACGATGCCCATCGAAATTTATTGCCCGAAAAAAGCACCACAGTAGCCATTCAAACCACAGCTATTGACGTACCTTTTTACCTAAAATACAGTGCCAAACGATACGGTAACTTTAGGCCATACATCATAGCGGGTGGGGGACCGCAGT
>JAFOWX010000033.1 GCA_017391905.1 Paludibacteraceae bacterium | reverse complement strand
GTGCCATTCGGACAATAGGTAAATAAACCCGCCGGTAAGGGCTGTGGTGATAATCACGCCTAAGGTAGAAAGGGTTAAACCTGCCGGTAAAATGGGCTTAATCTCTTTAAAGTTGGTTTCCATGCCGCCTGCAAACAAAATAACGCAGAGTGCAATCATACCCACAAACTGAGCTTGGCGTACGTTGTTAAACACAATACCTACCCCATCTACTCCAAACAACATGCCTGCCAACAAGAAGAGCAACAAGGCGGGCATACCAAACCTACCACCTGCCTTGGTGATAAGAATGCTACTAAAAATGAGAATAGATCCTATAAAAAGGATGTTTCCAGAGGTTAGAAATGTCATGTTAGTTATGGTGATTTGGTGATTCGGTGATTCGGTTATTTGGTTATAGATGTAACGCAATAACACATGGCCTTTTTGGTGGGGCAAAGATACGAATATCTAACCGTTATTAGCACATTGTTATGATTTTTTATCACATTGTGGGGCATTAGCATTAGGATTTTTAGCGAAAATAAGCTATTTTTGTACATGCTATTTTTGCTGTTGCAAAATAGCAAAGGTTTCACTTTTCAAAAAAAGGAGGATACAATGTTAAGCAAGAAAATGGAAGAGGCTTTAAATGCCCAAATCAATGCCGAATTGTGGTCGGCATACCTATATTTATCCATGGCTATGCACTTTGAAAATGCAAGCTATAGCGGGGTAGCAAACTGGTTTTCGGTTCAATTTAAAGAAGAACAAGCCCACGCTACCATTTTGATGAACTACATAAATGCACACGACGGCAAAGTTACCCTTATGCCTATTGCCGAAGTTCCAACCCAATGGGAATCCATTGCAGATGCATTTAAACACACCTTGGAACACGAGAAAAAAGTAACATCGCTTATCAGCAACTTGTACACCTTGGCAGTAGAAGAAAACGATTATGCTTCGCAAAGCATGCTTAAATGGTTTATTGACGAGCAAGTGGAAGAAGAAGAAACGGCTCGCAATTTTATTGATGACTTAAAGAAAATTGGCGATCACGGCTACGGTTTGTACATGTTTGACAAAGAATTGGCTGCTCGCGTTTATGTAACTCCTGCTCCATTGGCCGGAAAAGAATAAAAGTTTTATGGTTCAAATTCCTATTATCAACAAAAGCAACAACGAGTTGCCTGCATACGCCACAGAGCTGTCTGCCGGTGTGGATTTACGTGCTTTTTTAAGCCAACCCGTAGAGTTAAAACCTTTGGAACGCATGCTGATTCCTACCGGGCTGTACATTGAGTTACCAGCCGGATACGAGGCACAAATTAGACCTCGCAGCGGTTTGGCTCTAAAAAAAGGCATTACCGTTTTAAATACCCCGGGCACCATTGATGCCGATTACAGGGGCGAAATTGGCGTGATTTTAATTAACTTATCTAACCAACCTTTTGTGATAGAAAACGGCGAACGCATTTGCCAAATGGTTATTGCCAAACACGAAACGGCAAGCTGGGTGCTTACCGAACAACTATCGGAAACCGAGCGTGGCGCAGGGGGATTTGGACATACAGGAAAGAAGTGAGAAAACAGTTTATCATTATTGCAACTTTGTTCTGCTGTTTGTATATGCCTACATGGGCTTGTAAGCAAACAGCAGAACGCTTGTTTTATGCAACCCAGTTTGATAGCCTATACATGGAAGGCCTATGCTACTTGCATGCGGATAGTTTGCCATTGGCACAAGAACGGTTTGAGCAGTGCGCCAAATTAGAACCCAAAAGTACTGCCGTTGCTTACCAGCTTGCCAACTTGTATGTGTTGCAACAAGACACCACAAACAGCATTAAGCAGTTAAAAAAGGCCATAAACCTCAACCCTACCAACTATTACTATTACTCGGAGTTGGCAGACCTTTACACCAAGGCACACGATTTTAAAAACGCGACCAAAACGTATTTGGTTTTAACCAAAAAATTTCCAGAAAAAGACTATCCGTTTTACATGCTAAGCCGTTGCTACTACGAGCTGCACAACTACGACGAAAGCGTTGCCACGTACGAAAAATTGGAGAAACGCATTGGCATTACGCCCGAAATGTCTGTGGAAAAATCTTTTGTAATGGCGTTAAACGGCGACTGGAACGGCATTAAGCAGGAATTTGCCAAGTTGCACCAAAAATTTCCCCTAAACGACGACTTGTATTTTAGAGAAGGTGCATTGTGGCAAAGTTTTATGCCGGACAGCTTGCAGGTGGCCATAAACTGCTACGAAAAGGCCTTGCAAATAAACCCCGAAAACGTGGATGCGCTTCGCTACCTATGCGACAGCTACGAGCGTTTGGGCGACAAACAAAAAATAGACGAGTGCTTGATGCTGTTGTTTTCGGCCAAAAACATTGGCTGGGCAGAAAAACAAAGCCTATTACAAGCCGCGTTTAAGTATTACCAGGGGCGTTCCAATTTCCAAGAAATTATGGAAACCATTTTCCAGAAACTGATTCTTTCCAACAACAACGAAGAAAAAGCCTGGACTTTATACGGCGAGTTTTTGCTCCGAAATGGTCGTGTGGACGATGCCTTGGAGACTTTTGAGGCATGTACACAGATTTTGCCTTCGTGCCAAACGTGTTACATTCAGTGGTTTAATGCCAGTTTGCAAAAGGACAGTGTTGATTTTTCGGAAGAAATTTTAAATACAGCCCTGCAAGCCTTACCCAATAATCCGTATTTTTTGTGTGCAAAAGCCACCTTGGCGTACCAACAAGGCAATGAAGAATGGAAAACCTACGCCGCACAAACCGAGTTGGCACTAACGGATATGTTGGACAAAAACATTGCCTACACGGTGTACAATACACTGAGCGATATTTACGGCTCCGATAAACAATACGAAAAAAGCATCGTCTATTTGGAAAAGGTTTTGGAGATAGACCCAAACAATGTTACGCTTAACAACAACTATGCGTACTATTTGGCGTTGCTGAAAAAAGATTTGGAAAAGGCAGAAGCCATAAGCAAAAAGACCATAGAAGCAGAACCACTTAACAGTGCTTTTTTGCATACTTACGGATATATATTATTTTTGCAGAACAAATTGACGTATGCCAAGTTTTACATGCAACAAGCCATAGAGTACAACGGCGAGCAGAGTTACGAAATTTATTACGACTATGCCAAACTGTTGGAACTTTTGGGCGAAACAGCGCATGCAACAGAAATCATGAACATCGCAAATAAAATTAAACAAAACAACATAGAGCATGAATAACACACTAAAAAAAATGGGATGGATATTGGCGTCTTGCCTTATTCTTATAACCGGCTGTAAAACAGCACAAAAGCAGAGCACTCCACGTAGCAGCATCACCACCGTAGATACCATTGAAATTGCCAGCAAGTACCACGAAAGCGTACAAAGCATGTCTGCACAATTTAAAATGCAACTGCTTGGCAACCAATTGTTTTCGTTAAGTGGTACCATACAATCGGTTACAGACAAAGAACTATTGGTTTCTGTACAAGCCTTGTTTGGCATTGAGGTGTTGCGCATTTATTGTACCCCAACCCACGCCACCTTGATAGACCGTTTGGGCAGACGTACATGCAGCATGCCTTTTAGCCAATTAGAGCCCGAATTGGGAACTGATTTTTACGGTTTGCAAGGTTTGCTTACCAACCGCCTATTTGACCCTGACCAAAACAACTACAAAAACTTTACCTACGACAACGTAAACGGCGACTGGATTTTAACCCACAACGGCAAATACCAAACCGAGTTTTTGTTGGCACAAGGTACTTACTTGCAACGCAGCATTATTCGTTCGTTTAGCAAAGGCGATTACTTGATGGCTACTTACACCAATTTGCAAGAAAAAGACGGTATTCAATACCCCATGCAAGCGCAATACGTGTACTACTCCAAAGATCGTAGCAACAGCGTAGATGTTACTTTCCAAAACATTACCTTTAACCAAGCATCCACCATTAACTTTAGCATTCCTGCTGGTTACAGCACCGTAACGGTAGAGGAACTTAAAAAGCAATTGCTTGTATTGTAACATGAAACGCATTATAACCTACCTATTGCTATTGGGATTGGGCTGCATGGCATTGCAAGCTCAATCTGTTTCCGAATTGCAAAAAAAGAAGCAAAATGCGTTAAAACAGTTGGAGGTAACCAGCAACTTAATTAGCGAAACCACCAAAAACAAATCAAAAAGCATTACGCAATTAAACGTGCTCAATGCACAAATTAAGGAGCAACAAAAGCTGATTAACGCCATTAACGCCGAAGTTAGTGGCATTAACAAGCAAATGCGCACGCTTAGAAACGAGGCCAACACCTTGCAAAAGCAGTTGGACGATTTAAAAGCCGAATACGCCAAGTTGATGTATCATTCGTACTTTAAAAAGAACAAGTACGAAAACTTGCTGTTTATTTTATCGGCCGAAGATTTTGCGCAATCGTACCGCAGGTGGCGTTACATGAAACAGTATTCGCAATATTGCGAAAAGAAAGGCGAGGAAATTAAACAAACCAAAAGCCAACTGGACAGCAAACTGAAAGAGGTGGAAGAAATGCGTTTGGAGCGTCTTTCGGCCTTAAAAGTAAAGCAAGCGGAGCAAAGCAAGCTAAACACGCAAAAAAAGAAACAAGCCAATTTGGTTTCGCAACTTAAAAAGAAAGAAAAGAATTTGCGTTCTGAGCTAAAGAAACAGCAACAGGCTGCCGAAAAGCTGAACAGACAAATTGAACAAAAAATTGCGGCCGAAGCACAAAAAACCAAAAAGACAACCGGCAAAACAGGCGAAAAAACCTATGCGCTAACCAAAGAGGAAACCTTGGTTTCGGGCAATTTTGAAAAAAACAAAGGCAGACTGCCCTGGCCGGTAGAAAAAGGCATTGTGGTGGGTAGTTTTGGGGTGCAACCTCACCCGGTTTTAAAATACGTGAGCACCAACAACAAGGGTATTTACGTGCAATGCCCCAAAGGTTCTAAGGCTCGTGCCGTGTACGATGGCGAAGTTACACAAGTGTTCTCTATACCGGGTAGTAACAACGCGGTTATCATTAAGCACGGTTTGTACCGCACCGTGTACGCCAACCTTACCAAAGTATATGTTAAGGCAGGCGACAAGGTGAAAGCCAAAGAAAACATTGGGCTTATTTACTCGGATGCCGAAGACGGCAATAAAACAGAACTGTATTTTCAGGTATGGAAGGATAAAACCTTGCAAAACCCTGAATTGTGGTTGAGTAAATAAGCAATCAAGTGGGCTACGGCAATTTGCGGGCTTTTAGCAGCTCTTTGTCGGACACAGGAAAAAGCAGGTGCCTACCCCCGTTTTTTTCAAACAATTCAAAATACAACATACGTTGTTTGGGTATGGTAAAGCGGTTAAAAAACAACACCCTTTCTTGTACATGATGCGCAGGCAGGGTATTTGCCACACTATCCGAACAATAGGTATAAAAGGGAGTAATCTCGGTTTCTTGCACAGCCGTATGTTTACTTCCTTTTTTGTCTATGATATACCCTTTTATAAAATCAATGTCGTAATCGATGTTGTTGCTATTGTGTATCTGCAAGCGAAACAGCAACCAATTTTGGTGGCTAAAAATACCCACCAACGAAAACTGCATTTTATAATCCACCACACCCAAATGGTTCATGGCATAGGGCTGTTGCAAAGCCTCCTCGCCTAATTTCTGCAAAAGCGTAATGTCTATGGGATTGGCTAAAAACAGTGCCTGCGTAGAGGAAGAATCGCCCACCTGCACCGATAGCTGTGGCAAGGTATCGTTGTAACACAAACGGTAAGTGTACAGTTTGTTTTGCTTGCCCAACAATACCATAGAACCCGGCGCACGGTGCTTTTCTTTAGCTTTTACACGCACCATATTCTGAATACCGTCTGCATAAGAAGCAATGATGGAATCGCCACCCACCGCCCAATCCACTATGGGGAAAGGCGCAATAAAATGGGTGGTTTTGGACTGCCCTATGTGCACCTGAGGCGAAGGCAAGGGTCCTTTGCCAACCTGATACGCCAAAAACGGCAAGCTACGGTTAAACTGCAAGGTGTAGAGGTAGTATTTTCCATTGGCTGTTACCACCGAAAGGGTGCTTTTATCTGTCCACGTGCCTGTAGATTGCAGGGTAAGCGTACAAGCATCTGCCAATTGGGTAAGGCGAATGTACGGACTTCCCACATCCACGTATTTTATAGGAGAAGGAAACTGCAACACCAACTGTTGCGTATTGTTTACGTAAAAAATGTCATTGGCGTATGCAGCCAACAGGGATAAGCTAAAAAGAATAACGGTATAAATGCGTTTCATGGTTGTTGTTTTATGGTAACTAAATAGTTGGACGAAATGTTTATTTTGGGTTCGCTTACGGTGTGTTGCGCCACTGTTTGCACCGCTCCCAAGGCGGCATTGGCTGCCGAGGCAATAAAGGCAGGACCTGGTACGGAAAGGTTGGCATTGCTTAGTATGTTGCTACCGGCTTTGCGGGCAGCCTGATCTACTTTGTTATCGGGTACGTACAAACCCTCAAAACCGTCGTTGTCGTAAATGGTACCCTCAAACGGATAAATGGTTTGGTTGTACTGAATATTGTCTATACGGATGGTGGCTCGGCACGAGGAAAACGACAATTGTCCGTACAAAAACGTGTTGGCAGGGATAACGTTGTTTTGTATGCAAATAGCATCCAACAAACGCAACTTAACCACCGAACCGCGTTGTAGGTTGCGGTGCTCTCCGTGTATCACCGCACGTATATCCGTGATAGGTTCTGTGGCTTGCATCAATCCGTAAAAACCGTCTTGCGCACCACCTGCCTGTACCACGGTGGCTATGGGTTTAGGCGTAGTGGGGGTTGGAGTGGCAACAGCCCCTGCTTGCTCCCCTGCCCCGGATAGCAGAAACATCTGGCGCATTTGCTGCAATTGTTCTTGCTTTAGCTTGTAGGCAGCATCTCGCTCCTGCTCAAACTTGCGACGAGCTGTACCCACGCGGCTTTTTCGTTTAACGGGTTGTACCTCAACTTTTGGAGAATGTTCCACCGTTTGCACCTTAGGGGTAACTTCCGGCTCTTGCGGTTTTTCTTCTACGTACCAACTAAACGAAGACGACCGCTGTTTGTACAGTGTTTGCTCTTCGTTGCTATCGGACATGTTTTGACGCATTACCGCTTGCAATCGGGTATCAGATAGTTCGCCGGCATCTGCCTGCGGAATGGATGTGTTAAGCCCTTGCCCGGTGTTGGTTTGTTCCAAATGCATGGAAACCTCTGTACCACCTTCCAATACGTAAAACACCAATAGAGTAAACAACCACACCATAACCGATGCGGCATGCAAAAATTTTTGTTGTGCTTTCATGGCTTACCTTTCTATAACGTACAAATCGCTGTTATCTATTATTTTCCATTCTTCTATGATAAACCCATGCGGATTTTTATCGGTTCGGGTACTGTTAAGCAACAAACACGAAGTTTCCAAATTGCGGTACGTTATGTTGGAGCGGCGCACTATGGATGTTTTGCCGTAGGTTTTTACCCGATGTGGATACACCGAGTCGTTGATTTTAATGCTGTCTATCTGAATTTCGCACAAAATACCTGCGGCAATAAGGCGTTCAAAAAAACCTTCTTCTTTCATGCGCATGTACACTTCCATGGCGCTGTTATCGGCCAAACAAAGGGCTTGATCCACGTTGTTTTCTATGGCCGATTTTTCGGGCGAAAGGGTAAAAAAGTATTCGTGAAAATGCTTGATATGCGACTTTGCTTCGGCTAACCTGTTTTCGCTTACGTTGCGCGAAAGAGCCATGAGCAACGATTCACCGCTGTCTAATACGTATATTTTTTCGCGTTGGGCTTCGGCAAATTGAAACGACTCATACACGGCGTAGGCACTGATGATTACTGCCATAAGGGTTATTAAAATGAGGTAAATTCTACTGAGTGCAAAGGCACTTTGGATGGTTTTTAAGGATTGAAACATGGCTTATAGGTTAAGATGGTTGTTACGCGATAGGCTACCAACGGATAAAATCCATTTGGAAAAGGTGGGAATACAGGCATACAAAGCAATGGCTATGCCGTGAAACAACAGCACAAAAAAGTGGGCGGTTAGCTGGCCGGTGCTTGCCTGCTGATACTGCACCAAGTTGTAATCTGATGTGGGCAAGTTGGCAAACAAATTTACCAATGCAGGGTATAAGCACGTAGAAAAGAGTACGGCTACCAAACTACTCACAATACAACACAAAGGCACGTATAAAAGTATGCGCACGTAATGGCTTACCCATTTGGCTATGTTTGCGCCAAATCCGGGCAAGAGCGAAAGGGCAAAGGCAAAAGGGCCTATTAACAGCAACACCAATTTTGCCAACACCACATACACTTTCATAAACAGTACCACGCCTGTTAGTGCCATTTGCGCCAGATTGCACAATACGTGCAAGGTGGTTTGGTAGGTATGCAATTGCAAGGATGCTGGCGAACTTTCTGCCTCGGAACTGGTTAATTCGTTGCTATATTCGCGTTGGTAGGCTGCCATGGCATTGCGTACGTTGGTTTCGGTTTGGTGGTAGTTTTGCTGCGCATCGGCGTACTGTACGGTAAGTGTGTTAGCGATGTTTGAGGTTGCCAATTCTATGGGGTACACCACCATGTTGAGCAACGAGGTAAAAGCCGAAAAAAACACAATAACCAATCCCACGGCAAATGGTTTGATAAGGCGGTAAAAATCAATGGATTTTCCATTGGCCCAACAGCCCCAAATGCCCATACCTATGTAGATAAAGGCAAACAAGCCACACAGCAGTTGCGCCGGCGTGGTAAGTGCCTGTACGTATTCTTGTACGGTGTCTTGCAGTAATCCCAACTGCTCGGACAGCATAAACATGACATTTTCCATGGTTTACTTTTTGGTTTTAGAGGTGGTTGTTGTTTTTGTGTTGCTTTTGGTACTTGTGGTTTTGGTGGTGGTTTTAGCGTTGCTCGCTTTGTTCATTTCTTGGCGCGCTTGTGCCACACTCTCTGGTGTTATGGTACCTTCGCCCCCGGTTATACCATACAAAACGGCACACATAGTAAGGTTGCTCAGGTACTCTTGCAGTTGTTCCTTGCTGTCTGTTGCCTGAAAACGCTTTTGCACTTTGGATAGCATGTCTTGCAGATTTATAATTTCTGCCTTGATGTTTTGCAAAAGTTGCAGGCGTTCGTAGTCGTTAAGCTCGGCCGTAGATTGGTTATTGGAAGATGTGGACGATTGCCCTATGGTTTCGGAAATCTGCTCTACTTTTTGAGCAATCATTTCGCCCAAATCGGCAGCCATACAAATGGCGTTGGCTATTTCCTGGTCTGTTAAGGAGCTGAGTTGGCTCATTTCGGTTTGGATGGTTTTTATCTGTTGCGCCAACTTGTTTCCTTCTTGTATAATTTCGAGCGAAATTTTAGCCTGTTGCACATAATTACTCACTTCTTGTAGTTTTTCTAAAGCCTCTTGGGTTAGCATGAGGTATTCGCCTAATTTGATGCTGTGTTCAAATTGCTCTGCTACGTCAATACCAAAGCTAAACATGTCATTAGACAATGAGGCTACGTCTGTTACGGGTATTTGCGCTTGCATGGGGATGCAAAACAAGGCCACATATATAATAAGGTAGATTTTTTTCATGATGGTTGTGTTGTAAGGTGTGTAATGGCGGCTTGCATACTGCCGTGGGTTTGGTAGGCTTGCTCTACCATGAGTTTTTCTTTCTTTTCGGTGGTATAGACCAAATATTCGGCACGAGAAACTTCCAAGCCATACACCGCAGGGGTGTTGCCGTTAAAGGTAACAAACACTTCTTTGTAAGGGTTTCTGCCTTTGGTTTGCAGGTCCTGGTTTATGGAAAGCGCCAAGGCTTCCTCGTGATTGGTTAAGGAAAGTACTTGCTTTATCTCGTCAAATTTGTTGGCGTACTTGCGTTGATCCAATAAGATTTTGCAATCGGCATTGCTCAAAATGGTGTTTTTAACTATTTCGTTGCCCACAATATCGTCCACCTCTTGCGTTACCACAATGGCCTCGCCAAAATGTTTTCGCACGGTTTTAAACAAATACTTGATAAATTCGGCCGTTCCGTTTTTGGAAATGGCTTTCCAGGCTTCTTCTATGAGTATCATTTTGCGCTGTCCGGCTACAGCAGGGTGTCGCATCTTGGAAATAAACGTATCCATTAAAATAAGGGTAACTACCGGAAATAGGGTTTTGTGGTCTTTGATGTTGTCTATCTCAAACACAATAAAGCGCTTGGTAAGCAAATCGATGTTTTGCGGTGCATTGAGCAAGTAATCGTACATGCCACCTTGGTAGTAGGGTTTGAGCACTTGCAACAGGTTGTCCACGTCAAAATGCACGTCTCGTACCGCCTGTTTTTTAAGGTGGGTTTTAAAAGTGGTTTGCAAGTATTGGTAAAAGGTATTGAACGAGGGTGCGCACTGCCCCTGCGTAACGGTTTGCAGGTAGCCGTTTAAGGCATCGGCTATGTGGGTTTCTTCTGCC
>JAFOWX010000032.1 GCA_017391905.1 Paludibacteraceae bacterium | reverse complement strand
TGGGTCATTAACATCAATTTGACTAACATCTCCGCTACAAGAGAACAAACCAACTGCCAAAAGGGCAAATAACATTAATTTCTTCATGTTTATAATATTTAAAAATCGGGACAAAGATAAACATTTTTTTACAATTACACGATTAAAGCCTCAAAATTAGCAGTAAGGATATAGATAGAAAGGTGTATAATAGGGTAACAGCCAACAAAAGAATTTGTTTTTTTAAAGGGCGTTATGAAAATATTTTGTAAATTTGGCACCGATATTTAGAGTCTAAGAATTTTAAGTTAAACATTATGATGAATGTAATTACCAAAACCATCACTTTGCAAGATGGTAGAACCATTACCATCGAAACCGGCAAATTGGCAAAACAAGCCGACGGTTCAGTAATGGTGCGCATGGGTAACACCATGCTTTTGGCAACGGTATGTTCAGCACAAGACGCTGTTCCCGGTACCGACTTCATGCCACTTACCGTAGAATACAAAGAAAAATTTGCTTCGGGCGGACGTTTCCCAGGCGGTTTTACCCGTCGTGAAGGCAAAGCATCGGACTACGAAATCTTAATTGCTCGTTTGGTTGACCGTGCGCTTCGTCCCCTATTCCCCGATAACTACCACGCAGATACTTTTGTAAACGTAACCCTTTACTCGGCAGACGGCATTGATATGCCCGACTCATTGGCAGGTTTGGCTGCTTCGGCTGCAATCGCTGTATCGGACATTCCATTCAATGGTCCTATTTCTGAAGTACGCGTTGCTCGTATTGACGGACAATTTGTGGTTAACCCCACTTTCCAACAATTGGAAAACGCAGACCTTGACATCATTGTAGCAGCTACCATTGATAACATTATGATGGTAGAAGGCGAAATGAGCGAAGTAAGCGAAAAAGACCTTTTGGACGCTATCCGCACCGCTCACGAAGCCATTATTCCTCAATGCCAAGCTCAATTGGAATTGATGGAAGCTGCCGGCAAAACCGTTAAACGCGAATACTGCCACGAAGTAAACGACGAAGACTTGCGCAAAGACGTTCGCGAAAAAACATACGCTCAAACCTACGAGTTGGCAAAATCTTGCAACACCGACAAACACAGCCGCAGCGCTAACTTTAAAGCTGTTTGCGAAGCATACAAAGCCACCTTTAGCGAAGAAGAATTGGAAGAAAAAGCTGCGCTTATCGACCGTTACTACCACGATGTAGAAAAAGAAGCCATGCGTCGCGCTATCTTAGACGAAGGCATCCGCTTGGACGGTCGTAAAACCACCGAAATTCGTCCTATATGGTCGGAAGTAGGTTACCTACCCGGTCCTCACGGTTCTTCTATCTTTACCCGTGGCGAAACCCAATCGTTGTGTACCGTAACCTTGGGTACCAAACAAGACGAAAAACTAATTGACGAAGCCCTTATCCAAGGCAAAGAACGTTTCTTGTTACACTATAACTTCCCTCCATTCTCTACCGGCGAAGCTCGTCCACAACGCGGTGTAGGTCGTAGAGAAATTGGTCACGGTAACTTGGCTTGCCGCGCACTAAAAGGCATGATTCCAGAAAACTATCCTTACGCTATCCGCGTGGTTTCTGACATCATGGAATCAAACGGCTCATCGTCTATGGCATCTGTTTGCGCAGGTACATTGGCATTGATGGACGCAGGTGTAGCCATTAAACGTCCTGTTTCAGGTATTGCCATGGGCTTGATTTCTGAAAACAAAGGTACTAACTACGCTATCCTTTCTGATATTTTGGGCGACGAAGACCACTTGGGCGATATGGACTTTAAAGTAACCGGTACCGAAAAAGGTATTACCGCTACCCAAATGGACATTAAAGTTGATGGTTTATCGTACGAAATTTTGGAAAGAGCCTTGGCGCAAGCACGCGATGGCCGTATGCACATTTTGGGCAAAATCAAAGAAACCATTGCCGAACCTCGCGAAGACTTGAAACCACACGCTCCACGCATTGTTACCATGAATGTTCCTAAAGACATGATTGGTGCAATCATTGGCCCTGGTGGTAAAATTATCCAAGCTATGCAAGCCGAAAGCGGCGCTACCATTTCTATCGAAGAAACCGAAGATTGGGGCGTAGTAGAAATTGCAGCTTCTAACAAAGCCGCTATTGACTGCGCTGTAGGCAAAATCAAAGCCATTGTAGCTGTTCCAGAAGTAGGCGAAACCTACGAAGCCAAAGTAAAATCAATCATGCCTTACGGTGCATTTGTTGAGTTTATGCCTGGCAAAGAAGGTTTGTTGCACATCTCGGAAATTAGCTGGGAACGCATCGAAACCATGGAAACCGCAGGTTTGAAAGAAAACGATATGATTACCGTTAAGTTGATGGACATCGACAAAAAAACCGGTAAATTCAAATTGTCACACAAAGTGTTGACTCCTCGTCCACCTCGCGCTCCAAAACCAGAAGCTCCTGCTGCCGAATAACAAAGCAGCACCTCATAAAAAAAGTCGAATCCGTGGATTCGACTTTTTTATTGCCTCATAACAATTGTTTATTCTTCTTTCTTACCGTCTTTCATTTTTACCACATCGGTGCCGCTTAATTCACCGGCATCTACCTGTTTGGTAGTAACGGTTTCCGTTACCACTTGGGTAGAGTAAGATACGTCTTGACCGGTTTCGGCCACCAACGCTTCCCATTGTTCTTGTATGCTTTGGGCAGAATCAACTACAGCTTGCGTAGTTTCTTCTACCGGGGCTATTTGGGGCAATTCTGTAAGCGCTGCTTGCGAAATAGAATCAATTGCCATAGCAAGGCTATCTGCAACCACCACAGCAGAATCTACCACTGCAGCCGGGATAGAATCCAACACCATCAAAGTATCGGAAGGAATCGCCAACGCCTCCATAGCTGCGATTGTATCGTTTGCCATCTTGGTGCTATCTACAGGGATTTCCACCTTACTCATCAAGCGTTTTGCATTGGCCTTGGTTTTAAAGGTTAACACAATACCAGTTTGCACATTAAAGCCTTGCGATTTGTAAGGAATACCTTGTTTTGAATAATACAAAGGCGTATAATCTGTTGCTACATAGAAGTTAAATGGAGGCAATTTTAAATCCATGGCAAAACCAATGGTGCTCCAACCGCCCGAAAAGAACGAGTAGCCAGCCGAAATACCAAACCAATGGCAAGGACGCAACTTGTAATTTAAGCTAATTTCTTCCGAAATATAATGGCTCATAAATTCGGTACGCGACAATACACCCACACTCATCATATTGCGCAAGAAGCTATACTCCGCACCCACATACAACTTACCCGTCATTTCTTGCACATAGCCCTTTTTAGCATTATCAGCCACAAAAGAGCCAGCTATTACAGACGCTAACGAATCTACAACATTGATTTGAGCACCTGGTTCAAAATACATACCCGTATAGCTTCCATCCACCTGAGCCACCGCCGTATTTAAGTTATTCCAATACATAAAACCAATATCCTTCAACGCCAAACTTACACTTAGCTCTGGAATAGGTTTATATTCCACACCTAAATCTATAGCAGCCCCCATGCTGGGTCTGTAAGCCGATAAAATATCCTTTCCTTGGGCCATTTCAAAAGCAATGCTTCCGTCTGGATTATTTTTCATCGTTAAACCTGGGAAAGAAATATTTGCCTTTCCTTTTCCTTGCAAATTCCAAGCATCCTTTGACGCTTCTAAGCACAACTCATCAAACTGAAGCTGCGCAGCACCAACACCTAATAACACATGCAAGCGTCCACCCACAGACCATTTCTCATTGATACGGTGCGAATACCCACCCGAAACATCAAGATACGCACGCACATTGGCGTAAATAGAACCTAAATCATAGCGATTTATACCGTCAAAATCTGGTGTTCCATAAAAAGCCAACGCAACCAAGTCTTTGGGATAATTTGCCAATACATCCACGCGAGCCGATGCATTAAACGTAAAATAGCCCTTTTCTTTTACCTTAAAACCAAAACCCAATAAACTAATATCGGTAGTAAGGTCCATGCTATTTACTGGCTTTAATTTATTAAACAAGGCGTTCTTGTTACCATATTCGGGATGCAAGAAGGTAACCAATTGACCATCTTTCACATAGATTACATCGTTTAGCGACAAACCACCAAGCCCTGTAGAAACAGAAATAGTAGATAAACCAGGTAGTTCTACATACGAATTACTTAAAGGTCTAAACGCTGGATTTTGATAAGCCTTATAGGGCAATATATCCATAAAATATAGTGCATTGGGGCTTGCCCATACTGAAGCACTCCACAAACACACCAACAATGCTACTATACTTTTAATACATTTCATAATCATTTTCCTCCATATTATTAAAATCCAACACTACAGCTCCATCAAAATACAAATTGGCTTTTAGCTCCAACCAGTCGTTGGTGCGCAAGGTAATGGTTTTTAGCTCATCGTTAGCCATTTTGTAGCTAAATAACAAGGTTTTTACCTCGCTCAACAAGGTTTTAACCTCGCCATATTCAAACGCAATGCTAATGGCTTCGCTTTGGTCTGTACTTTCTACTACATAACCCTCGCTATCCACCTTACCCGCTACAATTTTAAACGATTGTTCGGCATCGGTTAAAATACGATTACCATTTGCATCCAAATAAGCAATATGTCCTTGAACCCCTACAGGTAAAAAGTTTTTGTACGAAAGTTTTAAGGCTACGTGCGTACGTTCGTCAAAACTAACACTACCCATATCCACGGGTTCGTCCAAGAAAGGAACCGAATCGGTTCTACTCAAAAAGAAATTCTTATCGGGATTTTGCGCGTCACCCTCAAAGCGCAACTGCATGGTAGCCTCTTCGGTTAGCCACATATCGCTATCGTAGAAAAAGAAATGTACATTATTGCGATTATTATCTACCGAACGAATACGGTAGTGATACGTTAGCTTATTGGGGTTAATTTTAAACAATCTATCGGTATGACCAAACTCTCTATTAAAGGTTAGTTCACTGGTTTTTACCAATTGTGACACATCGTACGATAACAATTCTTGGTCGGTTAAGTGTTCTATCTCAGCAAACGAGGGGGTATTTACCACAATAGACATGGTATCTGGATTTTCGCCCCCAAAATCGGCACGCACTTTTTCGCCCGTACGCGTATCCATAGCTTCAACATAATCAATGTAATAGCGCACAGGAATGCCAATATTATTTAGGCAAGTCATGGCTATTTGTGGATCGTAGAATGGGAAAAAGGCATTGTCTTGTTGAAAATCTTTGGTATAATCAAAATCGATGGTTAGCTCGTTTTCGTAAATATCACGTTCTGTACCTATGTTCAAATAGGTAAGATGCGGACGCATGTGATCCATTTTTACTTCCAAATCAATTTCTGTACCCGAATCGAAAGGAACAGACGACACAATATGCCCCCTTATATCGGCATGGAACAAGAAGTTACCCGCTTCGTCCTTTTTAATAAAGCGTAATTTTGCCCCTGTTAAATCAATTTGGGAACTAAAGTATGTATCATCTTCTTCTGCTTGCAGTGGGAAATATACTTTGTTTTCGGGGTATAATTCGGGATTTAATTCTATCTCATCTTCATGAAAATGAATTTCTATATACGAATTTTCAATGGGAATAAGGTGGTAGGTATGCACTTGCAAATCGGCATAACATTCTCCCATTAAGATACTATCTACACGTTCGTTTGCATCGTCGGGTAGCCCATCAAACGAGAACTCTTCTGTATAAGAAATTTCACCCTCATTTATCTGTACGGGCAATTGGTCAATATTACCATACACTTC
>JAFOWX010000031.1 GCA_017391905.1 Paludibacteraceae bacterium | reverse complement strand
TTCAAAGTCTTCCCATTTTCGGCCATAACATAAAAGCCCAAGTAAAATACAAAGCCCAGAAGTAATGAGCAACGAAATTTGACTACCACCTGCCAACGAGTCTGCCCCAAATGTTTTAATGGTAAAGGCAAGCAACGTTACCAAAAACAAAATAACCAGTACAGGCACAAAAATAGGTGGCGTTTTAAGTTTATTGTTCATAGTAAATAATTATTAAGAATTGCAAATGTAGCAAAAATATTTTTATTACTTTTGCGCCACTAAAAAAATAGCGGTATAAAACCATGAAAAAAACCATTCTAAGTATCCTATTGGCTACTTTTGCCGTATCCATGTTGGCACAAACAGCAGACAGTACTGCCACCAAAAAAGAAAAACACGCCATTACATTGTACGGATTTGCACGTAGCGAAATGTATGTAAACAGCCGCGAAAACTACGAAGCAAAAGGTGGTCTTATTTGCCTTTACCCCAAACCCATAGAGTTAGACGATTACGGTTTTGACAAAAACGCCAACGTAAACGCCGCCTTTTTAGCCATTACATCGCGCATAGGAGTAAAATACCAATACACACAAGACAAATTAGCCTTAGGTGCGCACATAGAGGGCGACTTTTGCGGTACTGCAACCTACATAGACATTATCCGTTTGCGCCACGCATACGCTACTGTTAGCTATAACAACCACACTGTTTTGGTGGGTCAAACATGGCACCCCTACTACGACGGTATTTTTCCAAACGTGCTTACGCTTAACGGCGGCACACCCACAGGCATCATTAACCGTTCGCCCCAAATAAGGTACGAATGGCAAGCCACACCCGGTTTTAAACTTACCGCTGCCTTTGTTACCGAGGGCGTTAAATACATACGTCCCGAAGCTGTTTTGGGCGTTACAGGCACTACCAATCATTGGAAATACGGCCTTATGGGCGAATACCGCTACATGAGCATTGCCCACACCTTTACCACAGACAAGGGTTCTACCACACAAAACATGCCTTTGCATAGTTTTTCGGGAACGGTTTATACCGAATACCTAAAAGACCTTTGGCAATTTAACGCCCGAATAATGGGTGGACAAAACCTATCGCACCTTATTATTTTGGGCGGATACGGATTGGTAGAGGAAGATGCCCAAAACCTTACTGCCACCTACGCCAACATTAACCAATTGGCTACCTACGCTTGTGCCAGCTATGGTAAAAAATGGAAAGTAAACGTGTTTGCCGGGTACTTAAAAACGTTGGGAAGCAGCCAAACTTGCAGCTCGTTTATAGGCACCGGTGCAAGCAACATAAGCGATATTATCAAAACTGCCGCATCGGTAGAGTTTAACTACAAAGGATTGGGTATTGGGTTAGAATGTGAGTACACCAACGCGGCTTACGGACATTGGGAAGGCAAAAATATAGCCCCCGATTACCGTGCAGATAACATCAGGGGCGTACTTCGTGTAAGCTATAGCTTTAGCCAAACGTGGAAGAAGTAAATTCGGTGATGCGGTGATTCGGTGATTCGGTGATTCGACTAAAGTTGCGATTAAGCGAGAGCAGAAACAATGCGGTCACTGAGCCTGTCGAAGTGCCCAGCATTGATTATGCCGAGCGTGAGCAACTTCATGAAATGCAAAGCATTGAATAATCGTCATTTTACAACAAATTGGTACTAAAATAACGTTCTATGCGGTCGGCCAAAACGGTGGCAACGCGTTTGTCTTTGCCGTATTTGTTAGCCATTTGAATGGCTGCCCATACGTTAGCACCAGACGATGTGCCGCATAGCAAACCATATACCTCTGCCATTTTGCGGGTGGTGTATATGGCATCTGCATCCGATACTTCCACTACCTCGTCTATAAGGGCGGTGTCCAACACTTCTGGAATAAAGCCATCGCCAATGCCTTGAATTTGGTGCAAACCGGGTTCGTGACCCAACAAAGCCGACACGTCTTTAGGTTCTACGGCTACCACTTTTATGTTGGGATTTTTTTCTTTTAAAAACTGGCCAATGCCTTGTAGCGTACCGCCACTGCCCAAGCCAGAAACAAAAATATCTATTTTACCTTCCATTTGTTCCCACAATTCTACGGCTGTGGTTTGGTAATGAATGGCAGGGTTATTGGGGTTTACAAATTGTTGGGGGATAAAGGCATTTTCGCCCAATTCGGCAGCGATGCTTTCGGCTTTTTTTACCGCCCCATCCAAGCTCAATTCTTTTGGGGTAAGTTCCAAGCCTGCGCCCAAGCAACGAATAATGCGTTTGCGCTCTTCGCTCATGTTTTCGGGCATAACAATAATTACTTTGTAGCCTTTGCGCACGCCAACCAAGGCCAAGCCAATGCCGGTATTGCCCGAAGTGGGTTCAATAATGGTCATACCTGGGCGTAGTCTGCCTTCTTTTTCGGCTTGTTCTATCATGTTTTTGGCTACACGGTCTTTGATACTACCGCCAGGGTTTAAAAACTCTGCTTTTCCAAAAATGTTTAAATCTTCACTTACCTTTAACAAAGGTGTCTTTCCTATTAAATCAATAACGTTCATATATGTTGGTTATTTGGTTATTTGGTGATTCGGTGAGGCGAGAGTCGACTTATATCCTATCTAATACCATTTTAATCAGTTCCTTCATTTTCTGGTCGTAACTGCCAATAAAGCGTTTGCCCAAGCGGTTGGCTATGATTAAACAAACGGTGGTGGCTTCGTGCCCCATTAGTGCCGAAAGCCCGGCTATGGCAGAGCCTTCCATCTCAAAATTGGTGATGCGATGCCCCTCGTATTCAAACTGCATAATCTTATTGTTTAACGATGCATCGTGTAGCGGAACACGAATAGCCCTACCTTGCGGGCCATAAAATCCGGGAGCAGAAATGGTAGTACCTAACACCATGTCATTGCCGGCAATTTGACGGGTTAAACGCTCCGAAGTGGCTATGCAATATGGCGCGGCAAAGCGTGCATCGTACCCTGTTTGCAACACAAAGGCTTGTTCAAAATTCAGGTTGCAAACGGCGTCTCGTCCGGCGTAATAATTAAGCAATCCGTCAAAACCAATTCCGTACTCAGACACCACAAAAGTGCCTTCGGGCGTAAAAGGTTGCAATCCGCCTGATGTTCCTATGCGAACAATGGATAATTTTGTTTTATATTCTTTATCTTCGCGATTCTGCAAATCAATATTTACCAAGGCGTCTAACTCGGTTAAAACAATGTCGATATTGTCTGTTCCAATGCCGGTAGAAACCACCGAAATACGCTTGTTTTTGTACCAACCTGTAACGGTTCTAAACTCACGATTTTGCACGGTGCACTCTATGCTGTCAAAAAAGGCAGCCACTTTGTCCACACGGTTTTGATCGCCCACTAAAATAACCTTATCAGCTATTTGCTCTGGCAACAAATGCAAATGGAATACGCTTCCATCGCCGTTGATGATTAGTTCAGATTCGGAATATTTCATAATCGGTGATTTGGTAATTCGGTTATTTGGTGATTTGGTTATTCGAAAGTCAGCGCAAGGTGAATGCAAAAACCATGTTTACATGGGTTATGCCAAGGCGAGCGCAGCAACGATTAAACGATTCACCAAATCACCAATAGTTTGATTCAACAAATGTACAATTTTTTTCTGTAAATGCCAATTATTTTGTATATTTGCGTTTCGTTAAAAAGACA
>JAFOWX010000030.1 GCA_017391905.1 Paludibacteraceae bacterium | reverse complement strand
AAGTGGAACATACCAATTTGTTTGTTGTCGCGTGCCATAGGACGTTCGCCTTGTAGTACGTTAATTTGTACCGAAGGTTGGTTGTCGCTTGCGGTAGAGAACACTTCCGATTTGCGAGTAGGAATGGTGGTGTTTGCATCAATTAGTTTGGTCATTACACCGCCCATGGTTTCAATACCCAACGATAGAGGAGTAACGTCAAGCAACAACACGTCTTTTACTTCGCCGGTTAATACACCACCTTGAATAGCAGCACCTACAGCAACCACTTCGTCAGGGTTTACACCTTTAGAAGGAGCTTTGCCAAAGATTTCTTCTACTTTAGCTTGGATAGCAGGGATACGAGACGAACCACCTACCAAAATAACTTCGTCGATATCAGATTTGCTCAAACCAGCATCAGAAAGTGCTTTTTGGCAAGGAGCAACAGTAGCTTGAATCAAGCGGTCTGCCAATTGTTCAAATTTGGCACGAGTCAAGTTCATTTGCAAGTGTTTGGGCACACCGTTAACAGGCGCAATGTAAGGCAAGTTAATTTCGGTGCTGGTAGAGCTTGAAAGTTCAATTTTAGCTTTTTCGGCAGCTTCTTTTAAACGTTGAAGTGCCATAGGATCTTGACGCAAATCAACACCTTCTGCTGCTTTAAATTCGTCTGCCAACCAGTCAATAATAACGTGGTCAAAGTCGTCACCACCCAAGTGAGTGTCACCGTTGGTAGATTTTACTTCAAATACGCCATCGCCCAATTCCAAGATAGAAATATCAAAAGTACCACCACCCAAGTCAAACACAGCAATTTTCATGTCTTTTTGGGTTTTGTCCAAACCGTATGCCAAAGCAGCAGCAGTAGGTTCGTTTACAATACGTTTAACGGTAAGGCCTGCAATTTCACCGGCTTCTTTGGTAGCTTGACGTTGAGCATCGCTAAAGTAAGCAGGAACGGTGATAACCGCTTCGGTAACTTCAGTACCCAAATAATCTTCGGCTGTTTTTTTCATTTTTTGCAAAATAATGGCCGAAATTTCTTGTGGAGTGTACAATCTACCTTCAATGTTTACACGTGGAGTATTGTTGTCGCCACGATCTACTTGGTAAGGTACACGTTGAGTTTCTTTCATGGTTTGGTCGTAGGTTTCGCCCATAAAACGTTTAATAGAGAAAATCGTTTTTTTAGGGTTGGTGATAGCTTGACGTTTAGCAGGGTCACCTACTTTACGTTCGCCACCATCAATAAATGCTACGATAGATGGAGTGGTGCGTTTACCTTCGCTGTTTGCAATAACAATAGGATCGTTGCCTTCCATTACGGCAACACAAGAGTTAGTTGTTCCTAAGTCAATACCAATAATTTTTCCCATAATTCTTTATTTTTTAATTGTTTATATTCTTTTTGTTTCTATTCGGTCACTGAGCTTGTCGAAGTGCCCGAATAGATTGATTAGTCGATTATTCAATGCTTCGCATTTCATGAAGTTGCTCACGTTAGCTTCGCTCATGTTGCTCACGTTCGGCATAATCAAAGTAAACTTTGCTTCTGCGCTCACTTAATCGCAACTGTCGGCATAATCAATGTAAACATTGCTTCTGCTCTCGCTTAATCGCAACTTTCGTCAACTAAATATACAAATTCCGTGCCAAACCCAAAATAAAGCCTAAAACTGACAAAGTGTCAAAAATATGTCATTGTTCAATAAAATTGCCCAATTTATTTTGCTTTGAGCGTGCATTATTGTAAATTTGGTGTCACTAAATCTAAAAATGAACATGATGAAAAAAGTAAGCATATTTTTATTGTTAATAGCATGGTGCATGCTATCCTATGCAGCAGCACCTGTTCTGATTTCGTTGCAAGACGGCAAAAATTATGCTCGTTTGTCAGATAATAAGACCGTTTTGCTTAGCGGCGACTATAAAACAGGTAAAGAAGAAACCTTAATTACCTTTTCTACCATGCGAAATGTACCTTTATCTACCGTAGAGGCGTTTCGTTTCAGTCCCGATTACACCCGCGTGTTGTTGCGTGCAGCCGATAAAGATTACTATGTGTACCAATTTGCCAATAACCGATGTGACAAATTGTCGCTAAAAGGCGCACAAAACATGCCAATTTTTAGCCCCGATGGCAGTATGGTAGCCTTTGAAAGAGATAATAACATCTTTATTAAAAGGCTGTTATACGATACAGAAGTACAAGTTACCACCGATGGCAGTGCCACTACACGCAACGGCGTTTTGTCCTTGCACTCTGCCAAAGCCTTTGGTCAAACCCACCAAATGACATGGTCTAAAGACAGCAAAACATTGGTGTATGCCAAAAACAGCCAAGTGTACATGTATCACGTTCATTATAAATGGAATAAACCCATTGAACTGCCCCAAGGCGAAGACGTACACATTACCCAAATTCAATGGAGCTACAAAGATAACTTGTTTGCAGTCATGTATCTAGACAATGTGCAAAAACAGCTAAGCGTAGCCATGGTAAACGCCGAAACCCTTATTGCCAAACGCGTGTACACCTATACAGACAGTCGTTTTATTTCGCCCGAAATAGCTTCTACCATATTGTTCTTTCCCGAAAATGACAATTTTGCTATTTTGAGCGACAAAGACGGCTTTACACACGCCTACGTTTATACACAGGCAGGCATTTTAAAACGCCAGGTGGGCAAAGGAAACTTTGACGTAACCAAAATTTACGGCTACGATGCCAAAAATAAGTTGGTTTATTACCAATCGTCCGAAAATGGTCCGTTAAACCGCGGTGTATATGCCATTAACATAAACGATGGCAAAAAGACCCCCATTGCTATCCACAATGGTACAAACGATGCCTCGTTTTCAAGCAATTTTTCGTACTTTGTTATAACCTATAGCAGTATAGATCAGCCCTTTGTGTATGCAGTGTGCGATGGCAAAGGCAACCCCATTAGAGAAATATACAGAGAAACCATAAATCCTGGTATCGAAAAAGAAGCATACACTTTTGCTGACGGATTGTCAGGTTGGATTTTGCGTAAGCCAGGTGTAACTCAAGCGCCTGTTATTTTTGATGTAACCGATGCGCAAAATCAGTGGAAACAAGATATCTCGTATAAATTGGCAGAACAAGGATACGTGGTGGCAACCGTAGCCGCCCACGGCGTTATGGGCTATGGACAAGATTTCCGCAAAGCTGTTTACGGTAACATCTTTAAGGTTCCTGCGCGCGACTACATTGCAGCCGCAAAATCGTTGGTAAAAGCTGGTATATCAGACGGTGAAAACCTATTTATTATGGGTAACCGTTTGGCAAGTGGCGTGGTGTTTGCAGCCATGATGCAACCAGATTCGCCTTTCTCAGCAGGTATTGTTATTTCGCCTGTAACCGATTTGCTAAATTACAACCCGGTAGAAGTAACTCGCTACATGAACAAAGAAGGCGTTACACCCGGTTATAAAACCAACCAAGCAGTGGGTAATGCCAAAAGTATAAAAGGGAAACTATTGTTGGTACACGCCATGAACGATGGCGACAACCCTGTAGAAAATACCAATAAATTGGTGGAAGAATTGGTAAACAACAACGTTCAATTTGAGATGCAACTATATCCAAACCGCGACGAAAGCTTTACAGCCTCGCTATTGCAACCACACTTGTTTACACGCATTTTAAACTTTATAAAAGGAAATATAAAATAAGTAATTAGTAACTCGTCACTTTGTGACAATTAACAATTAACAAAACAACATGAAACCAACATTGTATGTAATGGCTGCCGGTATGGGTAGCCGCTACGGAGGTCTAAAACAAATGGACGGACTTGGTCCAAATGGCGAAACCATTATTGATTATTCTATTTACGATGCCATTCGTGCCGGATTTGGCAAGGTAGTATTTGTAATTCGTCGCGATTTTGCCCAAGATTTTAAAGAAATTGTGATTTCAAAATTTGAGAGCAAAATTCCGGTAGAAATTGTATATCAAGATATTACCGCTTTGCCAGAAGGCTTTACCCCAAATCCCGAACGCGTAAAACCATGGGGTACCAACCACGCTATTTTAATGGGTAAAGACGTGGTAAAAGAACCCTTTGCCGTTATCAATGGCGACGATTTTTACGGATACGAATCGTTCCAAGTTTTGGCAGAGCAATTAGTTGCCATGACAGGCAAAAAAGGCGAATACTGCATGGTAGGCTTCCCTGTTAAAAACACCTTGTCAGAAAGCGGTACAGTATCGCGTGGCGTTTGCCAAAGCAACGAGGCTGGCAATTTGGTTTCGATAGAAGAACATACCAAAATAGAAGCCATTAACGGAAGCATTGTAAACCACAACGATGACGGTACCGAAAAGGTAATTGACCCCGAAACACCTGTTTCCATGAACATGTGGGGCTTTACTCCCGATTATTTTGAGTATTCGTACGAGTTCTTTAAAGAATTCTTAAAAGAAAACGAAAAGAGCCTAAAAGCAGAATTTTACATCCCAACCATGGTTGATTACCTAATCAACAACGGTCAAGCAACGGTTAAAGTATTGAATACTACCTCTAAATGGTTTGGCGTAACCTATGCAGACGATAAGCCCAACGTGCTTTTGCAATTAAATGCGTTGATTGCTAAAGGGGTGTATCCTAATAAACTTTGGGAATAATCTAAAATGATTTTCGGTCACTGAGCTTGTCCAATCTTTGTGCAAGCCGAGTGCAGAAACCAAACGGTCCCTGAGCTTGTCGAATTTTGCGACTAAGTGAGAGCAATGATAAGCTTGCTTAATCATTGCCGAGCGGGAGCAAAATCATGAGCGAAGCGAATAGAGGGCCAAGTTTGGGTTATGCCGAGGTGCAGCCAAAGATATTAAAGTGCCCGAACCACACAAAAAGAGCGACTAAAAGATATTTTAGTCGCTCTTTCTTTATGATAAACTTATTCCTTACATTCTTACTTTTTTAGTAACAATACCAGCATCGCCTACAGCCGTAATCATGTAAATTCCCCTGCTTTCTGGCATCATAATTTCATAATATTGACCATTAACCGTATAGGTAGTGCTACGACCCATCATATCAGACACCACAATGCTTTGCAATTTTGTTTGGTTAGTGGCCGAAACAATCACGCTGTTTTCTTGGGTAAAGATGTCAATATTGCCATTTGCTGCTGCATTTACATCTATGTCTGTGGTAACATCATCATCGTCAGTTTCCACAGGTAGAGCGTACAAGTAGAAACGACCTTTGTAATCGCCTTTAGCCAAACCACTTACCGTGCAAACCTCGCCATTAGACAAATTGTATAGGGTAGCAGTAGTTCTATCTTCCAATACCATGTTATAAGGCATGTTATTTGCAGTCATTTCAATGGTAAAGGTTTGATTAGCCGAGTTGATTGTAACACCTAATGGAATAGGTTGTGTCATGTCAGAAATGGTGATGCCAGCCCAATTAGCGCCGTAGCGCATTACGTAAATATCAGGAAGCGATGCTGTTTCTTTCGCAAACAATTTAGGAGCATCTACGCCAAAATCAGCCCCTTCTTCTTTGTATTCGTCGTAACGAATGCTAATCTCGCTACTTACAGAGCGCGCAGCATTGTTTGCTTTGATGCGGCATAGGGTAGGTTCTACAGCAACGCTTCTGTTTTTTATAGCGGTGGATTTCATGTGTTTAGCATCAATCGTAATGCTGGTGGCATCTTGATTGGGCGTAAATACAAAACCGTTTTGTGGCATAATCACCGCTCCTTCTGTAGCAGATTTAAATGATTTACTGGTGTAATCGTAATACTGAATGGTGCCATCAACGTCCTCATTTAATGCGTATGCATCAATTGGTGCAGGATACGTGTTGCATAGTATCGCTGGTTTTAGAGGTGTTAAATCTTCGTACTTAATAACAGAACTCTCGTTAAAGAAATGTCCGGTATAGGTATAAGTATTAGGCATTGTTAAAGTTTCTGCGTACGAGGTTCCGTGTTCTCGGTCGTATTTTTTGGCAGTCCATGAATTTGGACCATATTCGTTGATAATATAGATAGCAAAAGCTTTGTTGTGTGGAACTTCTTTGTCCAACTCAGAAAATGTTTTTTTCCAGGTAACATCGTTGTTCTCATCAACAACCGCTTCGCGCATATATACATGTGGAAGACCATTCAAATAATAGTCTTTAGATAAAATATTGCGAACCTCGCCATTGCCACTTTCGTCCCAAGGTTTAACCACGGTACCAACCAATAACCATTCTTTACGACGAGCATCAAAGCGGTTTTCTACTTCGTGGTAGCGACGTATGCCAGTTTCTGGATTGTATAAATTTTCCACGCCCACAAGTGCTGCACCATACTCCAAAACAATGGTTTTAGCAATCATTGTAGTTTCAGCCGATGCATTGTCACCAGCGTTTACTTGGTTGCCGTTCCAATCGTTGTTTCGTTTGGTATAGAAATTTTCTTCGGACGAAACATCTGGTATTATAGGGTATTGCGCCAAACCACCAGGGATAGTAACGGTAAGGTCTTCCGATAAAATATCTGCACAGGTAAGCGGTGTCCCATCTGTTTTGTTCCAGTTATCACGATTGTCCCATTCGGTAGATGCAGAACCGTTCCAAATGATATGTTCTACTTCCTTATCATTTTTCTTTAGCATGCCATTTAGGGTAATCGTTAAGTATTGACCATTAAATAAGGTAAGTGTGGCACTATAGTCTTTTACGCAGTCTTTGGGGGTAAATGTAATGCTTACAGTTTGTTTCCCTTCAGAACAAGCAGCAGTTGGGTCTAAATTTACTTGGTAAAACCCTAAGTCCTCAGTTAGTACTGTTCCTTTTGCATTAGAATAAGCAATCTCATACGAAATAGGAGCTGCATTGGCATAGGTAATCTCAAATGTTTTGGAAATAGGTTGATTATAATATGCCTCAAAATCAATGCTACTCGTAGTAGATGTTAAGACGTTATCTTTGTAAACTTTTAATTCTCTTACATGACGTT
>JAFOWX010000002.1 GCA_017391905.1 Paludibacteraceae bacterium | reverse complement strand
TGCCTTTCGCATTTTACGGCCAATGTGTATGTAGAAACATTTTTGGTGGGCACAGGCAAGGGACGAAACAAAAAAGAAGCGGAGCAAAAAGCCTGTAAAGCTGCCCTACACCAAATTAAGCGCAAAGAGTTTAAAGCAAAACTCAACGAAGCTAAACCCGATATATCCACCCAAAAGGCGGACATATCCTCTAATTAATATTTTATATGCAAAAAAAATTTCAGTTATCAACCTTGCTTAGCGAACAGGCAAAGAAGTATGGAAAGCGTGCGGCGTTGTTTTACAGGGATGCGCTAAGCAAAAAGTGGTTCCCCATTTCATGGAACGAGTTGTATAGCAGGGCAGAGACTTTGGCGGGAGCACTTATTGAAAAGAAAGTAAAATCGGATGAAAAAGTGGGTATCTTTTCGCCCAACATTCCCGAGGCAATTGTGGCCGATTTTGCTAACTACGCAGTACATGCCATCTCGGTACCCATGTACGCTACCTCTACAGCCGCTCAGATTGAGTTTATTGTAAACGACTCTGAGATTGGTATTATTTACGCCGGTGAGCAATATCAGTACGACATTGCTTGCGAGGTTTTAAAAACCTCAAAAACCCTACACACCGTTGTAGCCATGACCCCTGCGGTAGATCTACGTGGTGTAAAAGGTGGCATTAGCTGGAAAGACTTTATGGCTTTGGGCGAAATGCACCCCAATACCGAACAAATTGCAGAACGTAGAAAACTATGCTCTGAAAATGATTTGGTAAATATTTTGTACACATCGGGAACAACCGGACAACCCAAAGGCGTTATGTTGCATTTGTACAACTACGCTGAAATTATGCGTACACACAATGACATATTGAGTTTATTAAACGACAAAGACACCTCTATGTGTTTCTTGCCACTAACCCACGTATTTGAACGCGCTTGGACCTATTTCTGCTTACAAAAAGGCATTGCCGTTTATGTAAACCGCGATACGGCAGGTATTGCAACCATTATGCCCGAGGTACGTCCTACGGTTATGTGCGCCGTTCCTCGTTACTGGGAAAAAGTATATGCCGCTGTTCAAGCTAAAATAGAATCGAGTCCATCGTTTGTGCAAAAATTATTCCGTTACTCCATTAAATTGGGCTACAAACGTAATTTGGATTACAAACGTTATGGCAAACATTCGCCCCTAAGCATTGGCATTCCTTATAAATTTATTGCTAAACCCTTGTTTAACAAGGTTAAAAAGGTTGCTGGTATTGACAACGGACGTTTATTCCCTGTGGCAGGAGCTCGTCTTTCGGACGAAATTAACGAGTTTTTGCACGCCTTGGATATTAAGGTTTGCTACGGCTACGGGCTAACCGAATCGTGCGCTACGGTGTGCTGCTACGATGCTCACATGCGTAATTACATCATTGGTTCTGTAGGTAAAATTATTCCCGATTTGCAAGTAAAAATTTCGAGCGAAGGCGAAATCCTACTAAAAGGTAAAACCATTACCTCTGGCTACTACAATCGACCAGATGCTAACCAAGAAGCCTTTACAGAAGACGGTTTCTTTAGAACAGGCGATGCTGGTTACTTGGACATGGACAACAACCTTTACATTACAGACCGTATTAAAGACTTGTTTAAAACAGCTGGTGGTAAATACATTGCACCTCAATTGTTAGAAAGCTTAGTAAGCGACGATGCATTGGTAGAGCAAGCGGTTGCCATTGGTAACGAACGTAAATACGTTTCTATGTTGATTGTGCCCGATTATACGGCATTGGAACCCTGGGCTAAAAACCACGGCATTACATGGGCTTCTCGCGCCGAGCTTATTAAAAATCCAGATGTTATTGCAGCGTTTGAGAACGTTATTGCACAAAAGAACGAGGGCTTGGCTCGCTACGAACAAATTAAACGTTTTACCTTGTTAGAAAAACCATTTACCATGGAACAAGGTCACCTTACCAACACCCTAAAAATTAAACGTAAGGTAGTAAACGAGTTGTTTGCCAAAGAAATTGATGCCATGTATCCAAACGACTAAGCATCAACACATATCCCATCCAAAAACAAAAAACTGGTTACTTTTTAGGTAACCAGTTTTTTTATGCTATTCGCTTAGTTACATTATTTCAAGCGTGCTTTGATAGCCTCAGTTTCTTTTTCGTAACCGGGTTTTTCCAACAAAGCAAACATGTTCTTTTTGTAGGCTTCTACACCGGGTTGGTTAAATGGATTTACTTCCAACAAGTAACCACTGATACCGCATGCTTTTTCAAAGAAGTAAATAAGCTGACCAATGTAGTAAGCATTTAGCTCAGGTACTTCAATTTTCATATTAGGTACACCACCGTCAACGTGTGCCAACATGGTACCCAATTCGGCCATTTTGTTTACTTCGTCAACGCGTTTGCCTGCCAAGAAGTTTAGGCCGTCAAGGTTAGCTTCGTCCGAAGGAATAACCAAGGTTTTGTTAGGAGTATTGATAGAGATAACGGTTTCAAAAATGGTACGTTCGCCTTCTTGAATCCATTGACCCATAGAGTGTAGGTCTGTAGTAAAATCTACTGCAGCATTGAAGATACCTTTACCGTCTTTGCCTTCGCTTTCGCCGTAAAGTTGTTTCCACCATTCGGCAAAGAAGTGCAATTTAGGTTGGTAGTTTACTAAGATTTCAATTTTTTTGCCGTTTTGGTACAAAGCGTTACGGGTTGCAGCGTAAACAGCTGCAGGGTTTTCCATAAATGGGGTGTCAACACCGCAAACTTGTTCCATGCGTTGAGCACCGGCTACTAATTGACGTACGTCTAAACCTGCAACAGCAATAGGCAACAAACCTACAGGGGTAAGCACCGAGAAACGACCACCTACGTTGTCAGGAATTACATAGGTTTTGTAACCTTCTTGGGTAGCCAAGGTACGCAAAGCACCTTTCGCTTTATCGGTAACAGCCACAATTAGTTTTTGAGCAGCTTCTTTACCAGCTTGTTCTTCCAATTGGGTTTTTAGCAAACGGAACGCCAAAGCAGTTTCGGTAGTAGTACCCGATTTAGAAATGTTGATGATACCAAATTTTTTGCCTTTCAAGTATTCGCAAAGTTCTGCCAAATAGTCTTCGCCAATGTTGTTACCGGCATAAACCATAACAGGTTTGTTGGGTTGCAACCATTCAAAGCTATTAGAAAGTGAGTCGATAACGGCTTTAGCACCCAAGTAGCTACCGCCAATACCTGCTACAACCACCACTTCGCAGTTAGCACGCAAATAGTTAGCAGTTTCTTGAATATCGTCCAAAAACGCTGGAGTAATAGACGATGGCAAGTGCAACCAACCCAAAAAGTCGTTGCCCAAACCAGTACCAGCTTCTAAAGTTTCAGCGCTGCTTTTTACCTTACCTTCAAATGCTTTTACTGCATCTTCCGATACAAAACCTAAACAGTTTTCGATGGATAATTTAATGTCTTGCATAATTGTTTATATTTTAGATTATCTAATTTTTTCGGTTAAAAATTTAATTTCTATGTTGGGCGAAATTCTTTCGTACAATATATTGTAACAAGCCTCTAAAATAGGCATATCTACCTTAAATTGTTCGTTTATTTCTTTGATGCATTTGGTTCCGTAATAACCTTCTGCTATCATTTCCATTTCTAATTGAGACGATTTTACCGAATAGCCCTTGCCTATCATGGTACCAAACATGCGGTTTCGGCTAAATTTGGAGTATGCTGTTACCAACAAGTCGCCCAAGTAGGCTGCATCTTGGATATTGCGGGTATCGTCGCTTGCTGCCGCTTCTACAAAGCGTGCCATTTCGCGGATACTGTTAGATACCAAAATGGCTTGGAAGTTATCGCCGTATTTTAAGCCGTGGCAAATACCCGATGCTATGGCGTACACGTTTTTAAGCACAGAACCGTACTCAATGCCGCGCACGTCGGTAGAAATAGAGGTTTTTAGCATGGGGTTGGCAATGCGGTCTGCAAAATATTGGGCAAACTCCAAGTTTTTAGAACCTACTGTCAAATACGACAAACGTTCCAACGCTACTTCTTCGGCGTGACAAGGTCCTGCAATCACAGCTATGTCTTGTGGGTCCACGTTGTAGTACTTGGTAAAGTAGTCGGTAACAATCATATTTTCGTCGGGTACAATCCCTTTAATAGCCGAAATGACTTTTTTACCGGCCAACGGCACTGTAATTTTAGCCAAGTGTCCTTTTAAAAAGGGCGATGGCATGGCAAACACCAAAATATCGGAGTTTTTAATGGCCATGTTGATGTTAGAGTAAAACTTTATTTTCTTAACATCAAATTGTACCGTGGTTAAATACGAAGGGTTAGAACCCGTTTCTTTAAATTGCTCAATTTGTTCGGGACGGCGCATATACCAATTAAGGCGTTTGCCGCCTTGCATGGCTATTTTAGCGATAGCGGTTGCCCAGCTACCCCCGCCCATGATACAAATAGTGGGTGAAGACGAAAACATGGTATTATTCTTCGGATTGTTCTTGACTCTTTTGTTGTTTTTCGGGTTTCATTTGAGGGAATAACATTACCTCTTGAATGGTGCTTTGGTTGGTCATAAGCATAATTAAGCGCTCCATACCAATGCCCATACCCGATGTAGGAGGCATACCGTATTCCAAGGCACGCACAAAGTCATTATCAATGTACATGGCTTCATCGTCGCCTTTTTCGCTTAAGCGCAATTGTTCTTGGAAGCGTTCCAATTGGTCGATGGGGTCATTCAACTCAGAATAAGCGTTGGCCAATTCTTTGCCGTTTACCATCAACTCAAAACGTTCGGTAAGCTCAGGATTTTCGCGGTGGCGTTTACATAGGGGCGACATTTCGATGGGATAATCGGTAATAAAGGTAGGTTGAATGTAGTTACCTTCGCATTTTTCGCCAAAGATTTCGTCAATCAATTTGCCTTTACCCATCGATTCGTCTGTTTCTACGCCTAATTGTTTGCAAACATCGCGCAAAGCAGCTTCGTCCATGCCGGTAATGTCTATGCCGGTATGTTCTTTGATGGCATCAATCATACTGATGCGTTTGAATGGACGTTTAAAGCTGATAATTTTATCGCCAACAGGAACTTCTGTAGTACCGTTTACTTCCATACAAACTTTCTCAATCATTTCTTCGGTAAAGTTCATCATCCAGTTGTAGTCTTTGTACGAAACATAAATTTCCATACAGGTAAACTCTGGATTATGGGTGCGGTCCATGCCTTCGTTGCGGAAGTTGCGCGAAAACTCATAAACACCTTCAAAACCGCCTACAATAAGGCGTTTTAGGTATAATTCGTTAGCAATACGCAAGTACAAAGGAATATCCAACGCATTGTGGTGGGTAATAAACGGACGAGCCGATGCACCACCAGGAATAGGTTGCAATACAGGGGTATCTACTTCCAAATAACCACGTTCGTTAAAGAACTGACGCATGGTATTGAAAATTTTGGTACGTTTAATAAAGGTATCTTTTACGCCTTCGTTAACTACCAAGTCAACGTAACGTTGACGATAACGGGCTTCTGGATCAGAAAAGGCATCGTAAGTAACCCCGTCTTTTTCTTTTACAATAGGAAGGGGACGAAGCGATTTAGACAACACGGTGATTTCCGAAACGTGTACCGAAATTTCGCCCATTTGGGTGCGGAACACATATCCTTTAACGCCAATAAAGTCGCCAATGTCTAATAGTTTTTTAAACACCACGTTGTACATATCCTTGTTTTCGTCGGGACAAATTTCGTCGCGCGAAATGTACAATTGAATACGACCGGTAGAGTCTTTTAATTCGGCAAAAGACGCTTTACCCATAATACGACGGCTCATTAAACGGCCTGCCATTACCACTTCGCGGCGTGGCGCATCGTCTTGGAATGTTTCTTTTACTTCTGTTGCAAACGCATTAGTAGGATATTCGGCTGCAGGGTATGGATTGATACCCATTTCGCGTAGTGTTTCTAAACTACGACGACGAAATAATTCTTGATCGTTTAGTTCTTGGTTCATAGCACTATAGTGTATTACTCGGAGCGTCCGAGAAAGTCATTAAATACTGTTTGATAAATTCGTCAATATCACCGTCCATTACACCTTGCACATCCGATGTTTGGTAGTTGGTACGGTGGTCTTTTACGCGACGGTCGTCAAATACGTAGCTACGTATTTGCGAGCCCCATTCAATTTTCTTTTTGCCTGCCTCAATTTTGGCTTTTTCGGCCAAACGGTGTTGCAATTCGCGGTCGTATAGTTGCGAACGCAAAAGACGCATGGCGTTTTCTTTGTTTTTGGGCTGGTCGCGGGTTTCGGTATTTTCAATAAGGATTTCTTCTTCTTGGCCTGTATAAGGGTCTTTGTATTGGTAACGCAAACGCACACCGGATTCTACCTTGTTTACGTTCTGACCTCCGGCACCCCCCGAACGGAAGGTTTCCCAGGTTAAGCAAGCAGGGTCAACGTGTACTTCGATGGTATCATCTACCAAGGGTACCACAAACACCGACGAGAACGAAGTCATGCGCTTGCCTTGTGCGTTGTAGGGAGAAACACGCACCAAACGGTGCACACCGTTTTCGCTTTTTAGGTAACCGTAGGCCATATCGCCCTCAATGCGCAACGAGGCAGTTTTAATACCGGCTTCGTCGCCCTCTTGGTAGTTTTCCAACGTCCATTTGTAACCTACCCTTTCGCAGTAGCGTTGGTACATACGCAATAGCATGGATGCCCAGTCTTGGCTTTCAGTACCGCCGGCACCCGAAACTATTTTAAGCACCGCTCCTAAGTTGTCTTCTTCGGACGAAAGCATATTGCGCATTTCTATGGCTTCCAACAGCCCACTTACGTGCGCATACGCAGCATCCACCTCTTGTTCGGTTACAATGCTTTCTTTATAAAAATCAAAGGCTAATGAAAGTTCTTCGGTAGCTTGATGAATGGCCTCGTAGCCCTCTACCCATTTTTTAAGATCTTTGATCTTTTTCATCTGGGCTTCGGCGGCCTTGTTATCGTCCCAAAAACCAGGGTCTTGGGTTCTAATTTCTTCTTCTTCTATTTGAATTATCTTGCTATCGATGTCAAAGATACCTCCTCAACGCTTGCTCGCGCTCTTGTATCTCTTTTAGTTGTTCAATAGTAATCATAGATTTATTGTATCTTAGCAGAATATTTTGCAAAGATACAATAAATCTTGTCAAAAGTCAAAAGTCAAAAGTTATTTGTTTCAAGAATATTAGTCGATTAGTCCACTCACCGGTTATCGATAAAACAAGACTACGGTCTATATCCCGAATGTTGTAGTATTTTTTGAGCATCGGTTTCGTTCATCAACTCGCGAAGCGTAACTTGTACGTTGCGTTGCATGTATTCCGAAACAATGCGCCAACCTATAAACACCCCAATCCTACCAGGCGACTGCTCTTGCGATAGTCCGTTAGTGAATGGAGCAGGTTGTGTATATTTGGTAATAACGCGCCAGTCTGTTGAATACAATTCACGTTTTTCTACCAACATGGCCCAAATGTTTTTCTCGTAACGCTTGCACCACTCCAATTGTTGGGGTGTGTAGCAAAGCAACTCGGCCACGTCTTCGTTAGGGAAACAGACTTGCAACAAGTAGATTATTTTTCCGTGGTACAGCATAGACTCCAATAGCCTGCCATTGGAATCGGGGTATTCGGATGTAATCCAACCCAACAGCACATCAATGGGCAAATGACGTGGGGTCATATAAGGCATTTCGTATTGGTATGCTACTTGTGCATAGGTTGGAAAATCCTGACCCAAATAATTGTCAATACTGGCCGAAACCCGGTCTGATGTGGTTACTACACTTTGGTTAAAACCCGACACGTGAAACGACACGCTTGGCACATCGTTTTGAGGAAAATAATGTTTGTAATAAGCAAACGCCACGCCCAACGTTTCTTCGATTTCGGAAGCAGAAGCATATACGCTATCTACCTGCTTGCGCAAGGCAGCAAAGGCACTATCGGCCTTAAAATCGTTTATTTTTCCCGGTGCAATTTGCATGATTTGATGCACGTAAATGGGCAAGAAATCGCCGTATCTATGAGCCAAATGCATACTGTCCAACGTGTAAAAATCGTGATCAAAACGTTCTATTTGCACAGGGGTTGCGTTATGCTCAATGCTTGCGCTATGAAAACGAAGCCTGTCCTGGCAACCTACCAGCAAGGCAACAGCCAAAGACAATGCTATTATGTGGCAAAACCTACGCATTATTTTGCAATTTTAAGCATCCAGGCATCGGGGTAAGTAGCGCGTGCTTTTGACAAAGCCTTGCGTACATCAGCCTCGGTATCGGTAGAATACATAAACACACGGAATAATCCGTTTTGGTTTACGGCTACAGTTGCCTGGTGTCCTTGTTTTTGCAAGGTAATGAGCAAGTTTTGTGCATTTACTTCGCTTTGGAAACTACCCACTACCACGTGGTATTGTTGTTGCACTTGTACACCGCCGCTTGTATAGGTATCGGTGGTTTCGCGAATGGTGGCATTGGCAGCAATGGAATCAACAAGTTCTTCTACCACTTCTTGTAGCTTAACGGTATCTGTTTTTGCTTCTTCTATTGAAGGTACGTGCAACGTACTATCCGTTTCCGTTTTTACCACCACGGCAGCATCTTCGCCCGCTTTTTGGTACATTTCGGGGTAATATTTTTGAGAACAAGCCACCAACACAGTAGCTATACTAACTATCAAGCATACATTTCGTTTCATAATAATAAGGTATTTAAATAAAAATGCGAGTGATTTCACAATCACTCGCAAAGTTATAAAAAAATAAGTTTGGATTACTTTTTTACATTGCATTTTTGCCATCCATTCAGTTAGATGGCAACAAAAGTGCCCTTTTAACGCGCGCTAACTACCATATTACGGGTTTCTTGGTTGGAATCACAAACGACAACATCACCTCGTGTGTGCTTGATGTTAGATCCCATACAGGGCCTACGCTCAAATCGTAGCAATAACCTACACGCAACCAGTGCCATTCAAAACCTGCCATAAAGCTAACTGCGGTATTTAAACGATAGCCTACGCCTAACCAATATTTGCCATCGTACAAGGCAGTTACGCTAAGATCTACCAAATGTTCTTGTCCCAAGGTAATGTTTTGGACATTTTCGCCCGAAATTAACTTACCTGTGTTACATGCACCAATATTGGTATATGCCACGGCAGGAATTAAATTGAATTTTTGAGGCAAAGGCACGTTACCACGCACGTAAGCATTGATATGAGTAGGTGCAGCGGTGGTGCGCACATCTTGGGCAATACCAGGCAAGTGGGTAATAGAAGCACCTACCAAAAGGTATTTGTACGAGAATTCAAAACCAAAGTCCAAGTCGAAAGCCGTGGTATTGGTTTTTTCTTCGCCTGCGTCCAATGGGTCGCCGGAATCACGCCATACATGGCGGTTAGGATCAAACATTTTGTTTACCACACCTGCCGATAAACCCAACGAAAGCAAGCCGCCTTCAAACAAGTCTATGTTATAGGCATAGCAAATTTTTGCGTTGATGGTTTGGTTGTACAAACCCAATTCATCGTACGAAAAACTTAAACCAAAACCCGATTTTAGATTTTCATTAAAATAGTGACCGTTTAGCATAGCCGATGTTGGCGATTGTTCCAAGCCCATGCCCACATACTGCATGCGTCCTGCGGTAAAGATTTGTATTTTTTCGTTATTACCAATGGCCGCAGGATTTTGGTTAATACGCGAAAACATTTGTTCTGACAATTTAAAATCGCCCTGTGCAAATAGAGCTGTGCACACGAACAAAAGTACGGTGGTTAATAAAAGTTCTTTTCTCATGGCGATTATTTATTTTCAGTGTTAATAATACGTACTTCTACACGACGGTTTTGTGCGTGTTGATCATCTGTTTCGGCATCGCGCACATGCAAGAAACGTTTACCTTTGCCTATAATGGTTAGGTTTTCGGCCTTCAAGCCTTTTTCGATAAGCGCATCTTTAACCGCTTTGGCACGGCGTTCTGATAGACGGTCGTTATAGGCATCACTACCACGCGAGTCTGCATAACCGGCTATCTCAAATTTAGCTTCGGGGAATTTTTGCATTTCCACTACCAAACGATTCATGTCTGCTTTAGATTGTTCGGTTAGCTCTGCTTTGTCAAATTCAAACATAAAATCAACCCAGTAAAACTCGCGTTTAATTTGGGCAGGTGCCACGTAAGTTGCTTTTGATTCGCATTTTCCGTCCGAGAACCAAGCCATTATGGTATGTGTAACGGTATCGCTTTCGCAATCTAAATTATCCATTTGGAATTGGAAGGGCGAGGTTAAAGGCAATTCGAATGTTTTAGACACGCCCGAATCGTCTTTGATTTGCAACACGCCTGTTGCCGGTGCATCGGCAAATGTAACCGAACCGGTGATGGCGTATGCTCCACCCGTAAATTCTTGAATTACCACTACTTCCGAAACACTTATTTGACAAGGACGTTCTACAAAGGCAAAAATATCTGCTCCGTTGCCGGTGTTACGATCGCTCACCAAATAAGGTGTACCATTGGTTACCACTATGCTGTAATCATTAACGGCACTGTTGTATGGTTCTGGCATTACAGTTGCTTGATTCCAAGCATTGCCTGCACTCTCGGCCATATACAGATTGATAACACCGCTTTGATTGGACGAAAAATAAAGTGTTTGATCGTTTTCTACAAACGCATAATCTTCGTCAAAAGCAGTATTGATGGTGTTACCTGCATTAACAGGTGCGCTCCATGTGCCGTCTGCTTTTTGGTCTATGTACCACAAATCTTTACCACCTTGGCCATTTTCTATGGTTTCACTGGTAAAATACAAACGAGCTCCGTTTTTGGCAAGGGCAGGATTTTGCAAGATACCCTTTATTTGTGAAAGATAACTCCAACCGGCATTGGCCATAAAGGCATTGTTGCCACGGACTTTGCCCATACCTTCTATTTCCAAACGTTTAATAGCGGTGTATTTACCGTCTTTTAAGGTGGCTTCGTACAACCACTCCATATCTTCCGATTCTACCACCGAAAAATAAATTTTAGATTTGGCACTATCGAAAGCAACATTACCTTTTATTTTAAGGTTATTTAAAGCCTTATCTTTTACGGGTGCCAACAAACTATCTTGTTGCTCAGTAAACGGACTTAGGTAGGCCGTTTTACCGTCTTGCAAAAAGAGTAATTGGTTATTGGCAAAAAGAGAAATATGGGTTTCGTTTTTATTGGTATTAAGGGGCAACGACTCTAAATCGTATCCTTGATTGTATTTTTCGCTAATAGCCGCCATGCTACCCATAGCACAAGCCAAAGCTGTTAGCAGGGTTATTGTCTTTTTCATACGCATTTAGGTGTTAGGTTATTTTTTTTCGTTTAATAATTCTACATTGCCTTTTTGTACATCGCCATTGGATAAGGTGGCTACATAATAGTAAACACCTGGCATAGCATAATTGCCTTTGGCATCTTTACCATCCCAACCATCGGTGGTTTCTATCACCAAGTTGCCATATCTATCGTAAATTTTTAGGGCAACGGCAGGGTCCATACCTTGTATAAAGTCGTCGTTAAATCCATCGGCCAACATAGGCGTAAATACGGTAGGCCAAAGCACTTCTAGCAACGTCACGGCTTGTGCAGGACAACCAGCTTGAACGGCGGTATATTTAGCAGGCACGTAAGGTTTATCTGTATAGGTATCCCCCTCATTATCTACAGGTTGTTCGTCTTTGTACCAAGCAATAGGATAGCTCGAATCTATATTTGAAGAGGTGGCTGTAATGGTCACTTCTTCGCCCATAATAACAGATTGTTTATCCATAGACAATGCAATGCCGTAAAGCAAAAGCATATCGGTGGGTTGGCTTTCTACTTGAGCAGTTACCACACGGAATTGCGTGGGTTCTGTAATGGTAACCGTAATGGTAGAACCCGTTTCTGTCATATTTTCCCATTTACCACCTTCTACTTGTTGCTGCCAGGTAAAGGCAACTCCCTCTGCTACGGTTGCTTGTAAAGTAATGTCGTTACAGTTACGAGATACAAATGCTACAGACGCGGGTTGAATAACGGTAACATCTACTTTGTTAGAAGAACATCCCTCTAAGGTAACATAGAAAGTGGCATCCTCTTGCAATGTAGGTGAATAAGGATTAGCGGTATTGGTAATAGCCTCATCATTTTGATACCAGGTAGGCTGATTATTACTATTGATATTGGTGGTTACCGTTAATGTTACGGTTTCATCGCGGTTTATTTCTTCCTTATTTGTTGCCAATGATAGGGTCCAATAATCACCGCTCATAGCCGCGTTACTTGGAATGTCGTAATCATTATTTACACGTACATAAATAGCTTCTGTAATAGGAAGCACTATTTCTTCTTTATTCGCAGAATTGGCCAGTTTTTCCCATGGACCATTTTCTGTAGTGGCCGTTTCCCACCAAAAATCGCCGTAACCTGTTGTTAAGGTTACTTTAAAGGTAACATCGTTACAGTTTCGACTCATGTTTGCCACTGTTGGCGGTGTTATTACGGTAACGTCTGCTGTGGCAGAACATTCTTCCCATTTTACCTCAAAAGTAGCCGATTGGTCTAAGGTGATAGGCGCTACAATAGGGTCTATTTTCTCACCATCTTTATACCATTGAGCATCTGTGGTAGCTTCAAACCCTTTCGCAGTAAGCGTAAGGGTTACTTCGTCGCCAGGTTTAATAACGGTAGGCGATGCTGTTAGGGCTAATGTTTTAACGGTATAATAGGTGTATTGAAGATTACCTTCTGCATCTTCATCTGGGAATGGGTGAACCAAACTATACAAGCCCGTTTCGTTGCCCGCAGCATCTATTTCGGCCAAACGGAACATAGATTTTTCGGCAATGGTAATGGTAACGCACTCTGGGCAATTATCATCGTTAGCATCAGCAATTGCATCCGCTGCTACATCTACCCAAGTAGAACCATCTGCACTGCGTTGCCATTTAAAGGCAATGGGTTCACCACCCAAGGTTGCTATGGGTTGCAAATAAATATCGTTACATTTTCTATCAATAGGTTCAATATCAAAGGCTACTTCCTTTATTTCCACCTCATCTTCGCAACCATCTGCCGTAACTTTTATTCTATCTACAGGACCATCTATGCTATGCTCTAAGGTAGC
>JAFOWX010000029.1 GCA_017391905.1 Paludibacteraceae bacterium | reverse complement strand
TAAATCCACGCTCAGATGAGGCTTATTTCCTTATGGGCAATGCATATCGCAAACTTGAAAACCTAAGCGAAGCAATGAATTGCTATTTAAAAGCAGTTGAGTTCAACCCAAAAAGTCCAGCAAAGGAAGCATATGAACAAGTTTCCGAAATACTGGACTTCTACTTTAAAGATATGTACAACCAATAAATTTCAAATTTAAAGGGTGCTTTTGTCGTTGCCCTCGTCTTCGAAATCCTCGAGTACCTCATGTACACTCCGGTTTCTCAGACTTCGGGACGCCTAAAAATCCCTCCTTTAAAATCAAAATTAAAAAACGGTCGCTAGACCGCTTTTATTATACTATCATACCGTCTTTCATTTCAATAATGCGGTCCGAAACCTCGGTTAGTTCTTTATCGTGCGTTACCACTAAAATAGTTAAACCATATTCATTGCACAGTTTACGTAGTAGGCTGTGCAATTCTTTTTTATTGGTACTGTCCAAACTGCCTGAAGGCTCGTCTGCCAAAATAAGCGAAGGCTGGTTAATAAGGGCCCTGGCTACTGCCACGCGTTGTTTTTCGCCACCCGAAAGCTGGCTGGGTTTGTGGTGCATTCTTTCTGCCAATCCTAATTTGCTTAGCCATTCTTTGGCGCGCGCCTGAGCCTCGGCTTTTTTTGTACCTGCAATGTAGGCTGGGATACACACATTTTCTAATGCGGTAAATTCGGGCAAAAGTTGATGAAACTGAAATACAAACCCAATGTGCTTGTTTCTAAAGTGCGCCAATTCTTTGTCCGATAAACCATTTAGGTTGATGCCGTTTATTATAATTTGACCTTGGTCTGCTTTGTCTAACGAACCAATAATTTGCAACAACGTGGTTTTACCGGCACCGCTGGCGCCTATAATAGATACAAATTCGCCTTTGGCAATGTGTAAGTCAATGCCTTTTAAAACCTGTAGCGATCCAAAGTTTTTGGTAATTCCTGTTGTATGTATCATGTTTCTATCAATTTTTTTATACAATAAGAGGCTAAGTAACAGCCAAATAGGGCGGGTAAGTACGAAATGGTACCTACGGTGGTGCATTTGTTGCGTTCGTCATCTACTTTTATAACCGCCTCTTTGTTGGCTGGCTCAATAGAATATACCACGGGTAGGCCTTTATAGATGCCGTTGGCTTTTAGGCGCGAACGCACGGTGCGGGCTAAACTGCAGTACGATGTTTGGGAAATATCGGCATAGCGTAAGGCTGTTGGGTCTATTCGGCCACCAGCGCCCATAGACGAAATAATGCGCACACCTCGTTGTATGCAATACGTGATGAGTGCAATTTTAGGCGCGATGCTGTCTATGGCGTCAATCACAAAATCGGGTTGGTATTGTGCCATTACTGCAGGAATATTATCGGGGTCGATAAAAAGCGATAGCGCATGTACTTGTAGCGTAGGGCATATACGCAGCAAGCGTTCTTGCATCAATGTGGCTTTTTCTTGTCCTATGGTGTCTGATAAAGCCAGTAACTGACGGTTTATGTTGCTTGCCTTTACCGTATCGGCATCTATCACCGTTAGCGTCCCCACGCCTGCACGTGCTACCATCTCGGCAGCGTATGCTCCAACGCCACCAACGCCCACAATCATAACGTGCTTGTCGGCAAGCAATTTGCAGGTATCCTCTCCGAGTAATAAAGCCGTTCTACTTATCCATTCGTCCATAAATACAAAAGTAAGCAAATTTTATGAAGTAGTTGTTTGTGTATTCTCAATAATTTGAAATTGATTTAAAAAATCGTACTTTTGCGCTCTATTTTATCTAACGCTATTTGATACGTCATTTTTTTTGAACGATGAAAAGAATGCTTTTTTACTTATTTGCCTGTTTGTTCTGTGTTGCTTGTGAATCGCCTAATGTACAGCCACCAGCCAACGAAAATCAAACAGAACAAGAAACTCCCACGCCTCCTCAAGGTCCTCAAGAAGAAGAAAAACCGGCTCCTCCCCAAGAGTTGCCAGCCAATGCAAATGGCCATGAATATGTAGATTTGGGGTTGTCTGTAAAGTGGGCAACTTGCAATGTAGGAGCTAACAAAGCAGAAGAATGTGGTAGTTTTTTTGCATGGGGCGAAGTGCTTACAAAAGAAGGTGATGCTTGGAAAGATTATAAATGGTGGGTGAATAATTTTACCAATATGACCAAGTATTGCGTTGATGCAAGTTTGGGAACAGTGGATAATAAAACCGTGTTGGAGTTGGTTGATGATGCCGCTCGTTATAATTGGGGTGGCAGTTGGATCATATTGGAGTTCTTGCTTGATAGAAGGTCCATGGGTATCACATTCTGCCTATTCGTTAGACTTTAATAGTAAATCAGTGTACCAAATGGCGAGTCAACGACAAATGGGTTGTTGTGTTCGTGCGGTATTGCCGTAAGAATTTAACCAGAAAAATTTGTGCAATTATATTTTAATGATTATCTTTGCATCGAGTTGAGGGGAACGGTTGTTCCCCTCTTGTGTTTTCTTATACAGTATAAATGATAGATAAAAGTATTGTTAGTCAGTTGGTTACGGAATTTTTAGAAGGCAAAGATTGCTTTTTGGTAGATGTGACCGTACAGCCCGGTAATTTTATTGTGGTAGAAATTGATAGCGAAGTGGGTGTGGACATAGATACTTGCTGCGCCATAAGCCGCCACATAGAAGATAATTTGGACCGCGATGTAGAAGACTACGAATTAGAGGTAGGCTCTACAGGGCTAACCGCTCCTTTTAAAGTGTTGCGTCAGTATCAAAAAAACGTAGGCAATGAAGTGGAAGTTTTAGCCGGAGGTAAAAAAATGGTAGGCGTGCTTTTGCAAGCTAACCAAGAAAACTTTACCATACAGGTGGCAAAAAAAATAAAAGGACAAAAGCAACCTGTGTTAGAGGAAATTGTCCTAACTTATCCCGAAGTAAAATATACAAAATATAATTTTAAATTCAACTAATCAAAAAATGGCAAAAGATTCAACAAAGTCTTTGAGCATGATCGAGACTTTCTCCGAGTTTAAAGAATTAAAAAACATTGACAAGTCAACCATGATTAGCGTGTTGGAAGAATCCTTCCGCTGTGTTATTGCCAAAATGTTTGGAACAGACGAAAACGTCAATGTGGTAATCAATCCTGACAAGGGTGACTGTGAAATTTGGCGCGACCGTGTGGTAGTTGCCGATGGAGAAGTTGAAAACACCAATACACAAGTTGGCTTTACCGAGGCCCGTGTCATTGACCCTGAATGTGAAATTGGCGAAGAAGTAACAGACTCTATCAATTTCTTGTCGTTTGGACGTCGTGCCGTACTAAATTTGCGTCAAACGCTTTCGTCTAAAATTTTGGAATTGCACAAAGAAAGCGTGTACGAGAAATACAAAGACATGGTAGGCCAAGTGGTATACGGCGAAGTATATCAAATCTGGAAAAAAGAAATGTTGTTGATCGATGCCAATGGCAACGAATTATTATTGCCTAAAACCGAACAAATCCCTTCTGACTTTTACCGCAAAGGCGATACCGTAAAAGCAGTGGTGGTTAAGGTTGACAACAAAAACAACAACCTAAAAATTTACGTTTCGCGTACTTCTCCTATGTTCTTGCAGCGCTTGTTTGAATTGGAAGTACCTGAAATTCAAGAAGGTTTAATTACCATTAAGAAAATTGCTCGTATCCCTGGCGAACGTGCAAAAGTGGCTGTAGAATCGTTTGACGACCGCATTGACCCAGTAGGTTCTTGCGTGGGTGTTAAAGGTTCTCGTATCCACAGTATTGTACGCGAATTGCGCAACGAAAACATCGATGTTATCAACTATACCTCAAATATTTCGTTGTTTATTTCGCGCGCATTAAGCCCTGCAAAAATTGTTTCGATCAAAATTGACGAAGAAAACAAAAAAGCAGAAGTTAGCTTGAAACCAGACGAAGTGTCGTTGGCAATTGGTAAAGGTGGTCACAATATCCGTTTGGCTATGATGCTTACAGAATACCAAATTGAAGTGTTCCGCGATATCGAATCGAGCGACGAAGAAGATATTTACTTAGATGAATTTAGCGATGAAATTGAACAATGGGTGATTGATATTTTCAAACAATTGGGATACGATACCGCTAAGAGCGTGTTGAATGTAAATCGCAACGATTTAATCAAGGCCACAGACTTGGAAGAAGAAACCATTGATGAAGTATTAGCGATTTTGCGCGCTGAATTTGAATAATTGAAAACTGCTATATGTCCGTAAAATTAAGTAAAGTTACAAAAGATTTGAATGTGGGTTTGGCTACGGTAGTCGAATTTCTACATAAAAAGGGTTTTTCGGAGGTCGCCGAAAACAACCCTAATGCTCGTATCTCTGATGAGCAATACGATTTATTATTACAAGACCGGTGGGATCGAACATT
>JAFOWX010000028.1 GCA_017391905.1 Paludibacteraceae bacterium | reverse complement strand
CGGTAACAGAACCCATAGCAATAATAACGCGGTCTGCATCTTCGGCACCATAGTAGTTAAATAGACCATAGTTGCGACCGGTAATTTTGCTAATTTCGTTCATGTATTCTTCTACAATAGCAGGCACATTGTTATAATAGGTGTTGCTGCTTTCGCGGTGTTGGAAGAAGTGGTCGGGGTTTTCGGCCATACCACGCATAACAGGTTTGTTAGGATTCAATGCGCGAGCACGGAATTCTGCCAAAGCTTGTTGGTCGATAAGTGGAGCCAAATCTTCGTTTTCAAGGGCTTCAATTTTTTGGATTTCGTGCGAGGTACGGAATCCGTCAAAGAAGTTAAGGAAAGGAACGCGCGATTTAATGGTAGCCAAGTGAGCAACACCTGCTAAGTCCATTACTTCTTGCACAGAACCTTCTGCAAGCATGGCAAAACCAGTTTGGCGGCATGCCATAACGTCTTGGTGGTCACCAAAGATACACAAAGCGTGCGATGCCAATGTACGAGCTGATACGTGGAAAACGCAAGGCAATAATTCGCCCGCAATTTTGTACATATTAGGAATCATTAGCAACAAACCTTGCGATGCGGTGTAAGTAGAGGTTAGCGCGCCTGCTTGCAACGAACCGTGAACGGCACCTGCAGCACCGGCTTCCGATTGCATTTCTTGTACCAAGACTGTTTCGCCAAAGATGTTTTTACGTCCGGCGGCAGCCCATTCGTCTACGTATTCGGCCATGGTGGACGAAGGCGTAATGGGGTAGATGGCAGCCACTTCAGAGAACATATACGAGATATGTGCAGCGGCTTGGTTTCCATCACATGTTAGAATTTTTTTTTCTTTTGCCATTTGTATTGAAATTAAATGTGAATATTTTTTTGTTTTATGTTGTTAGCCGTTCATAGAGGCTAAAAATTCTTCGTTAGATTGTGTGCCTTCTATACGCGATTTTAAGAACTCCATGGCTTCTACAGAGTTCATGTCCGATAAATGACGGCGCAAAACCCACATGCGGTTTAGGATGCTGTCGCCCAATAACAAGTCGTCGCGACGTGTGCCCGATGCCATGATGTCAATGGCTGGGAATATACGGCGGTTAGACAATTTGCGGTCTAACTGCAACTCCATGTTACCGGTACCCTTAAATTCTTCAAAGATAACGTCGTCCATTTTAGAACCGGTTTCGGTTAAGGCTGTAGCGATGATGGTTAAGCTACCGCCGTTTTCAATGTTACGAGCAGCACCAAAGAAACGTTTGGGTTTGTGCAATGCGTTGGCATCCACACCACCCGAAAGTACCTTGCCCGATGCAGGAGCCGTGGTGTTGTAGGCACGTGCCAAACGGGTAATAGAGTCTAATAGAATAACCACGTCGTGGCCACATTCTACCATGCGTTTGGCTTTTTCGTGTACCATAGAGGCTACTTTTACGTGTTTTTCGGCAGGTTCGTCAAAGGTAGATGATACTACTTCGGCACGTACGCTGCGAGCCATGTCTGTTACCTCTTCGGGACGTTCATCAATAAGTAAGATGATCATATACACCTCGGGGTGGTTTTCCAAAATGGCGTTTGCCAATTCTTTTAAAAGAACGGTTTTACCGGTTTTGGGTTGTGCCACAATCAAACCACGTTGTCCTTTGCCAATGGGGCTGAACAAATCTACAATGCGGGTAGATAGGGTAGCATTTTTACCGTGGCTAAGGTCAAATTTTTCTTCGGGGAAAAGTGGTGTAAGGTGTTCAAATGGAACGCGGTCACGTACAAAAGAAGGGTCTCTTCCGTTTATTTTTTCCACGCGTACCAAGGGGAAATATTTTTCGCCTTCTTTGGGAGGTCTGATAGGACCATCTACAGTATCGCCGTTTTTTAAACCAAACAATCTAATTTGCGATTGCGATACGTACACATCGTCGGGCGAGGGAAAATAGTCGTATTCGGGCGAACGTAAAAAGCCGTAGCCGTCTTGTACAATTTCCAACACACCGCTGCCGCGGATAATGTCGTCAAATTCGTAGGGCTTTTCGTGTGTTTTTTCGTTCTTTTCTGCTTTTTCCGCTTTTTCTTCGGATTCTATTTTTTCGGCTTTTGCCGCTTTTTCTTGTCTTAATAATTTACTGGCAATGGTTTCCATCTCAACGCCACCCATGTCGTCAAAATCCGATGCGGTGTTTGGCGCTTCTGCAGAAACCGTTGGGGTGTTGGTTTCTACGCTTTCTGTGGTTACTTTTTTGCGACGTCCACGAGTAGCCTTGGGTGTGTTGGTGGTTTGCTCTGCGTTTTCTGCCGTGGCATCTATGCCCTCTGCTTTAACGGGCGATGCCATGTTGGGCAATTCAACTTTCTCAACGGTTGTTCGTTTAATGCGTTCTCTTTTTTTCTTTTCAACAACTTCTTCGGCCATAAAAATAAGTTTTGCTTTAACGCAAAGAGGAATAATGATTATTATTTTGGATAACAGCAAAAACAGCAGTTGTTTGTTTTTGCCTATGAAACATGCAAAATTAGAAAAATAATTGCCAACTACCAAAAAATGGCATAAAAAAAGGCAACCCTGCGGTTGCCTTTTTTGCTATATTACTAAAATATTACTTTTTAATAACCTTGCTTACAGCCATGCTACCGTCGTTAAACTCAATGTTTACTAAGTACATAGCAGAAGCTAATCCGCTTAGGTCAATTTCGTTGCTTGTAGAAGCAGCTACTGTCCATCCGCTTAGGTTGCTAATAGAAACGTATTTAACTTCTTTGTCTGATGCAATAATAGCTTTGCCAGAAGTTGGGTTAGGATAGATAGCTACGTTGGTTGCGTAAATATCATCTATGCCTGTGGTAGGACAATCGGTTTCAATAGCTGTATATACCTCTTTTTGCATCATGTTTGGATGTGTGTCGCTCGAAATTTCGTAGCATGTTGATGCAGTAATACGCTGAATGTCATCTGTCTGTTGACCATTAGATGCTTTACCATCGTTAAATAGGGCATAAACCATGTCCTGTTGTAGGGTGTATGTATAGTAGCCGTCGTTGTCTAATGTCATGGCTTGTCCTGGCCAAGCGCCTGTGTAATTAACGTTGGTTCCGCCTTCAACTTCTGCTCCGTTCCATGCATGTACGTAACATGTATTGCCCCAAGGTAAGCTTGATGCTTTTACTTTTAGGGTAATTTTATCGCCAGGTACGGGAGGTACAGGTGGAATAGGTGTGCCACTACAGTTGCCAGGGATAATGTATCCTTTAGCATCTTTGCCCGATGGGTTGGTGCCATCGTAGCAAGCATCGGCAGATACGCTGGTAATGTCGGCAGTTTGGTTGGTTCCGTCGTTAAAGATAATGTTTAGTGGACGAGTATCTGTTTCTGTAATGGTGTAAGTGTAGTAATCGCCACTTTTGCTAATAGCTTTGCCTGGCCATTTTCCTAATAAGTCGGGTTCGCCTTCAGCCCATGCATATAGGTTAACCGTTGTCCAACCTGCAGGAGCTTTGAATTCTACGGTTAAACCAGCAGGTTTTTCGGTTAAGAAAGTACCACTTACTACGCTCGATTTGGTAGTGCCGTCAATAGCAATGGCTTTGATGGTAGTATTGTTGGTGGTGATGGTAATAGGACCAGTGTATTTGGTTGAAGATGCCGATGGAGTAGTACCATTGGTGGTATAATAGATAGTACCTTTGGTTGCTGTCAAGGTTACTTTGCCATTTGCACCAACATAACCACCTGCAGGGTTCATGGTTACAACAGGACCTACAGGAATAGGTTTGCCGCCTTTGGTGTAGTAAGCCCAGCCGTTACCGCTACATGCTACTTCATATCCAGCAGGAGTTCCTGTCCAGCTGCCTACGCGGCATATTAGAGAACCATTTTTACCTTCTCCAACTGATTCGTAATAACCGTTTTTGCTTGTCACTTTTACGTCTGAGTTGCTATGTAATCCTACAGATTTACGTGCAGCAATCATTTTTTTGATTGCATCCTTATGGCTTTTCCAGTGTTTCCAGAATACGCAAGGTATTCCTGGTGCTGCTAACATGATAGCATTAGCTTGTTCTATGTTGCCATTATATTGCCAAGGCTTTTCGTGTGGTTCTGCTGTATCATGGTTGTCAATAAATGTTACCGCATACTGACGCATCTCAGGGCTGTGAATTAAGCCTGCAGGACGGTCTATTTTTTGAACATCTTGCCATACTAATTTGCTGTAATCAGTTCCGCCGCCCCAATTGTAGATAGCTTGTTTGAAACAGAAGTCAAATACGGTAGATTTTTTATTAGTGCCATTAACCCAACCGGCAAGTGCATCGTAGTTTGATTGGTAATATTCTCCTACAGAGAAAGAAGCTTGCGAGTCGGTGTTGTATTCTGCATTGTATTTTGGGTCGTAACCTTTTACAAGGTCGTAGCGCCAACCGTCAAAGCCAATGACGTTTTTAAGCCATTTTAAGTATGCTTTTACGGCAGTTCTAACTTCGTTTCTGCTATGTGCTAAATCTCGTGCTGGGCCGTATCCTCCCCAATAATCACCAGAAACATTCCAATTGTAATCATAGTCTGTTGCAGCTCCAGTGCTATGTTCATCATCTTTAGTTACGCATGAGTTGGGGATTTGGTGATTACCATAGTCACCAAAATAATCTGTTGGAAAATCTCCTTGTGTACTATTTCCTGCACGGTGATTGATTACTATATCTGCGATTACTTTACAATCATGTGCGTGTAAGCTGTTAATAAGTGTTGTTAATTCAGATCTGTTGCCCCAAGAAGAAGATAAATCAGACCATTTCCATGGGTGGTATCCCATATTTGCGTAGTTGCCCCCTTCTGCAGCTGATGCTGGTGGTAACCATACTAAGTCAAATGTAGTACCAATCTCATTT
>JAFOWX010000027.1 GCA_017391905.1 Paludibacteraceae bacterium | reverse complement strand
GCACCCAACAATTGTTTTAGCACGTATAGCTCTTGGTGAGCCATGATAAGATAGGCATGCTTATGGCTCATAATATATTGGAAAAGCGTTTTGGAATTTCTATGATGAGTTTCCACCCTGCCATGGATGGTTTGTTTAAGGCGTAAATGGGACGCAAACAAGTTTGCACCAAACGTGCCAACAACACGTATTTTTCGGACACCTTAGCTTTGGCTTTACTTACCATGTAAATGGTTTTGGCACGGCGTCCTATGTGTTTGCCCCAACCGGCACCCATGCGGTCTTTGTCGTTGTATCTACTCTCTATCATTTGCATGTCAAAGCTGCCAAAATGAAACAAGTATAAGTTAGGGTCGATGCTAAAGTTATGCCCTTTTACACGGTGAAAGCCCGCTCCCCAACGACAAGGCTTATTTACAATAATGGGTTTTGTATAACGCGAGCAAACATAGGCATATTTGCGTTGTTGCAGAAAAGGTTTTTCCCAATCTATTACGGCTTCTTGCTCCAAATGTTGGCCTACATCAATACCCAACGCACTTTTGCAACAAGAAAACGTTAGACTAGAAAGGTATTGTGCCAACGATACGCCTGCTTTTGGATCTACTACCAAAAACTCGTCCGCATCACACCCTACCACTACATCGTAGCCACGCTCCAATAATTCTGCAGCACGTTCCGAAAGAAAAAGCAAACGACCTTTTTCGGCCTTTACCACCTGCCCACCAATTTTGGGCACTTTGGTTACGTTAGACTTACCAGCCTTAGCAGGAACTTGCTGATCTGTTCCATCTAAGAAAATGTACAAGTTTTCTTCGCCAAAGTCTTTCCCATCATACGACACCCACTTGTTAAGAAAGTTTTCGTCGTTGCGTGCCATGGTAATGACCGCTATTTTCTTTATACTAATACTGCTACTCATTTTATGTGGCCCAATAATATTGTACAAAAATAATAAAAAATTTAGTTATATTTGCATTATGAAAGAAATTGCAGCTATAACAATGGCCCGAAATGATTCCTTTTACCTAAATAAATGGATAACATACTACGGCAAGGAACTGGGCGAAGAAAACCTCTATATCTTTTTGGATGGCAAAGACCAAGAGATTCCAGCAAACGCAGGCAAAGCTCATGTTGTTCTTTGTGAACACAAAGAAGAAGAAATGACAGCTGGCGATAGAACCCGCATTGCTTTTTTAAACCAACAATCGGCAGAACTTTTAAAAAAATACGATTTAGTAATTGGGGGCGATGCCGACGAATACTTAGTGGTAGATCCCAAAACCAATTGCTCGCTAAAAGAATACCTTTCAAAAATTACCATTAAAAACTCCGTTTCCGGACTTGGATTGGATGTTGGTCACAACCTAAAGGAAGAAAAACCCATAGACCCCCAAAAGCCTTACCTTTCTCAAAGAAGATATGCGCTTTTAGACTCGCAATACACCAAACCTGTGGTAAAAGCACGCCCCATTAGATGGGGAGCAGGATTTCATCGCACCAAAAACCACAATTACAAAATAGACAAAAACCTGTATCTTTTCCACTTTGGTTCTTTTGATAACGATATGTTTATGCAACGAATCAAAGACAAAGAAAAAATAAACATGGGTTGGAGCAAACACCTGCAACAACGTTACCGTACCATTCGTTTAGCTAACCAAAAGAAAGCCAAAGACGGGGATACCTATTTACCCATTGCCCGATTTTTGCAAACCCTTATTAGGCATCCGTTTGCTTGGCTTAGACCGTACATGTATTATTGGAAGTTAGTAGTAACCATTCCAGAGCGCTTTAAAGAAAGTGTATAACCCCTAACAAACCACCACCCTATATGAAGCCACTAAAAAAGATAGCCTTGCTAACACGCGCCAGACGCGACAATTTCTTTTTGGAACGCTGGATGAATTATTATGGTCCACAGTTAGGCTACGAAAACATCTACATTTACTTGGACGGAAAAGACCAAGACCCTCCGCAAGACCCAACAGGCCAAGTACACATTGAACTGTGCGATAGAATACCGGGCAATTTGGATACCATGGAAGGAAAGCGTTTAAGCTTTTTGTCGGACAAGGCGGCTCAACTTTTTGAAGCTGGTTACGAAATTGTTATAGGTTGCGACGCAGACGAATACATTGTAGTAGAACCACGCTTAGGGTTAAATTTGCGCCAATACCTTAGCCAAATAAACATTAAAACATCGGTTAGTGGCTTAGGGTTTGATGTGGGCCAAAGAGAGGGGGTAGAACCTACCTTTGACTATAGCAAAGGCTTTTTGTGCCAAAGGCATTACGCGCTCATAGCACCCGATTATACCAAACCTTGCATCATTAACAAACCCGTTAGATGGGGCTCTGGTTTTCACCGCATAAAAGGACACAATTACCACATTGACCCCAATTTATACACCTTTCATTTTGGGGGCTTTGATTTTGAGTTTTTAAAACAACGCTGCATGAGCAGCGATTTAAAAAACCATGGTTGGGAAAAACATTTAGCGTTTCGCACCCGTACCATTCAACTTATTAGCCAAGGCGAACCACTTAAAGGGGATGAGGTAATACGCAAAGCGCAATTTATTCAAAAATGGTTTAGACCACCCTACAAATTGAATAGACCCAGCATGCTAAACCAACTATGGGTGTACGAAATTCCAGAACGTTTTTGGAAAGTAGTGTAAATTTCATCAATTATTTACTACTTTTGCATATTGTAATAAAATGAAGCAAGCACTACAACAAATAAGTACCCCCATTGCTACACAGATAGACGCTTTTCAACAAGCCTATCAGGCAGCACTGCAAAGCAACAATGCATTGCTACAACAAATGGTTACACACGTAAACCAATCGTTAGGCAAACAAATGCGCCCCATGCTGGTATTACTATGCGCACAGCTTTGCGGTGGCATAACACCTGCTACCATACACGCAGCCGTATCTGTAGAACTACTCCACGTGGCCAGTCTTATTCACGACGATGTGGTGGACGAATCGGACCAAAGACGTGGTAAACCCTCGCTATGGGCCAGCTTTCAGAGCAAAGCAGCCGTATTAGGGGGCGATTTTTATTTGTCTGCCGCATTATCCGAAGCGGTAAAAAGCCAACAATTAACCATTATCAATGGCATTGCCAACATGGGTAAAAAGTTGGTGGACGGCGAGCTGCTACAACTTTCGGGCAGTAAAAATGCCATTTACAACCAAGCATACTACTTTAAAGTAATTGAGGCCAAAACAGCCGAGCTATTTAAAACCTGCGCACAATTAGGTGCTTTATCGGCCCAACACAGTTCCAAACAACTTGTAGAAAAAGCGGTGCAAATGGGTCTTGCCATTGGTATTTGTTTCCAACTAAAAGACGATGTTTTTGACTACCAACAAGGAGAACACATTGGAAAACCCGTAGGAAACGATGTACAAGAAGGCAAAATGACCTTACCACTGCTATACGTGTACGAACAAGCGTCGGAAAGCGAAAAGGCCACCATCAAACAAGCCTTTGACAACAAAGACGTGGCATACATCCAACAATTGGTAAGTGAAAAAGGCGGCATTGATTACACCTTGGAACAAATAAACCTTTACAAACAAAAAGCCTTGCAATACTTGCAAGACTTTGAAGATTCGCCCACGCGCAAGGCTATTGAGCAATTTATCTTATTGGTTGCCGAAAGGGAAAAATAAGCACCTTTTGGGCAAAACTACCTACCAAGCACAAATTTTTCTACCGCAAGCGCCACGGCATCCTCGTCGTTGGTGTAGGGCGATACGTAGTTGGCTGCCTCTTTTACCACCGGCTGTGCATTTTGCATGGCTACACCCATACCGGCATACTGAATCATGGACAAATCGTTAAAACCATCGCCACAAGCCATTAGGTTTTGTGCCGTAAGTCCGTAACGCTGCAACAAGATATTTAACGAAAAAGCTTTGTCTATGCCTTGTGGCATAATCTCCAAAAAGTAAGGCTCAGAACGGTAAATACTCAAATTGGGAAATTTCTCTTTCATGTAAGCCTCTACCTGTACCAATTTTTCGGGATCATCTACCAACAAACATTTAGGGGTATCAAAGGTGGTGGCTTCTGCCAAATTAGCCACTTCCACCACTGGCATTTGGTTTATGGCAGCCTCTTTTTGCACGTAAATACTTTGAGCTGATGTGGAATATAACGCCTCGTTGCTATAGGTAATGGCAGGTACGCCCAACGCTGCCGCCTGGGCGCAAATAGCTTGCACGTCTTGCTTGCTCAGCACGTTTTGGTACAACACCTCACCTGTGCCGTAATTGATGATTTTAGCCCCGTTAAACGACAAAATAAAACCGCCGGTTTTATCCATGCCCAATGCTTTGGCCGTGGGTTCAATGCCAAAAGTAGGACGACCCGAAACCAAGGCTATGCTGGCCCCTTTGCTTACAGCCTCGGCCAACACCGCTTTGTTTTTTTCAGAAATTTGCTTTTGGCTGTTTGCCAATGTGCCATCTATGTCAAGCGCTATAAATTTGTACTGCATCATACTATGAATGTTGTAAAACTTCCATGCGGTTAGCGTCCAATCTAATAAAGGTAAACAACATAATGGTAAAACCCCACAACGACGAACCACCGTAACTAATAAATGGAAGCGGAATACCAATAACCGGGGTAATGCCGGTTACCATTCCTATGTTGATAAAAAAGTGAAACAAAAAGACACTCACCAAGCCATACCCATAGATGCGCGAAAAAGCAGAACGCTGCCTTTCGGCCAAATAAATAAGGCGTATCATAAAGAAGGTGTACACCACAATAAATAGCACCGAACCCACAAAACCGTGTTCTTCGCCTATGGTGCAAAAAATAAAGTCGGTATCTTGTTCGGGTACGTAATTGAGTTTGGTTTGCGTACCATTTAGGTAACCTTTTCCCATTACCCCGCCAGAACCTATGGCTATTTGCGACTGGCGAACGTTGTAGCCTGCACCTTGTGGGTCGTCTTCCAAGCCCAGTACTATTTTTATACGAATTTGTTGGTGCGGTGCCAACACTTTGTTAAAGGCATAGTCGGCACACAAAGAAAGTGCCAACACCCCTACCAAAAACAAGGTAACCACACCAAAGGTTTTTCGGCGGGTAACAAACATAAACACCACCAAGGTAAGCATGGTTACCCCCAACGAAGCTGCCGCAATCCAGGTGTATAACACGGCAGGGTAAAAATAATGCAACACACCGCCTGCTACCCAAACCACGGCATTGACTCCAGCCATAGCACGTAGGCAAGCTTTATCGCGTGTGTATAGGTGTACAAACACCATGCTTACCAGAATGCCTATCACAAAGGCAAGAATAAAACCGTACAACTCCGGCGTTGGTTGCTCGCCGGGAGCCAAAGGCAAGTTGTTGTAGCGTAACACCAATATAAAGAACAGGGCACACAGCGCACCCAATACCAATACAAGCCCATTCATTCCCTCTCTAAAAAGCACCAACATCAGCGCCACAAACACCAAGGCAGAGCCTGTTTCGGACTGGGCTATAATGATAACGGCGGGCAAAAACACAATACATAGGGCTAACAGCAAGTTTCGCCTGTTTTGCAACGAAAAGCCGTACGTACTCATAAATTTGGCCAAACAAAGCAAGGTGGCATACTTGGCAAACTCGGCCGGCTGAATTTGCAACGGTCCTAACCGTAACCACGAGTGCGACCCCTTGATATCGGGCGCAATAAAAATGGTTAGTATCAGCAATACTATCATCAGGGCATAAAACACGTATGCCACGTTGTTGTAAAACTTACTATCAATAAGCATTACCACCACAGCCAACACAACCGAAAAACCTATCCACATAAGCTGTTTTCCGTGCCTTGCGCCCATGTCTATCCACGCCGAGTTTTCAAAATCGTAACTGGCGGCGTAAATGGTAAACCAGCCAAACAGCACCAACATGGCATACAAGCCTATGGTAAGCCAGTCTATCATTTTCCATTTGTTTTCGCGGTGTCTCATATTTGATGGTTATTCGGTGATGCGGTGATACGTTTATTTGGTGATGTGGTGATTTTCTTGGTCCCAGAGCCTGTCAAAGGCCCAAGGAAACTAATAAAACGATTTTTCTAACATGCGTTTTTCTATCTCTACCCTACTGGAATCTATGCTTCGATGCAAGTATTTTTCTATCATCAAGCTGGCAATGGGCACTGCCCATGTTGCCCCAAAACCGGAGTTTTCTACATACACGGATATGGCAATTTGTGGGTTATCCATGGGCGCAAAACCCATAAAAATAGAGTGGTCGTCGCCATGGGGGTTTTGAGCCGTACCCGTCTTTCCACAAAATTCTATGCCCGGAATTTGCCCAAAACGCGCTGTGCCTTTTTTTACTGCACGCGCCATACCCTCTATTACCACATCAAAATACTTGTCTTTTATCTCTACTTTATGAGGGGTTCTATAGGCAATATCAATGCTATCATTACCCACCATGGTAACCAAGTGAGGTATTTTGTAGTAACCCTTATTGGCTATAAAAGCAGCTAAGTTTGCAATTTGTAAGGGGGTTGCCAACAACTCGCCTTGCCCAATGGAAATAGAAATAATGGTGGACGATTTCCAACCACGCTTGCCGTATATTTTATCGTACGTGCTGCTGCGATACACCACACCGTCTTTCTCGCCTGGGTAGTCAATGCCCAACGCATCGCCAAATCCCATGCCAAAAACGTAGTCGCGCCACACGTTGTAAGCCCCCTGGATAGTACCGTACTTATCCAAACGCTCGTCTAACATACGACGCATCCCATAACAATAGTACGCATTGCAAGAGGTTTCTATAGAAGTAGGCAAATCGATAGGCGATTTGTGGTGGTGACATCCCACCTTTTTGGTACGCGTATAGTAATAGCCATCGTAACACGGCAACAAGGTATTGCGTGTAAAAATACCTTCTTGCTGCATAATAAGCGCTTGCACCAGCTTAAAAGTAGAACCCGGCGGATATTGCGCCATAACAGGCCTGTTAAACAAAGGTTTGGTAGGGTCTGTGGATAAAGCAGCGTAGTTTTTAGAACGTTCCCTGCCTACCAACAAGTTGGGGTCGAAAGAAGGAGCCGATATCATGGCTAAAATTTGACCCGATTTAGGTTCTATGGCCACAATACTGCCCATTTTGCCCTGCATCAGCTTTTCGCCGTAAGCCTGCAGTTCCATGTCTATACCCAACGTGAGGTTTTTACCGGGCACGGCAGCCACGTCGTTAGCACCGTCGTTGTACTTGCCTTTAATACGGCCATGTACATCGCGCAAAAGAATCTCCACCCCTTTTTGCCCACGCAAGGCCTCCTCGTATTGGTTTTCTATGCCCGATTGGCCCTTGTGGTCGCCACGTTTGTAGTACGCATCGGCTTCCAACTGCTTTTGTGTTACCTCGCCCAACGACCCTATTTGCAAGGCGGCACAAGGCAACGTATATTGACGCGCCACACGTTGTTGCACAAAAATGCCCGGAAAACGGAACAGTTTTTCTTGCAACAAGCCATAATCCTGGTACGAAATTTGGGGAATAAATACTTGTGGGGTATAGCGAGAATAACCCGGATTTTTGCGCCTGTTTTTAATGTCTGCCATGCGCTCCTCAAAATCCATTTTGGTTATGCCCATTACCTGGCAAAACGCCAAGGTATCAAAATTCGCCATTTCGCGCAACACCACCATAACGTCGTACACCGGCTGGTTGGAAACCATCAATTTGCCGTTTCTGTCGTAAATTAACCCACGCGATGGGTAAATGGTTTTGCGCAAAAAGGCGTTGCTCTCGGCACTGTCTTTGTAGGTATCGTCCAATACTTGCAGGGAAAACAATCGGACAATAAAAAGCACACACACCACCAACACCAACATAACCATGGTTATTTGGCGCGAACGAGAGTCTTGGTGTTTGCGTTTGTATTTCATTTTGAACGAAAATATTCGTAAAACAAAATAAGCGACACCGTAACAACCGTATTAGACACTATGCGCAAAAGCGTATAGCCAAAGGCCACAAAAGAAAGTGATTCCAATAAAAACAGCGCAGTATGGTGCAACAAAACCAAACCGCCTATGTATTTTAAGTAGTCTATCCACCCTACTCGGGCCAACGTAAGCTCAGTTTGTTGTGCATTAAGGCTGGAAAACAACATGCTTATCCACGTGTTTCTAACAAAACAAAGCAAGACACAAGCCGCTGTGTGTACGCCCATGGTATTGCCAAACACGTCCACCCAAAAGCCCATTAAAAAGCCCGACAGCATGGCATAAGCTGTTTTGAAGTTTACCGGAAGGTCTAAAAAAAACAGCAAATAAATGTAGGGACTTATAAAACCAAAGTAATCAATGTTGTTAAACAACAACACTTGCAACAGCAACACTGTCACAAATTTTAAGGCATACCATATCACAACATTTCCACGCATACACTACAAAGTTTGAATTTCGTTATACCCTGCAAATTGAATTACTTGTACTTGGTCTATTTTGGCAAAGTCCACCGCCAATTTTACCTGAATTTCGATAAATTGTTTTTCTGTATTTAGCTCAATATCGTGCACCTCGCCCACCGGAATACCGCTGGGGAATATGGCCGAAAAACCACTGGTGCTAATGGTTTCGCCCTTAATGGGCACCACGTGACCGGGCACCTCTTGCATGGTGGCGTAGCGGTAATCCACCGCATCCCACACCAAAGAACCCGCGTTGCGCGTAGAGTCTAACCGGCAACTAATACGCGACTGCACGTTAAGCACCGGCATTACCACGGCGTAATGTTTAGACACCGATTTAACAATGCCCACCACCCCTTGGGGCGAAACAACCCCCATATCGGACGCAATGCCGTCTGCCCATCCTTTGTTAATGGTCATGTAGTTTTGCGCCTTGTTTATGGAATGTTGGATAATTTGTGCCGAAATATACTGGTAATGCAACCAATGGGTAGTATCGCCTTGCTGTTTGCAAAGCGAATCCAAAGCGGTTGCTTGGTTTGCCGGAGTAAGGCTTTTTAGGTACGCCAACTCGTTTTTAAGCGCAACGTTTTCGGCCGAAAGCTGGTCATTTATCTCTCGCAAATGAAAATAGCCACCAATGGCATCCACCCCCTCGTACATAGACCCAGTAATAAACCCTGCCGAACTCATAAAAACAGAACGTTGGTATCCATTAAAGGATACCAACAATACTATAGCTACGGTTTCTAATACAAGAAACTGTATAAACAGTCCAAAACGCTTAAAAAACAGCAGTAAGTTTTCCATTTACTTATCGCATCAAGAAAGAATATTTGTCGATATTCTTCAATGCCAACCCGGTACCACGTGCTACGGCGTGCAATGGGTCGTCAGCTACAATAAATTGAATGTTCATTTTTTCGGTTAAACGTTGGCTCAAGCCACGAAGCAACGCACCACCACCGGTTAGGTGAATACCATTGCGCACAATATCGGCATACAATTCGGGAGGAGTAGCCTCTAACGCCGACAAAATAGCTGCTTCTATTTTAGAAATGGATTTATCCAAGCAGTGTGCCACCTCTTGGTAAGAGATAGGAATGGTAAGTGGCAAGGCAGTCATACGGTTAGGACCTACTACCAAGTAATCTTCGGGAACTTGATCTTCGGGCAACTCGGTTAACGCCGAACCTACGTTAATTTTAATGGCTTCGGCCGTAGGATCATCTACTTTGATGTTGTGCATTCTGCCCATGTATTCGCGAATGTCGCTGGTAAAGTCGTCGCCTGCAATACGGATAGAACGGTTGCAAACCAAACCACCCAACGAGATAACGGCAATTTCTGTAGTACCACCACCTATGTCCACAATCATGTGACCAACAGGAGCTTCTACGTCCAAACCAATACCCATAGCAGCCGCCATAGGTTCAAAAATCATGTAAACATCTCTACCACCGGCATGCTCTGAAGAGTCGCGTACCGCACGGATTTCTACCTCGGTACTGCCCGAAGGAATACATACCACCATGCGAAGCGAAGGAGCAAACAAGCTGTTACGTGGCGATATTTTTTTAATCATGCCACGAATCATCATTTCGGCAGCGTCGAAGTCTGCAATCACACCATCGCGCAAAGGACGAATGGTTCTGATATTTGGGTTAGCCTTACCGTGCATCAACGAGGCTTGGTAACCTACGGCTTTAAGACGGTCAGACGAGTCGAGCGCAACAATAGAAGGCTCGTCCAATACAATTTTATCGTTTTGTATAATAATGGTGTTGGCAGTTCCCAAGTCGATAGCCAACTCTTGTGTGAATGAAAATAAACCCATTATGTATTGTTTTTAGTGTTTAAAGTGACGAATACCGGTAGTTACCATGGCAATGCCGTTTTGGTTACAATAATCTACCGACAAGTTATCTTTGATAGAACCACCGGGTTGAATAACAGCGGTTACACCTGCTTTAGAAGCAATTTCTACACAGTCGGGGAATGGGAAGAATGCATCAGAAGCCATTACAGCACCGTTCAAATCAAAGTTAAAGGTACCGGCTTTTTCAATGGCTTGACGAAGCGCATCCACACGCGAGGTTTGTCCCACACCGCTGGCGCACAATTGTTTGTTTTTAGCCAACACAATGGCGTTGGATTTGGTGTGTTTTACAATTTTGTTGGCAAAAATCATGTCTTCAATTTCGGCAGCAGTAGGTTCTTTTTCGGTAACAGTGCTTAGTTGTTCTGCACCTTCGGTACTGTTGTCGCGGTCTTGTACCAACACACCGTTTAGCAACGAACGGAATTGGGTTGCAGGACGGTTAAATTGTTTTTGGATAAGGATGATGCGGTTTTTCTTTTGCGACAAAATTTCCAATGCTTCCATGTCGTAATCGGGAGCAATGATAACTTCAAAGAAAATTTTGTTGATTTCTTCGGCAGTAGCTTTGTCGATAGGCGCATTGGCAATAAGTACACCACCAAAGGCAGAAACAGGGTCGCCTGCCAAAGCATCGTTCCAAGCTTCTAACAAAGTAGCACGCGAAGCCAAACCACAAGCGTTGTTGTGTTTTAAAATGGCAAAAGTAATGTCATCAAATTCGGCAATTAGGTTAATGGCCGAGTCGATGTCAAGCAAGTTGTTGTACGAAATTTCTTTGCCTTGCAATTGCTCAAACATTTCGTCAAAATTGCCGTAGAAATAACCTTTTTGGTGAGGATTTTCGCCATAACGCAAGGTTTTTGCATCGTCTTTGGCATAGCGGAATGCGCTGTTGTTGCTATCGTCAAAGTAGTTGAAAATAGCCGAATCGTAAAGCGAAGATACGGCAAACGCTTCTTTAGCAAAGAATTTACGTTGTTCCAACGAGCTTTGTGCACCGTTTTCTTCCAACATGTTCATAAGCGGAGCGTATTGTGCTTGCGAAGCCACAATTACCACATCGGCAAAGTTTTTAGCTGCGGCACGAATAAGCGAAATACCACCTATGTCAATTTTTTCAATGATGTCTTGTTCTGGTGCGCCCGAAGCAACGGTTTTTTCAAAAGGATACAAATCGACAATTACCAAGTCAATTTCGGGAATTTCGTATTGAGCAATTTGAGCTTGGTCAGTTTCGTTGTCGCGACGACACAAAATACCGCCAAACACTTTGGGGTGAAGGGTTTTTACACGACCGCCCAAAATAGAGGGATAAGAAGTTAAGTCTTCTACCGCATCGCAAGGTACGCCCAATGATTCTACAAAGTTTTGAGTACCACCGGTTGATAAAATACGAACACCTTCGGCGTGTAGCTTAAGCACAATTTTGTCAAGGTTTTCTTTGTGAAAAACCGAAATTAACGCAGTTTTAATCTTTTTGTTGTCCATAACTATTGAGTGTGTTTTTGTTGCAACATTGCATAGGACTACAAAACTACAAAAAAACTGCCAATAATAGGCCTATTTACTTATCTATGAAATAGATAAAATGGCAAATTGTTGATAACTATTTGCTTTGGGTGTACGTGATAAAAGTGTAGGCGTAGGGATGACGCTCGTCTGCCGGATGGGCTTCTTCTTGCACACGTTTCCATTTTTCCGGTTCTATGGCAGGGAAAAACGCGTCTGCATCAAAGCGAGCGTCTATTTGAGTGATTTCAAGCACATGGGCATTCGCAATAGCCTGTTTATAGACATTTTCGCCCCCAATTACAAAAACCTCACTCTCCGATTGGCACGCAGCGAACGCATCGGTTAAAGAGTTAAACACCTCGCAATTCGCAAGTGTTAAATTGGTTTGTCTTGAAATAACAATATTGCGTCTGTTTGGCAAAGCACCACCGGGCAACGATTCAAAGGTTTTTCGGCCCATAATAACCGTTTTTCCTTGGGTTAGTTGCTTAAAGTGTTTTAAATCGGCAGGCAAATGGCAAAGTAATTTGTTGTCCTTGCCAATGCCACCGTTTAGGTCTATTGCTGCTATGAGAATAATTTTCATATTTCTCCTTTCTCCTTAATCAACTCTCCACTACACTGATACCACACCTTTAATATGGGGATGTGCCTCGTAGCCTACCAACTCAAAATCGTCGTAGGTAAAATCAAAAATGGATTTTACATTGGGGTTGATTTTTATTTGTGGCAAGGCTTTGGGTTGGCGCGATAGTTGCTCTTTCACTTGCTCCAAGTGGTTTAAGTAGATGTGCGCATCGCCCAAGGTATGCACAAAATCGCCCTCTTGCAACCCACACACCTGTGCCATCATTTTTAGCAACAAGGCATACGATGCAATGTTAAAGGGCACGCCCAAAAACGTATCGGCACTGCGTTGATACAATTGCAAGCTAAGTTTGCCGTCTGCCACGTAAAATTGGAAAAAGGCATGGCAAGGAGCTAAGTTCATGTTGTCCAAATCGGCCACGTTCCAAGCGCTTACTATGATACGACGCGAATCGGGGTTGTTTTTAATGGTATCTACCGCTTGTTGTATTTGATCGATAAAACCACCGTTATAATCGGGCCACGAACGCCATTGATAGCCGTAAATATGGCCCAAATCGCCGTTTTCGTCTGCCCACTCGTTCCAAATACGTACACCGTTATCTTGTAAGTATTTTACGTTGGTATCGCCTTTTAAAAACCACAACAATTCGTGGATAATGGATTTTAAATGCAGTTTTTTGGTAGTAACCATGGGGAAACCATCCGCCATGTTAAAACGCATTTGATGACCAAAAACGCTGATTGTACCCGTACCGGTGCGGTCTTCTTTTTGGGTACCCTCGGTCATTATTCTTTCTAATAAATCAAGGTATTGTTTCATAATAGTTGGTTATTCGGTGATTTGGTGATTCGGTGATTCGGTTATTTGGTGATTTGAATAATTATTAAATGGACGAATTGACTAATCAACTAAACAACCAAACGACTTATCCACTAAAGTATGCTTCTAATTTACATACTATTTAGAACATGTTATAGGTGGTTTTAAGCACCTTAAACTCCGTTCTACGATTTATCTGGTTGGCAATTTCTTGCTGTTCCGAGTTTAGTTTACTAATAAAGTTTTGGTCCAAAGGCACGTTGTAACGCAAAAAACGGTACTTGGTAGCCAAAGCCCTGTCTGGCACTACCGGAACGGTTTTTCCGTATCCGTTTGCCGTTAGGCGTTCTGCCTCAATGCCTTTTGCCGTTAGGTAATTGACCACAGATTGGGCACGTTCTTTGGAAAGCTGCATGTTTGCCTCGTCGCTACCCACGTAGTCGGTGTGCGCCCCTATCTCTATGGTAATGTTTGGGTTATCGTTTAGCAAAACCACCAACGCATCCAATTCTTTAGAAGATTCGGGCGTTAGCTCTGCCGACCCAAATTTATAAAAAATATTTTCCATTTTAACCGGTTTGCTTATCGAAGTAAGCGTAAATGGTACGGAAAATGTTTTACTTTCTTCTATATCAGGCACTTCTATTGTTTCTTTTTTGTTTAAGAAACCGCGACACGCCCCCATCATCACGTATTTGGTGTTGCGTTTTAAGGGGTACGAATAAGTGCCGTCTTTTTTAGGCGAAATAGTGGCTATGGTACCGTCATTGCCAACCAATTTAATGCGTGCATCGCCCAAACCTTCGCCCTTGTCGTCGATAATTTGGCCCGAAAGCAAATAGACCAATTCGGGTTGGTAAAAGCTAAATAGGTGGTCGTAGAATTTTTTGTTTTTTCTATTGGACGAAAAAAATCCACGGTTTTCGGCACCTGCAAAGGTAATGCCAAAATCGTCCGAAGCCGAGTTTATGGGGGTTGGCATGATGCGCACTACCCAACTATCTGCCTCGTTTGGATTGGCTTTAGGTGCTAACTTGGCTTCGTAAATATCCAAACCACCAAATCCGCCGTGGCCATCGGAAGAAAAATACAACCGTCCATCCTCGCGAAAAGAGGGGAACATTTCGTCTGCCTCGGTGTTGATGGTTGCGCCTATATTTTCGGGTTCGCCCCACTCCTCGCCCACTTTTTCGCTTCGCCAAATATCTTTACCGCCTTTACCGCCCGGCATGTCCGAAACGTAGTACAAGTAGCGACCATCTGGCGAAGGTGCCGGATGTGCCACGCTTATGGTAGAGTCTTTTAGCAATTTAACTTGTTTGGGCTCGCTCCACGCACCGCCGCTTCGTACCGAAGCATAAATGGCAGTACCCAAGGTTTCGCCTTTTACCTGCTTGCTTAAGGTGTAATACAGGGTTTGCCCATCGGCCGAAATGGCACAAGCACCCTCGTCAAACTCGGTGTTGATGCCCTCGTCGTCCAATAACTCGGGTTCTTGCCACTCACCTTTTACGTTAACGCGCGAAAAGAAAATGTCGTTGTTACGTTGTCCGGTAATTTGGCTTGTTTTTACTTTTTTGCCCCCACGGGTGGAGTTAAAGTATAGCAAGTCGTGTGTATTAGAGGCAAAAACAGGGCAAAATTCGGCGTACTTGGAATTTAAAATTTTAGGTTGTTCCACCACGTAACGAGACGCAGCCTGTTTAGTAGATAAAAGAGAATCGCACCATACATAACCTGCCAAAGCAACCTCGCTATGGGGGTATGATTTTAGGTACGCATCGTAGTTTTTAAGTGCTAAATCGTACTTGCCATTGCTGCGTAAAACTTCAGCATAATGGTAGTAAACAATGCTGTCTTTGTAGCCGTAACGTATGGCGTTTTTAAGGGCTGTTTCGGCTCGTTTATTGCTTTTAATAAGCCGGTAAGAGTTGCCCATTTTGTAGGCAACCTCGGCTTTTTGTTTTCTGTTTTTAGAGGCAGAAATGCTTGGGTAAACACTGCGGTACATTTCACCGGCTCGGTAATATTCGCCCAAGGCAAACTTTTTATCTGCCTTAGAAATACGTGCGTTGATGCTACAAGACACCAACGCAAGCATTAAACACAACCCAATTGTTATGCGTTTAATCATTAGATTGTTCGGGAATAATCAACTTATATCCCTTACCGTGAATATTGATAATTTGAACGGCTGGATAATCGTCTTTTAACAATTTACGCAATTTGGTAATGTAAACGTCCATGCTGCGTGCGTTAAAATAGTTATCGTCAATCCAAATGGTTTTTAGGGTGTAGTTACGTTCCAAAATATCGTTGGCATTGGCACACAAAAGCGACAATAGTTCCGATTCTTTGGTGGTTAATTTGGTTGATTTATCGCCAATGCTAAGTTGTTGTTTTTGCGAATCGAAAATAAATTTACCCAAACGATAAATTACTTTGTCTTTCATTTTGCGGCTTTTTACACGACGCAAAATAGCCTCGATGCGGAACAACAACTCTTCCATGCTAAAGGGTTTGGTAATGTAGTCGTCGCCACCTATTTTAAAACCTTCAATAATATCTTCTTTTAATGTTTTTGCGGTCAAAAACAAGATAGGAACTTCTGTATTGATTGCTCTAATTTCTTGTGCCAATGCAAACCCGTCTTTTTTAGGCATCATAACGTCAAACACACATACATCGTATGTATTTTTCATAAATGCTTTATATCCTGCCTCACCATCTGACATTAAATCGGTATCATACCCTTTTACTTGTAGGTATTCACGCAATAACATACCTAAGTTTTCGTCATCCTCACATAAAAGGATTTTTACTTTTTCGTCATTCATAACTTATTTT
>JAFOWX010000026.1 GCA_017391905.1 Paludibacteraceae bacterium | reverse complement strand
TCTACAGCCGAGTTGTCTATCTTGCAAGCTGATAAAGAAATCTTGGAATTTGCACAACGTACCATTAAGATGTTTGGTATTTCTAAATCGTTGTTTTATGCTAAGAGTACGGACGAGGCGGATAAAATATACGCACGTGTGGAAAAATACGAGGGTATTAGTGACCGCATGGAGGTAGAGATTGCCAAATATTTAACCAAGGCTGCCGAAGGTAGATTGAGTAATGTAAGTAAAAAGAACGTGCATGCGCTTTTGCGTGTGGTTTCTGAAATTGAAAGCATTGGTGATGCAAACTTTAATTTGGCAAAAACCATTATTCGTAAACGTAATGATGGTAAAGAATATTCGGACGAAATGACGCAACGTGTAGAAAACATGTTTGCTAAAGTAGAAGAAGCCTTGGCCGAAATGATGAAGGTGCTAACCGAAAACATGACTGATATGACTACGGGAAGCATTTCGGAATCGTTGCGTATTGAAAAGGAAATAAATGCGTTGCGTAACGAATACCGCATGCTGAATGCTACCGAGGTTAAGGAACAAAAATATCCTTACGAGGTTAGTGTTACTTACATGGACTTGGTGAGTGCCTGCGAGAAAATTGGCGACTACATTTTGAATGTGGTAGAGCAATACCAAGAAACACGCAATAAACACAAAGTAGAAGAAGTAGAAGCGTAAGTTGCGCCGTACTACGGAACGGGATCATAGCCGCTGCCGCCCCATGGGTGACAGCGGCATATTCTTTTTATGCCCAACCACAAACCTTTAAAAGGACCGTGTTTTTTTACGGCTTCTACCATGTAGGCGGAGCAAGTGGGGGTGTACCTACACGAAGGTGGGGTTAATGGCGATATGCAAGACCTGTAGAAGTAAACGGGTAGCAGTATCAGGGTGGATAGTATGTTTTTTAGGCTTTTCATGCTTGGCAACATTTTGCCATGATGATAGACGATAAGATATAGCCTATCATGCTAATGGTTAGGCCTAATAAGCCAAAACCTAAGCAAAGCATGGTAATGGTTAAAATGGCGCTTAAAATGGCAAAAACCAAGGGGAATTTTGAGGGTGTTTTTAGTGAGAACATGGGTAGCTCGCATACCAATAGGTATGAGGTAAGCGCTATGAGTGCAAATAGGAAAATTAGTCCCCATACGGGTGTGGTCCATGCGGCTTGTAGCAAAGGACTATTGGCTATACCTACAATAAGCAATGCATTGGCAGGTGTGGGCATGCCTATAAAGGAGTGGTGTTGGCGTGTGTCCAAGTTAAATTTTGCCAAGCGAACAGCCGAAAAGGCTGCTATGATAAATGCGGTATAGGGAATGTAGGGAGCTATGCAGAACATAGACTCGCTATAAGGATAGTCTTTGAAAAGGGTAAATACCAATGCTGCGGGTGCAAAACCAAAACTGATAACATCTGCCAATGAATCCAATTCTTTACCTATTTCTGAACTTACGTGTAGTAGGCGGGCAACAAATCCATCAAAGAAGTCGAAAATGGCCGAACAGAAAATACAAATGGCACAGGCTACGGGGTCGCCGTAGATGGCGTATTGTACGGCAATGCAACCTGATATAAGGTTTAGGGCGGTGATGGTGTTTGGAATGTGTCTTTTCATGGTACAAAGTTTTTAGGTTCCGGTGCAGGCACGCGTGCCAAATTACTGTGGGTATCTAACAGGTAGTATGCAGGAACGTGTGTTTGTTTAAAGGATTGAACAAGGGTTGGATTGTCTGCTGTGTTAACAATAAAGGGATACTTTTTGAGGGCGCGGCAGGCTTGTATAATGCTTTGGTTTGTTTGGTCGGTAAAGATAAGTAAAAAGAGGCACTTGTCTTTGTATTTCTGGTACATTTTTGCCACGTAATCAATATCTGCCAAGGTTTCGCGCATGGTGGTGTGCCCAAAAATTACATACGCCTGCGGAAAATTGTAATCGCTCCATACCAATGTTTCGCCGTGGATGTTTACAAGGGTGTCTATTTCTACGTGGTAGCCTACTTTTACGGTTTGCTTCTTTTGCTCGATGAAATGGGCAATTTCTGCATTTTTAGGTGTTTCTATGTGGCGTAGTCGGCTAACGGGTAGATCGCCTTGTTCTACTTTTTGCATAAGTGCCAATTCAAACAGCGGTTGGTTGCTGTGCAAACCGGAAATGTGCTGAAAATGGGGCATGATAGCCTCAAAAGCCTCCCAATAGGCAGGTTGGTTGTATAGTACTGGTGAGGGCAAAAAGTAGGTTTTTATGGATAAGTCTGGTGCCGACGATGTGTGTAAATTAACCATAAGTGCATACCTGAAATTGCGGTATTGTTGCAAGAATAGCGAAGTGTCTAGTGGGCAGATGCTGTCTATGTGTAGCATGGCTTCTTCGATGCGTTGGGGGGTAATGGGCTCTTTTAGCAGTTTTATCCATTGGGCATCAAAGGCATCTTCAAAGCGGGTAATGCATTGGTTTAAATCGTTGTATGGTAAATTGTTAAAGCTAAGTAATAGCTCTTGTGGTTGGTAATAGGGGTTTAGCAAATTGGCGGTAGATGGCAATGAGTATGCGGGCAAGTTAATGGAGTATTGTTTGCCCGGTTCTACAAAGAGGCTACCGGTATGGGTGCCTAAATTTATTTGTGCTTTGCGTGTTTCGGTCAAGTCAAATTGAAAAAGAAAACTTCCGTCTGCTTGTACGGTGCAGGTGTCTAAAATAGTTTTGCTATAACCCCATCCGTCGTCCCAACTGTATAGTTCTAACAAGGCACCTGCATAGGTGCTGTCGTTGCCTTGCACAATGGTGTTTGCCGCCCAAATAAATGGGCTACATAACAGGGTAATAGCTATGGTAAAGAGTTTTTTCATGGTTAAATAAATTGCGCCGTTACGCTACCGTTTGGGTTGTTCTTTAGTTGTTGGGGTGTGCCGGTGGCTATGATTTGTCCTCCTCCGCGTCCTCCTTCTGGCCCCATGTCTATGAGGTAATCGGCATTTCTTATTACATCTATGTTGTGCTCTATAACAATGATGGTGTTTCCTTTATCCACCAATTGGTTGAGCACTGATAGTAAGACGGAAATATCTTCAAAATGTAAACCCGTGGTGGGTTCGTCTAAAATGTATAGGGTTTGGCCGGTGTTGCGTTTTGCCAATTCGGTGGCTAATTTAACGCGTTGGTTTTCGCCGCCCGAAAGGGTGGTTGACGATTGACCCAACTTGATGTAGCCCAAGCCTACGTCTTGCAAGGCTTTTAGTTTGGGCAATATAGATGGAATGTTTTCAAAAAACTCAACAGCTTGATTGATAGTCATATCCAATACATCGGCAATGGATTTGCCTTTGTAATGAACGGCTAAGGTTTCGCGGTTATAGCGTTTGCCTCTGCAATCTTTGCATGGTATGTAAACATCGGACATAAAACCCATTTCCAAACGTTCAAAACCGTTTCCCTGGCAGGTTTCACACCTGCCGCCTTTTACATTAAAGGAAAACCTGCCCGATTTATAACCTCTTATTTTGGCTTCGGGCGTAGCGGCAAAAAGATTTCTAATATCTGCAAAGAGACCGGTATAGGTAGCCGGGTTGGAACGAGGTGTTCTGCCTATGGGGGATTGGCTTACGGATATTACTTTGTCTATGTGTTCTAAGCCTTCTATGTTGGTGTACGGCAATGGTTTTTTTAGTGAGCGGTAAAAGTGTTGGCTTAAAATGGGGTATAGTGTGCCGTTTATCAGGCTGGATTTTCCACTTCCTGATACGCCTGTTACGCAGATAAATTTGCCCAATGGAAAGGTGACGTCCACGTTCTTTAGGTTGTGCCCCGATGCTCCTTGCAGGGTAATGAACAATCCGTTTCCGTTGCGGTGTTCTTTGGGTGGGGTTATTTGCTTGGTTTTGTTGATATACGAGGCGGTTAGGGTGTTGGTTTGCAACATTTGGGTTGGTGTGCCTTGAAAAACCACTTGGCCCCCTAATCGGCCGGCAAGGGGACCCATGTCCACAATGTAATCGGACGAAAGCATCATCTCTTCGTCGTGTTCTACTACGATAATGGTGTTGCCAATGTCGCGTAGTTTTTTGAGCGAGTTAATGAGGCGTATGTTATCGCGGGGGTGAAGGCCTATGCTGGGTTCGTCCAAAATATACAATACGTTAACCAATTGTGAGCCAATTTGTGTGGCTAAACGGATGCGTTGGCTTTCGCCACCGGATAAACTGTCCGATGAGCGGTTTAGTGAAAGGTAGTGCAAACCTACGTCCAATAAGAAGGATAGGCGGGTTTGAATTTCTTTGATAATTTCGCCGGCTATGGTTTGCTGTTTTTCGGTTAGGTGTGGTATTTGTTGCTCAAACCACGCGTATAGCACGTCTAAATCCATGGTGGCAAGTTCTGCTATGGATTTATCCATAAAACGGTAATGGAGTGCTTCTTTGTTTAGTCTGGCCCCCTTACATTCAGGGCATATAATGGTTTGCGAAAACTGTTCTGCCCAACGTTGTGAACTGGTGGAGGATTCTAACTCTGTTTGTAGCTGGATGTATTCGGCAATGCCGTTGTAGTTGCTTACGTAATTGCTTACGCCTGCAATGGCACTTTTTATGATGATGCGTTCGTTGGTTCCGTATAAAATTTTGTCGATGAGTTCCTCTGGCATTTCGCTTATGGGCGTTTTAAGGGTACATTGGTACATTTCGCACAAGGAACTGATTTGGGCAAAAATGGGAAGTGAACGGTATTTTCCAAGAGGAATAATGGCACCTTGGTGGATGCTTAACCCCTTGTCTGGTATGATTTTGTCAATGTCTATTTCGCTTACGTGTCCCATGCCGTGGCAACGTGGGCAACAGCCTTTGGGCGAGTTAAACGAAAATAAGTGTGGTGCCGGATCTGAGTAGGCTATGCCACTTTCTGGGCACATAAGCTGCTTGCTAAAGTATTGGATACCCGTGGTATCTTTTTCCATAACAGCCATCATGTTGTCGCCTTGCTGCATGGCTAATTTGAGCGATTGTTTCAGCCTGTTTTGGCTTTTTTCGTTTACCTGCAGGCGGTCTATCACAACTTCTATGTCGTGCAGTTTGTACCTGTCCAAACGCATGTTTTGGCAAATTTCTTTTACTTCGCCATCTACCCTAACGTGTAGGTAGCCTTTTTTGCGTAGTTGCTCAAAAAGTTCGTGGTAATGTCCCTTGCGGCTGCGTACCACGGGGGCTAAAATAAGGATGCTTTTGCCTTGGTAGGTTTGGTTTATCAGTTGGATGATTTGCTCTTCGGTGTATTTTACCATTTTTTTGCCACTAACGTACGAGTAGGCGTCGCCTGCTCTGGCAAACAGCAAACGGAGAAAATCGTATATTTCGGTGGTGGTACCTACGGTAGAACGTGGGTTTTTGTTGGTGGTTTTTTGCTCAATGGCAATAACCGGACTTAGCCCGTTTATTTCGTCAACATCGGGTTTGTCTATGGTTCCTAAAAAGTTTCGGGCGTATGCCGAAAAGGTTTCTATGTATCGGCGTTGCCCTTCGGCGTATAGGGTGTCAAAGGCCAACGATGACTTGCCACTACCGCTTAAACCTGTAATTACCGTTAGCTTTTTATGCGGAATGTACACGTCTACGTTTTTTAAATTGTGTACACGTGCGCCTAAAACTTCTATGTAAGTTTGTTCTGTCATGCTATTGGCAATGTTGGTTGATTTTTTCGATGGCTTTTAGCATAGCTTGCTCTATTTGTTGAAAGGAAGCTATCTCGGTGTGCATGTACACAATGCCCATATCAATGCTTTGCGTGGGTTTGTGCAGGCGGTAGGCTTCGCGGATGCGACGTTTTAGTAGGTTGCGATCTACGGCGTGTTTAAATAGTTTTTTGGGAACGGAAATGAGTAAACGTGAGTATGCGCTTTCTGCTCGTTGTGCATAATGGATGCGCAGCGGGAAGGCGGTAAAACGTTTGGACTGGTCAAATAATAGGGTGACGTCTGTTTTTCCGCACAAATGTTCACGTTTGGGGAAATGTTGCATGCAAAAAAAATATCCCAAAAATACGAATTTTTGGGATAGCGAGGAAAGGAATAAACCTTTTTATTTTTTATTGACTTTATTTTCTTTAAAAAAGGCCTCGATGGCACCGATAATAGAGGGTGCTTGTGGGGTGCCGGCTGCAATGTCTAAGCGTAAACCTGCATCGGTAACGGCTTGTGCGGTTTTGGTTCCCAAGGTTGCCAACACAATGTCGCCTTGCTCAAAGTTGGGGAAGTTTTTAAGCAATGAATTGATACCTTCTGGACTGAAAAATACCAACATATCGTAGTCAAAATCTTCAATATTACCCAAGTTGCTGCTTACGGTTTTGTAGAATACAGCTTTGGTACAGGTTATTTTGTTGGCTTCTAAGGTTTTGATAAAATTATCTTTGCAAACATCAGAAACAGCGTATAGGTATTTTTCGTCTGCGTGGCGTTTCATTTGAGGTAACAATTCCTCTACCTTGTTTGTTTCGGTGGCAGGGAAAAATACTTTGCGTTTGCGGTATTTGATGAATTTTTGCAAGTACAACGCAATGTTTTCGGATACACAGAAATATTTCATGGTTTCCGGAATGCTGATACGCATTTCTTCGCATAAGTGAAAGAAATGATCAATAGCAGTACGTGCAGTGAAGATAATGGCGGTGTAATCTAATACCTCGATGCGTTGAGCCCTGAATTCTTGCAAAGAAAGTCCTTCTACCTTAATTAAAGGACGAAAATCAATCTTTACATTGTATTTTTCTTCAAGGTCAAAATAGGGAGATTTGTCGTTACTTGGTTTGGGTTGAGATACAAGTATTTTCTTGATTTTCACTGTGTTGCTCTTTTAGTAATACAATTTGAATAGGTATTATAACGCCCATTTAATGGCTATTAAAATAGGCATTATTTCGAGGGTGCAAAGGTACAAAATTAAATGTAATATTAGGGCAAAACTATAGAAAAAATGTCTAAATAAAATATAAAATACTGATAACGTGTATATTATAGCAATTAGAAGCATGTATCCATACAAAAACGTGGCAGGAATGAGTGGGGCGTATTTTAGCAGGATAAATGCCGCAAAGCAGTTGAGTCCAAGGGCAATGGTAAGGCTTATGTATTTGTAAATAAATTCTTTGATATGACTGCCAAAAAACAGTCTCAAATACACTTGCATGGCTATGAGTTTAATCACAAAATATGCCGCAAGCATGGTAAATAGGTAGCCTATGCCATTCCATGAAAGAGATTGCAATTGTATGGTATGGGCAAAAAACAGGCTTACTCCAAACAGGCTGAGCGCAAGTAGGGAATATTGCTGAATTTGGTCCGAAATGGTTATTTTTCCGGTGAGAAATGAGTTGTTGCTATATAGGTTATACAGCGAAGAAACAAAGAGCGATTGTCTTTGTTTGATGAGTATGAGTACAACAACGCTTACCAATATGAGTATACTGATAAGCGTGTTGTTATTGATTAAACTTTCAGGAATGGGGATGCCTGTATAGCGCATGCGTGCTTATTCTAATATAACGGTTGTGCCGCTGTTGTTTCCTAATTGGTCTGCTTGGGTAATGATTACTTTGCTTACACCGGCGCGTAGGGCATCAAATGCATTTTCCAATTTGGGAATCATGCCTCCTTGGATAATGCCTTGTTCTTTGTATTGCTCAAAAAGGGCTGGTGTAATGGTTGGGATAACGCTATCGTCGTCGTTTTCATCGAACAAAACGCCTTTTTTCTCAAAACAGTACACAAGGGTAGTGTCGTAGTGTTTTGAGAGTGCCTTGGCTGTTTCGGCTGCAATGGTATCGGCATTTGTGTTTAGTAGGCCATGTTCTGCCGAAAAACTAAGGGGAGCCATGACGGGAACAATGCCCAAATCAACCAAATTTGCTAACATGGCGTCGTTTACTTGCTTAACGTCGCCTACAAAACCGTAATCGATGGTTTTTACCGGACGTTTATCGCTTTGTATCACGCCTAAGTCTGCACCGGTTAGTCCCAATGCGTTGATGCCACGTGTTTGCAAGCCAGCTACAATGCCTTTGTTTACTAAACCGCCATATACCATGGTTACTACTTGTAGCATGGCTTGGTCTGTAATGCGTCTGCCATCTACCATTTTGCTTTCAATGCCCAACTGGGTGGCAATTTTAGTAGCAGATCTACCTCCGCCGTGTACCAAGGCTTTGGCGCCGTTGATGGTGGAAAATTTGCTTAATAAGTTGTTGAGGCTTTCTGATTCTTCTACAATCTTTCCGCCTACTTTAATTACGGTTAATGGTTTCATATAGTTGTTTAAATGCGTCCCACATAACCAATCCGGAAGCCACGCTAACATTTAGCGAGTGCTTGGTGCCAAATTGGGGAATCTCTATGCAGCCATGGCAAGCATCTACCACTTGTTGTTGCACACCCTTTACCTCGTTGCCTACTATTAGGGCGTAGCGTTTGGTAGGGTCTAACTGCAGGTTTGGAAGAGAGATGCTGTTTTGCGCTTGCTCTACAGCAAAAAGAATATAACCTTGCTCTTTTAGGTGGTTTACAGCATCCATGGTATCTTCAAAAAACGTCCATTCCACCGAGTTTTCTGCCCCTAATGCTGTTTTGTGAATTTCTGCATTGGGAGGGGTTGCTGTGATGCCACAAAGACAAATGTGTTCTACGCGAAAGGCATCGGCTGTACGAAAAACAGAACCTACATTGTGTAGGCTTCGGACATTATCCAAGACCATAACCAATGGTATTTTCTGACTTTGCTTAAACGTGTCAATGTCAATACGTTCTAATTCGGTAACAGTTAATTTTCGCATGGCTTTGAGTTAATGGCACAAAAGTAGCATTTTTTTTTGTTCTGTGGGCGTGATTTCATTATTTTTGCGTTTTAAAAGGTTCTTATATGACTCATACCAACGCCATAGAGCTATTAAAACAATTGGTGGCCATTCCGTCTATTAGTCGTGAAGAAGGGGCTAAGGCAGATTTTTTGCAAAAATACATGCAAGAAACCTTGTCTATGCATGTGCAACGTGTTGGAAATAACCTGTATAGCCATGCTTTTGACTTTGATGTGGCTAAGCCAACTATCTTGCTTAATTCGCACATTGATACGGTAAAAGCCCATGCCAATTGGACATATAATCCTTTTGCGGCTACGCAAGTGGATCAATGCATTTATGGATTGGGCAGCAACGATGCGCATGCCTCGGTGGTGTCGCTGTTGGCGGCGTTTGACACGTTACGCTCTATGCCCCAACAAAGCTATAACCTAATTTTAGGCATTTCGTGCGAAGAAGAGGTTTCGGGCAAAAACGGTGTTGAATGGCTTTTAACGCAGTTGCCGGCCATAGATTTGGCAATAGTGGGTGAACCTACGGGGTTGGAAATGGCTATTGCCGAAAAAGGGTTGATGGTGGTGGACTGTGTAGCGCATGGCAAGGCAGGGCATGCTGCCAGAAACGAGGGCGATAATGCTTTGTACAAGGCGGTTAAAGATATTGCCTGGTGTATGGATTATGCGTTCCCCAAAGTGTCGGAACAGTTAGGCCCGGTTAAGCTAACTGTTACCATGATAGAGGCAGGTAGTCAGCATAACGTTATTCCCGATACGTGTAAATTTACGGCAGATGTGCGTTTAACCGAATGTTATACGCATCAAGAAATATTGGATATTATGCAAGCCAATATGCAAGCCGAACTAACGCCTCGTTCGATGCGTTTGCGTGCTTCGGGCATAGCAAAAGAGCACCCGGTAGTACAGCAACATTTGTCGATGAAACGCGGTGTTTTTGGATCTGCTACTATGTCGGATCAGGCGTTGATGCCTTTCCCTTCGGTAAAGGTTGGTCCTGGCGATTCGGCTCGCTCGCATACGGCAAACGAATACATTATGGAATCTGAAATACAGCAGGCCATAGCGTATTACGTGGAGCTTTTAAATGGTTTGCAAATTCCTAAATACAACAAATAAGTAAACATTATATCTATGATAGCTTTTATAAAAAATCATCCCATTTTATCGAACTTTTTAGCCATGATACTATTGGTTATTGGCGTGTTGGTTGGCGTGCTTTTTTGGTTGGATTACTATACGCGTCATGGTGAGGCAGAAGTTGTACCCGATGTGCGTGGCGTTACTGTAGATGTTGCCACCACTATTTTGGCAGGCAAGGGCATGCAAGGCATGGTGATAGATTCTGTGTTTAGGCCTACCGCAGCACCGGGTGTGGTGTTGGAGCAAAACCCCATTGCCGGTGGTTTGGTAAAAGATGGTCGTCGCATTTATTTGATTATGAATGCTAAGATGGCGCAAATGGTGTCGTTCCCTGACGTGCAAGATATGTCTTTGCGACAAGCCAAAGTACAAATAGAAAGTGCCGAATTTGTGATAAAAGAAATAGTGTTTGAACCATCCGAATATAAAGATTTGGTGCTTGCTGTTACCTTTAAAGGAGATTCGGTAAAAGCTGCACAAAAATTGCCCTATCGTTCGGAAGTGGTGTTGCATGTGGGCGAAGGAGAAAAAATATTGGCTACACCCGACTCGGCTTATATAACAGATCAGGCTGTTGAAACCATGGAAACCATAGACGAAGAATTACCCATGGATTCGGATAATTTATTTGGCTTTTAATCATGATAGAACCAACTACGCAAGAGGCTGTTTTGGACGATGAAAGCGCCGATTTTGAGCGCTTTGAGCATTATAAGTTTGTGGCAGATCCGGGTCAGACGTTGATGCGTATTGATAAGTTTTTGTCCGATAGAATTCCGCATGCTTCGCGTACCAAAATACAAGCCGCATTAGAAGCTGGTAATGTGCTGATAAACGGTTTGTGTAAAAAATCCAACTACAAAATAAAACCCAACGATGTGGTAACCATTGTGTTGGATTACCCACCTCGCGATACCGAAATCATCCCTCAAGACATTCCGTTGGATATTGTTTACGAAGACGACGATTTGCTGGTGGTAAACAAAGCACCCGGTATGGTGGTGCACCCTGGGCATGGGAACTACGAGGGTACGCTATTAAATGCGTTGGCGTATCATTTTGCCGGAAACGAAACCTTTAATGCATCCGATCCTCGCTTGGGCTTGGTACATCGCATAGACAAAGATACTTCGGGCTTGTTGGTAGTGGCTAAAAACGACTATGCCAAGATGTTTTTGGCCAAACAATTTTTTTACAAAACCACAGACAGGTTGTATCAGGCTGTGGTATGGGGAGTGCCTGCGCAAAAACAAGGAACAATTGATACCTATATTGGCCGAAACCCAAAAGATAGGTTGCAAATGGCGGTTTATCCGTCCGATAAAGAGGGTGGTAAGCATGCCGTTACTCATTATACCGTATTGGAGCATTTTAACTGCGTAAGTGTGGTGCAATGCAAATTAGAAACAGGGCGTACACATCAAATCAGGGTACACATGAAACACTTAGGCCATGTTCTGTTTAACGATGAACGATACGGTGGCGACCAAATCTTAAAAGGAACCACGCAAGCCAAGTATACTCAATTTGTAAAAAACTGCTTTGAGATTTGTCCGCGTCAGGCGTTGCATGCCAAAACGTTGGGATTTGAGCATCCGCGCACCCATGAGCGTATGTTCTTTAACTCCGAACTGCCTGTAGATATGGCACAACTGATAGAAAAGTGGCGAGGGTTGTGTATGTAAAATGTAACATTGCTACGATAAACAGCATAAGGGCATAAAAAAGTAAACGGCTTATTTTTTTATGCCCTTGCTTTGTATTATCTTTGTTGCTGTTAAAAACGTATTTAATATAACACATATATCATGAATACCGTAGAAAAATTAGTAGCCTCTCAACTATTAGAGGTTGAGGCAGTTAAATTACGTCCCAATGAACCTTTTACTTGGGCAAGTGGTTGGAGATCGCCTATCTATTGCGATAATCGTAAAACCTTGTCTTATCCTAAAGTACGTAGCACCATTAAGTTGGAATTAGCTCGCCTTATTTTGGAAAAATACCCCGATGTTGAGGTTATTGCTGGCGTGGCTACCGGTGCTATTGCACAAGGAGCTTTGGTGGCAGATGCATTAGGCTTGCCTTTTGTATATGTTCGTTCAAGTGCAAAAGACCACGGTATGAAAAACTTGGTGGAAGGCTATTTGGAAGAAGGTAAAAAAGTAGTGGTGGTAGAAGACCTTATCTCTACCGGTGGTAGCAGTTTGAAGGCTGTAGCTGCGCTTCGCGAAGAAAAACAAGCTAACGTATTGGGTATGGTAGCTATTTTTACCTACCAATTCCCTGTGGCACAAGAACAATTTGCGGCTGCTAACGTAGAACTAACCACACTTTCTAACTACAATGCATTGGTAGAGGCTGCTGCCGAAATCAATTACATTGACGATTCGGTTGTTCCTACCTTGCAAGAATGGCGTAAAGACCCTGCTAACTGGCAAAAATAAGCGTGCATGGAAACATACGAAAGCAATATAGTACAAATACAAGCTTCGGCACAACAAATATTTGACAAGTTGTCTAATTTGGAAAATTTGCAACCACTAATTAACAACTTGCCACCTGAGGCTACTCAAAAGGTTAAAGACATAGCTGTAACGCCGGATACCTGTCGCTTTAGCATTGAAAACTTTGGCGAGATGGGTTTTAAAATCATAGAGCGTGAGCCTTGTAAAACCATTAAATTTTCTGGCGATGCAACGCCGGTTGAGGTATATTTGTGGATTCAGTTGGTAGAAAAAGAAGCATACAATACCAAAATGAAAGTTACGCTTAAAGCCGATATTCCATTTATGCTAAAAATGATGGTGGGCAGCAAGCTAAAAGATGGCGTTAATCAAATTGCCACCGTATTGTCAAAAAATCCTTACTAAAAAAGTTATGGCAAGTAAATTGTGGGAAAAGAAAACCCGTGTAGATAGCGATATAGAACGTTACACCATTGGCCGCGATGCCGAAATGGATATGTTTTTAGCTCCTTACGATGTGTTGGGCTCTATGGCTCACGCTACCATGTTGGAGTCTATTGGTTTGTTGAGCAAACAAGATTTGGACCAAATTTTAGCAGGACTAAAAGCCATTTATGCCAATATTGAAGCCGGCAACTTTGAAATTGAAGACGGCGTGGAGGATATTCACTCGCAAGTGGAAATGCTCTTGGGTGAAGTGGGTAAAAAATTGCACAGTGGTCGCTCGCGCAATGACCAAGTATTGGTGGACTTGCGTTTGTACACTCGAGCAAAATTGCAAGAGGTGGTTCAAGAGGTGAAAGGCTTGTTTGATGCCTTGATAGCCCAAAGTGAACGCTATAAACACGTGCTACTGCCGGGATATACGCACTTGCAAATAGCCATGCCATCGTCTTTTGGTTTGTGGTTTGGCGCATACGCCGAAAGCTTGTTAGACGATATGCAATTGTTGCTTAGTGCCTACAAAATTGTAAACCGCAATCCATTGGGTTCGGCAGCAGGTTATGGCAACTCATTCCCATTAAATCGCCAGCTAACCACAGACTTGTTGGGCTTTGATAGCATGGACTACAACGTGGTGTATGCTCAAATGGGTAGGGGTAAAACAGAACGCATAGTAGCTTCTGCTTTGGCTTCGGTAGCAGGAACTATCTCTAAATTGGCATTTGATAGTTGTATGTACACCAGCCAAAACTTTGGTTTCTTAAAGTTGGCAGATCAATTTACCACGGGTAGTAGCATCATGCCACACAAGAAAAATCCAGATGTGTTTGAGCTAACTCGTGCAAAATGCAACAAGTTGCAAGGTGTTCCACAACAAATTACCATGATTATCAATAATTTGCCTTCTGGATATTTTCGTGATTTGCAAATTATCAAAGAAGTGTATTTGCCCATGTTTGACGAAATGATTGATATTTTGGTGATGACTCGTAGCATGATTGAGCAAATTCAGGTAAACGAAAACATCTTGAACGATTCCAAATACGACCTTATTTTTAGCGTAGAGGAAGTGAACAAGCGTACCCTTGCCGGAACACCTTTCCGTGATGCGTACAAGCAAGTAGGCTTGGAAATAGAAGCGGGTAATTTTACGCCCGATAAAAACATTGCACATACGCACCAAGGAAGCATTGGTAATCTTTGCAACGAGCAAATACAAGGCTTGATGCAAGAGGTGTTAAGTGGTTTTTCGTTCCAAAAAGTAGAGCAAGCACAACAAAATTTATTGAAATAGCGTTATGTTGTTCAATACCATTATATTTGGTCCTATTAAAAGCCGAAGATTAGGTATATCGTTGGGCATAAACTTGTTGCCTCAAAATGGCAAAATATGTTCGTTCGACTGCATTTATTGCGAATGTGGCTTAAATAAGGATGGACGTGAAGATACGCAAATGCCCACTCGCCAACAGGTAAAAGAAAACTTGGAAGCTACATTAAAGGCGTATAAGCAAGCTGATGGCGAACCCATTGATACGTTTACGTTTGCCGGTAATGGCGAGCCTACCTTGCATCCACATTTTGCCGAAATTGTATTGGATGTGCAAAAATTGCGTAACAGCTATTATCCCGATGCCAAAATATCTGTGCTAACCAATGCTTGGCAGTTGGATAAACCGGCAGTATTGGATGGTTTGCGTTTGGTGGATAATGCTATTTTAAAATTGGATAGCGCAGTTCCTCAAACATTGCTTGCCATGAACAGACCCGTTTCGCCCACTTTCTCCATGGAAAACTTGGTGGAGCAATTGGCTTCTTTTCAGGGTAGATGCATTATTCAAACCATGTTTTTGCGTGGGGCAGGGGTGGATAATACCACGCCTACCGAAATTGCAGCCTGGCTTGGAGCTTTAAAGCGTATTCAACCTTCGTTGGTGCAACTGTATAGCATTAACCGAAAAGTTCCCATTGAGGGCTTGGAGCACGTGAGCGAGGAAGAACTAAAAACCATAGCTGCAGAAGTTAAAAAGTTAGGCATTAAAACCTTGGTAACGCCATAGCCTGTGACAAATAAACTACAACGCATATTAGTATGTCCGTTAGATTGGGGGTTGGGCCACGCATCGCGCTGCATCCCCCTTATTTATGCCTTTTTAGCAGAAGGGCACGAGGTGTTTTTGGCAGGTTCGGGAACTTCGGCTACCCTATTAAAGCAAACTTTTCCTACGTTGCCTTTTATTCCTTTTGAGTCTTTTACTTTGCGATATTCCTCCGGCTCGAGCCAGGTATGGGCGGTATTGAAGGCATTGCCTCATTTGTTTAAGTGTATTCAAACAGAGCGTAAAGAATTAGCGACGATAGTAAAAAAACACCGCATTACGCAGGTGGTGTCCGATAATCGTTTTGGCTGTTATTGTCAAGATGTTAAGAGTATCTATATCACGCATCAGGTTTGCGTAAAACTGCCGTTCCCATTTGGCTTTTTAGAGCCTTTAGTGGCACGTTGGCATCGTAATATCATGGAAAAATACGATGAATGTTGGATTCCAGATTTTCAGGAGCTGGAGCGTTCGCTTGCAGGCAAGTTGTCGCACCCTAAACGTATTCCTGCCAATGCACAATACATTGGTCCGTTAAGCCGATTTAAAACGGTAGTGAAGCATGATGTTTTAGATTCGGATTCTGTGATAGGTTCAGCGAGCAAGATGCCTAAACAATTTCAAGGTTCTACCCTTACCTTGGCTATATTATCGGGAGTAGAACCGCAACGTAGTATTTTTGAAGGGTATTTGCTGGATTCGTTGCAATTAGAACCTACCGATAAGGTGGTTTTGGTACAAGGGTTGCCACAGCATGGTTGTACGCCTTATTACGTGGGCAAGGTGGAAGTTTACCCCAGTTTAGACACTACGACGTTGCAGGCACTTGTACAACAAGCTTCGCGTATTATATGCCGAAGTGGCTATAGTACGGTTATGGATATGCATGCGTTGGGGAAATTGCCTGCCTGTACGTTTGTTCCAACGCCCGGACAGCCCGAACAAGAGTATTTAGCCGCTTATTTACGCACTAAAAACCTCGGTTAATACCGAAAGCGATTTTAGGTGTTCCATACCCGGAATAAATTGCTGGTAGTAGTTTATAAGTAGTTGCAGGCTACGTCGTCTGTCTGTTAGCGATAATTTTTCGGGCGAATCAAGCAGGGTTAAAAAAAGGTTTTTATCGCTGTTTGGTAAGTATCTGATTACTTCATTTTCCATTTGGTCGTACGGATAGATGCCGATAAATTTGGCGTAATCTAACAAAAAGGAGAGTGCAAAAAGTCCTACCTGTTTGCTACTAATTAGACTCTCTATGCAATGTACCAAAAAATCAAACAGCTGGGTGTCTGCGTTTCTGCTTTCCAACGATTTTTGTATTACGTCTGCCATAAAAAGACAAATGGATATTTTGGCAGGCTCTTCGTATAAAGCATAGCTGAGCGAATGCAATTTTGCCTCGGTAATTTGCTGAATGTCTTTGTTTTCGCGGTGTGTTACTTCTAAATCTAACAGCGACATGGCACCCAAATGTTGCGTGCGTACCTTGGCTTTTTTGCTTTGAGGATTGTATATGCTGTAGCTTATCTTGCCAAAATCTTTGGTAAAAATAGTGGCAATGTAGGCGTTGTCTTTGTAGCGAGTTACGCCCAATACTATTCCTTGGGTGGTGTGGTGCATTAGTATCGAATTACCTTATGAACACTAATGGGTTGCTTGTCTCTAAATAATTGTAGCAAATAAATGCCTGGAAGGTCAATCCATAGTTGAGTCTGTGTACCTTGCTGAATAAGGTTGCCCTGTATGTCGTACAGCTTGTAGCTTTGGGCATCGGCCACTTGCCAAGATACCATGCCGGTGGCAGTGGGATTGGGGTAAACATAGGCTTGTTGCTCGGTAATTTTGGCAACAGACGTTTGACCCAATGTGCAGTGAACAGGTTCTATCCATAGCGATAGTTGGGTGGGCGAAATACTGTGTTCCGAATAGGGTTTCCACTGGTTGCCATCAAAATAGTAAGCCTGGTTCTGAGGTTGTTGCGCATGGTATAACGCAAAGGTATTTGATACGTTATACTGTATCTCCACTCCTACAAAAAAGGTGCTTGGCACTTCTATGGGTGTTGAAAAGCGAATGTAGTTTTCTTTGTTGCTCCATGTTTTTTTGGTAGCAGTTCCCCAACCGTTGCTTGGGGTGTAGGTAATATCTCGTGGCCGGATAAGGGCCTTGCCTAACAAGGTTTCTGGCTTGTCCGTACCGCTGTAAACCGTTAAGTACACGGGAGCGTTGGCATTGTACGATCCTTTGTACGGCATGATGTAAGCTCCATACAATAAACCGCTATTGGAATGGGTAAATTTTTCGGCAAAGGCGGTATGGTTTAAACTGTTATGACCAGCATAATAGCCGCCGCTGTGTTGTGTGGCGTTAATGGTTTGTTCTTTGCTGATGTGTTTGATGCGTTGGCAATTTTGATCGGCGTATGGATCGGCACCACTCATTTGGGTTAGCTCGCTGTTAGAAGGGGAAAGCCAATGTGCCAATTGTTGGTTTATGTTGCTATGATGCGTCCAAGCGGTGTCTAATCGGGCAAAATAGTCTGAAATAGGGCTGTTACAGAAAGAACTGCCGCCTGATAAAGCACCAATGATGAGCCCGTTGTTATCAAATAGGGGCGAACCAGAAGAACCAGCTTCGGTAATGCCATCGTCCCAACGACTGATATACCACCATCCCTTGGAAATTTGATTTGGGAAAGTACCGCCGTAGTTGCTTATAACAGGGGCGTTGTTGTCAAAACTCATTTTCTTGCTGTCACCGTTGGGGTGTTGGATGCAGGTAAGGGGGGCTGGTGGTGTTTTGCTTCGGCTCCAACCTGCCAAATAGGGCCGGTAATCTTTGGGTGGCATTTGGTTTAATTCAACCAATGCCAAATCCAACCCTACAGCGTAGGCGCGCATAGTACCACCACTTACGCTACATTCTTGTGTGCCTTGAATATTGCTGTTTTGTTCTGTTACAGCGTAGTTAAAGTAAAATACGGAATACGTTGCATCTGTTGCATTGGGAAAGGTATGTGCGGCCGTGTACACGTATGGTTTGCCTGCTTCGTTGTTGATTAAACACCCTGTTCCGTAAAAAGAACCAGAGGTAGATACTACATATAATAGGCAAACGGCTTGTTTTTGTAGGGGAAATTGACTGTTGTGGTTGGCGTGCTGGCTACAGGTGTTAGAGGAGTTAAAAGTGTTTGTTTTGCGGTTGTGTGCCACGCGTTCAATGCCAAATGAACCACTAAAAGAACAGGTGTCCGGCTCTTGGTATTCTACGATGAGCGAATCTCCTATTAGGGGTCTAATGGGTAAAATGCCTTGTTGGTTGTTGTTTTCGGCACCAAATGCGCCTAAGATGCGGGTTTGGGCAGGATTATACACAAAGATTTTAGCCCCTTGTGGTATGTTAACTTGATTAAGCACCACGCTCATAGAGGCTGCTCCCTTGGATACAAGCCCCATGCGCCAAATTTTAGTGCCGTTGTTGTTTGTGGTCCAAATGCCGTCGGTGTCTGTATGGAATTGTACGGGTACAACTTGTCCTACGGTGTATAGTCTGTTGTATTGCGGTAAGGCTTGGGTGGTATCTACCTGCAAAGTATAAAAGAAGGAGGTTGCTTTGCGGTGGTAAGTTTGTTGGTGTTGCAGATAGGGTGTAGGTGTTCCTGCACTTTCAATTTGTGCTAACACAGCCTGAAAGCATAACAACGTACAAAGCAAAAGTCCTATAATTCGTTTCATGGTACAAAACTTTTTTGCAATACCAAAATAGACTCCGGCCCCATGTTAAACAGCAAATCAAATACACTTAAATTGGGTAGGAATCCATGTTTTTGCTCAAAAACCTGGTAATAGGGTACGGGAACAAAATGTGTGTCGGTGTTGGCGTGCTTGGGGTGGATACTATGGCGCAAATCAAGTGCCGTACTGTTTTCTACGTATTGCGTACTGGGTGTAAGGTTGGGAGCAATGGCTAACAAGTTGCATAGGCAATCTTGCAATGCCATGTTGAAATCCACTAAGTATGTGTAATGTTGGGTGTAAAATGGCTTAATATCGTCTTCGTAATACATAAAAAAAGGACTTTGTCTGTACGCAGCTTCCAAAGCTCCCCAATGTATCTTTTGCCAATTATCGTTGGCAATCTTAATGTCTTTGTCTATGGTTTTGCTTCCTTTTTCTTTGGTAATGGGAATAATCAAATCCATAACACCACCGGCGCTGGCTATTTGACAACGGTTGCGAAAAGTTTGTTTTTCGTAGTGCTGAAACCAATCCACAACAAGGGCAGGGTAATGTGCCAATTTACTGTATAATTGCACGTTACCTGCGTATGCCGATGTTATGATAGGATTGTTGTCCATTAACGCATATTGTCAACGCTTTTAAACAAGCGGTTCCACCTTACGGATTTAAACAACGATTTGTCTTTGTCTAAAGAAAGCCAGACAAAAAGTGGTTTCCCAACAATATGGTCTTCGGGTACATATCCCCAATAGCGTGAGTCTTCGCTGTTGTGGCGGTTGTCGCCCATCATCCAGTAATAGTTCATACCAAAGGTGTACGAGTTGGCTTTTTGACCATCTATGTAAATTTCGTTGTCTATTACCTTTAAATCATGTCCTTCGTAAACGGAAATGATGCGTTGGTATAGGGGTAAGTTTTGCAAAGTAAGTGGCGTGGTAACTCCTTTGCGTGGAATGTATATTGGACCATAGTTGTCGCGTGTCCAATTGTCATAGGCCTGTGGAAATACCTTGCCGGTAAATATATTGGGATCGTTTAGTACCGAAACCACTTGTGGAAGCCCTTTAATTTCTTGGCACGTATGAGCTGTAAGTGGCAAGTAATATACGGGTGGGTATGTGCCGTTTACCGGCGTAAAGTCTAAGTATTGCAAAATGGCGTTTCCATCGTGCCAGGTGTTGATTAAAAGCCTGTCATCGTGGCTTATGCCTAATTTTTCAAATTGTTTTTCGCTTATGGCACGGCCATCGGTGCATACCAAATAGTTAAATTGTACACCTTTTGGGGTGTATTGTTCTTTGCCGTTAATGTAAATTTGACCGTTTATAATTTGCAACGAATCGCCGGGAAGTGCCACGCAACGTTTCACGTAATTTTCTCTGCGGTCAACAGGACGCCACACCACCTCGCCAAATTGTTCGGGATGCTTGGCAATGGTTTCTTTGCCATAGCGTTGGCATAGTTGGTAGTAGTCTGGGTTAGGCACTAACGAGGCCACAGTGTCGCCGGCAGGAAAGTTGAATACCACAATGTCCAATTCTTTGATGGTATCTAAACCGGCTAACCGGCGGTAATCCCATTGTATGGCGGTGCTAAAAGACTGTCCGCCCCATGGAAAGGTATGTTGTACCAAGGGCATAGAAAGCGGTGTTTGGGGCACGCGTGGGCCATAGTGTACCTTGCTTACCAATAAATAGTCGCCTACCAATAACGATTTTTCTAACGAAGAAGAGGGTATTTGATAGTTTTGAAAAGCAAAGTTGTTGATAAAGTACACCGCAATAAGGGCAAAAACAATGGCATCTATCCAGCTAAAAAGGCTGTATAGGTGTGGATTCTTAACCTTTTTCCAAAAAGTCCAAGGAATGATTTTGGTTAAGTAAATGTCGGCAATAACAGGCAAAAGCAGCAACCACCAATAGTTGCCTACCCATGCCACAAACAAGATGTATGCCAAACAAGCCAGTGTGGCTTTGATCCATTGCTTGGTAGGTATGTCTTTAAAGGCAATCATACATTAGAATTTTAACATGTCTTTCATGCCCAAGCAACCTTTTTTGCCACAAGTAAATTCGGCAGCAAGAACAGCGCCTAAAGCAAAACCATTGCGGTTTTTGGCATCGTGCGTAATGGTAATATAGTCAAAGCCAGATTCGTACTGAATGGTATGAATACCGGGTACCATACCTTCGCGAATGGCTTTAATGGTAAGGGTTGGGTCTTCTGCTTTGCCTTCGCCCAATGCCCAAGTGGTTTTTCGGTCGATATTATTTAAAATACCTTCGGCAAGGGTAATGGCTGTGCCACTGGGAGCGTCTAATTTTTGGGTGTGGTGGGTTTCTTCCATGCCTACTTGGTAATCTGGAAACTGATTCATGATGCGTGCCAAGTATTCGTTTACGGCAAAAAAGATGTTTACGCCCAAACTAAAGTTTGAAGCCCAAAAGAAAGCAAGGCCTTTTTCGTTGCAAAGCGCTTGTACTTCTGGCATTTGTTCGGTCCAGCCAGTAGTGCCAGATACCACAGAAACACCGGCTTCAAAAGCTCTTTTGTAGTTTTGTACGGCTACTTTGGGAGCGGTAAATTCAATGGCAACGTCGGCGCTTTTAAAGGCGTCCGAATTAAAATCTTCTTGGTTGTCAATATCAATGCGGCTAACAATTTCGTGACCGCGGCTTAGGGCTATTTGTTCAATGGTTTTACCCATTTTTCCGTAGCCAATCAATGCAATTTTCATACAATATGTTGTTTAGGTTTAAAACAAATTTATTCAACTTACAAAAATAACAATTTTTTACGAGATTTTTCCAAATACTATCCTAATTGCGTTTTAATTGCCAAAAAGTTTGTACATTCGCATAGCAAATAAACGGATATGGAAGATAAAAACAAACCGCCTTATGGCCCAAGGCCTACTTACCCCACGCCCCGACTTAATTGTTTGGTAAAACGTCCCGAAAATACGCCTGCTTGCGTAAAATGTGGTGCGTGTTTGGCAGGGAAATTGCAACAATCCACCAGTTTTACCTGCGATCATTGTGGCCGAAAATTTAACATGTGCCGCGATTGCGGACGCGATGCGTTTTGTCCCGAGTGTGGCGGTTGGTTATTGAATAGCTGGGAGGCCGCCGGCAAGTGGCTTTTGCGCATGCAAACCAACCCCAAAGAAGAACGCAAGCATAAGCGTGAACATTTATAGTTGGCAATACGCTTCTGCCTGCTCTAAAGAATGTAATTTACCCACGTCTAATAGTTGCAAATCGGGCTGTTCGTAGCCGTAAATGGGGAAGTTTAAGCATTGGTCCAAATAAAAGTCTATGATGGAGAACTTGTCTGGATAGGCTTGCATGGCTTCAAACAGCACGGGCGAAAATCCATGAATTCCGCTAAAGGCGTATGGGGTTAGCGTGCTTATATCTAAATCCTTATACGGCGTTTTAACCTGACCTGTTTGCGTATTGGTCCAAGCTTTTAGGCGCATGTCTTGGTCAAAAAGCAAGTACCTGCTGCTATTGCGTTTGCTTACCAACAGGGTAGCTGCCGCTTGCTTGTCTTGGTGTTGCTGCATTAAATAAGCCACGTTGGCATTGGATAAAATATCCACGTTGTGGATTAAAAAAGATTGGTTGCCCAACAATGTTTGGGCTTTTTTTATGGCACCGCCTGTTTCTAATAGCATGCTACTTTCGTCCGAAATAAGCACCTCTGTATTACCCCATTCCAATTGTAGGTAGGTTACTATTTGCTCGGCAAAATGGTGTACATTTACCACAAACTGGTCAAAACCACAGCGTTGTAATTTTTCCATTACATGTCCCAACAAAGGTTTGTCTTTTACGGGAACAAGGGCTTTGGGCATGGTGTCTGTAAGAGGCTTTAGGCGTGTGCCTAATCCTGCGGCAAATACAAAGGCTTTCATGGTTTGGTGCAATTAAACAGTTGGGTAATCTTTTGTTCGCGGTGTTGTAGGCGTACTTGTACGCCAAATTTTTGGGCAAGGTGCTCAGCCAAATGTTGTGCGCCGTACACCGATCGGTGTTGTCCACCGGTACACCCAAAACTAAATTGAAGGTGTGTAAACCCACGTTTTAGGTAACGTTCTACAGCCGGGTCTGCCACGCCATACACGTGCTCCATAAAGGTAAGAATCTCACCGTCTTCTTCTAAAAAGTCAATTACTTCTTGGTCTAATCCGGTTTGTTTTTTGTAGGGTTCGTATCGGCCCGGGTTGTGAATAGCTCGGCAGTCAAAAACAAAACCACCTCCATTGCCCGAATAATCGGTAGGTATGCCTTTTTTGTACGAAAAACTGAATACGTCAACGCATAATTTGTTGGTATCTATGCATGGTTGTATGGTGGCGGTGTGGTATTTTTCTACCATGGCGTGCAATACTTCCACCAGGTAAGGGTAGGCGCTGTAGTTGTTTTCTGCCAATAGTTGTTTTAGCTGATTAATGGCAAACGGGATACTGGCTATAAAATGTGCTTTCTGTTCTATCAGTCCCCTAAAACCATAGGCACCCAATACTTGCAAGGTTCTAAACAGGGCAAACAACCCTATGTTTTGGCTAAAAGTGGTATCGTCTGTTAGATAGTAGGGTTGTAAGGCTTGTTTGTAGGTTTTTATAAGCGATTCCCTTAGCTCTTTGGGCATATTGGCCTTGGCTTGGTAGATAAACGATACCAAGTCGTAATAGAATGGACCTTTGCGGCCACCTTGGTAATCGATAAAATGAGGTTCGCCCTGTACTATCATTACGTTTCGGCTCTGAAAATCGCGGTACATAAATGTGGGCGAATCTACTGCTAATAGGTGGTTACACAGTGTGTCAAAATCATCTTCCAACAGGGCTTCGTTAAATTCTATGCCCGAAGGTTTTAAAAATTCGTATTTAAAGTAGTTTAAATCCCAATAAACCGTGCGTTTGTCAAAGGCTGCTTGTGGGTAGCAAATGGAAAAATCCAACTGTTTTGCCACTTCAAACTGAATACGAGGCAGTTGCGCTATGGTTTTGTGTAAAAGCGCTACGGTTTGCTCGTTGTAGCCTTTGGCGATGTGGTCAAAGAATAACGATTCATCGCCTAAATCGCTTAAAATATAGCATTGCTCATTGTCCGAAATATGTAGTACCTTGGGTACGGCAACACCGCAACAGGCAAATTGCTTGGATAGTTCCAAAAAGGCGTGATTTTCTTTTACATCGGCTCCATAAACGCCTATGTAGGTATTATCGCCTTGCCACAAGCGATAATATACTCTGTTAGAGCCAGAGCCCGCCAATACCCTGTGTTGGGTAGGGCGGGCTCCGCTGTATTGTTCAAAAAGCTGAAAGATTACTTCCATGTATAACGTTTATTTCTTTTTACGTACTATTTGATTGCTTTTAGGCTTTTGGCTTTGCAAGTTATCAATAGCGTAGTTTTTCTTGTTTAGGTCAGAACGAACATTGGCAATTTTTTCGGTTACCTTGTATAAGTCACTTTCCAATTTAGCACGTTCGTCCAATAATTTTTTACCTTGCTTTTGTTCTTTTTCAATGGCTTTGGTATCCACATTTAATTCGTTGCCACTTACAATGGTTCGGCTGGCTTCAAATTTTAATTGTGCGTCGTTGTTCTTTTTAATTTTCTTTTCTACTTTGTCACGTTCTTTTTCCAACTTAGCCAATTCTTTGTCTATGTTTTCTAATTCCTCTTGGTGTGCTTGCATGGTTACATCGTAACGATAGTTTTGCACATCCAAGTCCAATGCTGTTAGCCATTTATATACCTTGTCGGTAGTAAGGCTATCTTCGGTAGGAATAATAAAGTTATCGTAGCCTTGCGAAAGCAAAAGGTTTATAGTACCCGCATTTTTAGAACCAATAAATTGCATGTACATATCAAAGGTTCTGTTCCAAAGGTAGTTGTACTTAATTTCCTTAAATGCGTAAAAGTTTTTCTTTTTGCTACCTTCAACGCCTTCGGTTTCCAAACGAGCAATAACGGCTTCTTCTATATCCTCTACAGGATATTCAAACGTAATGGTATAGCCTAAAATAAGGTTTTTATCATTGTTAAGCACACTTTTAATTTCTGGAACAGCACCACTATCAGAAGTATATATACTGTTCGTTTGCGCCATAGCCGTGCCCATAGTCATCAAGGTGGCGCATAAAATCATCATCTTTTTCATAATTTCAAGTTTTTATTTAGTGCAAAGATAGTACATTTTTCTTTAAAAATCGCCAGTCATGTCGCTTTCGTCCATAGACTCGCCTGCGCTTAGTTTATTTTGAGTACTCTTGCTTTTTTTAGGGCGCATGTTGCCAAAGTTATAGGCAATGGATAAGCGGTAGCTTCTGCCTATGGATGTGTTGGCACTTTCTTGGTAAAAATTATCACTCCAATTGGTGCGTACACTGTGCGAACGTGAGTTTAGTATGTCATTTACAGTAAAGTTAAGCGTTAGGGCTTTGTCTAAGAACGAAGCCTTTATACCAGCGTTTAATCCGTAACGGTGATCTACGCTACCCTGTGCCACCAAACGGGGTGCGTTGTAGTAGGCAGTAACTTGTGCCGATAGGTTGCTAATAATTTTTACGTTGGCATTTACACGGGCATTCCACGAAAAATTCTCGCTTCGTGCTATGTTGTACGTGGCGTTTTCGCCCAAACAATAATAGTACCCCGTAAGGTTGGTGGTTAAATCCAAGTAATTGTGGAATAAACGGTTTTTTGCCGTTAGCTCTATTCCCGCATTGTGCGAATAGTTGATGTTTTCGTACGTGTTTTCCATGATACCCATTTCGTTTAGCTTTTTAACTTGTTGTATCACGTTTTCGGTGTACGAATAGTAGAGTCCGGCCGAAATAGTATGCTCATCCCAAGTTTTTAGGTAGTTAAGTTCTACGTTATTGCTGTATTCTGGCATTAAGTAGGGGTTGCCGTACGTTACGTTAGTAGGGTCTGTTCTATCTACATAGCTGTTTAATTGTGGTCCACGTGGTCGGTTTATACGGCGGGTATAGTTTACCTGAATTTCGTTGGCTTGGGGCAACTCAAAAGACAAATAAGCCGAGGGGAACAATTGAAAATAGCTACGTGTTATGTTGTTGGCATCAATAACCGTTTCTTCGCCCCTAACACCTACCTGAAAACCAAACCAGTCAAACTTATTGCCGTAGCTGGCATACAAGGCGTAAATTTGCTCTATGTACAGCCATGGGTTGTTGCGCTCGGCTATTTCAATGTGGTTTTGGTCAAAAGATTGGTCCAAACTGTTTCTGTAATCAAAATTAGCCTTACCGCCCACTTCTAACTTAGAATTTGGCGTAAATTTGTTGTAGTAATCCACTTGTGCCGAGGCGCTGTGTCTAAACGAGCTTTGCAACTGAAATTCGCTTGTTTGGGATATATTGCTGGCGTTCTCTTGCCAGTTGTGGTAATCGCTGTTGTTTTTACGTCTTGAACCAAAATAGTTGAGGTTGGCAGTTATTTCTTCTTTGTCGTCCACAAACACGTGCTTGTAGTCTATGCTGGCATTGTAAAAAGCCATGTACCCGTAACTGTTGGTGGTACGGTTGCGCACGCCTGTGGTATCTTTGTCTTGGTTTAATTGGGTGTAATGAATCAGGTTGTTTCGGTCAAAATGATTATACGCCCCAAACGCATTCATGCCAATTTCGTTCTTTTTGTCTATGCGATACGTAAAACCGGTACGCAAAAAGGCATTGTAAAACTTGTTGAGGTTATTGTTGGTTTGGTTTAAATACGTGGTGTCTGCACCTGGCTCAAATTCGGTACGGTTGGTATAGCTGCTACGGTTGCGCAAATTATGCCTGCCCGACGCGTTTAAGTAAAAATCCCACTTGCCTTGGTTGTAGTTAAAGTTTAGTCCTACGTTGGCACCGGGATAATCATTGCCCTCTTGGTAGTTGGCTCCGGCCGAAACACTGCCAAAATAACCCCCCTTGTGCGAATCTTTCATCACAATATTGATAATACCAACGGTTCCTTCCGGGTTGTATTTGGCCGAAGGATTGGTTACCAATTCTATCTTTTCAATGGTTTCGGCAGGCAACATTTCCAGTACTTGTCCTTTGTCTGTATCAGATAGTCCCGAGGGTTTGCCATTTATCCATATTTCTACCGAGGAGTTGTTTCGGAGCGAAATATTTCCTTCGGTATCCACTTCTACCGAGGGTATGTTTTCCAAAATATCCGTTGCCGACGCGCCTTCGGCCAAAATATTGTCCGAAACATTGAATACTTTTTTGTCAATATCCAATTGCATGGCCGATTTTTGTCCCACTACTTCTACCTCTTTAATCAATTTGGCGTCTTCTTCTAATGGAATATTGCCCAAACGTACGTGTGGATTTTGTTCTGAAACGCTAACGGCTTTGTTCACCGTTTTGTAGCCTACAAACGTAATGGTAAGTTGGTAGTTGCCGGCAGGGGCATAAAGCTCAAACTTGCCATCTGCATCCGAAAGTGCTCCGGTAACCAATTTGTTGGCAGGTTGTTGGTACAATGTTACGTTTACATAAGAAAAGGGTTCGTTGTTGGCTTTATCAATGAGCTTACCGCTTATCTTTAAATTTTCGGCCCAAGATAAACAGGTAAACAAGCAACAAAAAAAGGCTAAAATATATTTTTTCATGCTTCGCAGACGATGTGAAGTATAAAAGGTTTAATGCGTAAAGTAAAAAAAATAACAAAAAAATAGGAGGCTGGCCCTATGTTGTTTTGGGTCAGCCTCTTATGGGTAGAGGTTATAAGAAACTTTGCAATGCCAATTGGTACGATTTTAGTCCAAAACCAGAAATACACCCCTTGCAAACCGGCGTTAAAAACGATTCGTGTCGGTAGCTTTCTCTGGCAAACACATTGGACAAATGCACCTCAATAACAGGAGTATTGATGGCTTTAATAGCGTCGCCTATGGCAATAGATGTGTGGGTATATGCACCAGCATTTAAAATGATACCGGTGTAAGAGAATCCCACCTCGTGCAGTTTATTTATCAGCTCCCCCTCAACATTAGATTGATAGTAATCAATCTCAACCATGGGAAACTGTTGACGCAAGGTTGTTAGGTATTGCTCAAATCCTTGGTTGCCGTATATCTCGGGTTCACGTGTACCTAATAAGTTAAGGTTAGGCCCGTTGATGATGATAAATTTCATTATTCAACAAATGTAATCCAACCGTGTGTGTCGGGTTCGTCACCGTATTGAATAGCACGTAGCTTGTTGTATAGCTTGGTACTGATAGGACCGGGTTTGCCGTCTTTAGAGAATACGTACGATTTGTTGTTGTCCAAGTCGTCTAAGCGTTCAATAGGACTGATTACAGCTGCAGTGCCGCATGCACCTGCTTCTTCAAAAGTACTCAATTCTTCTTCGGCAATAGGACGACGTTCTACTTTCAAGCCCAAATCTTCGGCCAAAACCATCAAGCTCTTGTTGGTGATAGAAGGCAAGATAGAAGTAGATTTTGGGGTAATGTAGGTATTGTCTTTAATGGCAAAGAAGTTGGCAGCACCACATTCGTCAATGTATTTCTTTTCTTTGGCATCCAAATAAAATTCTGACGAATATCCTTTTGCGTGTGCTTCTTGGTGTGCAGCCAAGCTGGCAGCGTAGTTACCACCTACTTTGTAAATACCGGTGCCCAATGGAGCAGAACGGTCGTATTTACGGGTAATAACGTATGGGTTGGTAGAGAAACCACCTTTAAAGTAAGGACCTACAGGCGATACAAACACAATGAACAAGTAATCTTTGGCTGGGCTTACGCCAATTTGAGGGGTATAGCCAAACAATACAGGACGAATGTATAGCGCAGCACCGCTTTCGTAAGGAGGAACAAATTCCATGTTTGCTTTAACAGCCATCAAAACAGCTTTTTCAAACAAACCTTCGGGTAGAGGAGGCATGCAAATACCGTTGCAAGAAGATGCCATGCGTTTAGCATTTTCGTCAATGCGGAAAATACGTACTTTACCGTCTTTTCCTTTAAATGCTTTTAAGCCTTCAAAAGCTTCTTGACCATAGTGTAGGCAGGTAGCTGCCATGTGTAAGTTAATGGTTTCTTCGGTGTGTAAGGTTAATTCGCCCCACTCACCATTGTGGTATTCACAACGAACGTTGGCATTTGTTTTTAGGTAGCCAAAACCTAATTCAGACCAATTAATGTTTTCCATATTATAGAGTTTTGTTATTTTCCGTCGCAAAATTAACCCAAAAAAAGTAAAAAATGATACAAAACTGAATGAATTTTATTAAGTTTGTAAAAAGAAAAATCAGCCTACTATGAAATTTTATTGGTATCTATGGCCGGTGGCATGGATTTATGGTGTGGTAGTGTACCTGCGTAATTGCTTTTTTGATTGGGGATGGATAAAATCACAAAGTTTTAAAAAGGCGGTTATATCGGTAGGAAACATTACCGTTGGAGGTACAGGTAAAACCCCTCACGTAGCTTATTTATTGGCATTGTTGCAACAGCAATACCAAGTTTCTGTGGTAAGCAGAGGGTATAAACGCAAGTCGCGCGGATTACAGGTGGCAACTCCTCAAAGCAACAGTGAACAATTAGGCGATGAACCTTACCAATTGTACCGAAAATACCCCAAAACCCAAGTAGTGGTAGAATCCAATCGTTGCAAAGCCATCCAATACATAGAAATGCACTACCCGGCAGTGGATGCCGTGGTGTTAGACGATGCCTTTCAACATCGGTACGTAGAACCCGGTATGTCTATCCTGCTTATTGATTATCACCGTTTAATCACCAAGGATAAAATTCTTCCCGTAGGGCGTTTGCGCGAGTCGGCACGAGGTAGGTATCGTGCTTCGGTTATTATTGTTACCAAGTGTCCGTCAAACATTACCCCCATTGAGTTGCGTAATTTGTATAACGAAATTGAGCCACGACCCTATCAACGCATCTTTTATACCTATTATCAGTATGCTCCTGTGCAGGCCCTGTATGCCGATGAACCCATACAGCTAACGCCCGATATGACTGCCATGGTGGTTACAGGCGTTGCCCAACCCAAACCCATGTTCCATTATTTGGCATCGCAGGTAGCTTCATTAACAACCGTTCCGTTTCCCGATCACCATGATTTTACCAAGGCCGATTGGGAAAATATCCAAAAACGTTTTGACGCAATAGAAACCCCTCATAAATGCATTGTTGTTACCGAAAAAGATGCTGCACGCATGGTAGATAGCAAGTGGGTGCCCCAAAGCCTAAAACCTTACATCTGTGTGCTCCCCATTCAGGTACGCTTCTTGCAAGACAGAGAAAAAGAGTTTAACCAATTAGTAATGGATTATGTTAGCAAAAATAAACGAAACAGCGACTTTTTTGGCCGATAAGATGCCATTTCGCCCCAAAGTAGGCATTATTTTAGGAACAGGCTTGGGCGAGTTGGCCACCCAAATAACCAATCGCCATGAAATACCTTATACCCAAATACCCAACTTTCCCATATCTACCGTAGAGGGTCATTCGGGCAAATTGATTATTGGCATGTTAGGCCAAACCCAAGTGTTGGCCATGCAAGGCCGTTTTCACTACTACGAAGGGTATAACATGAAAGAAGTTACCTTCCCTGTAAGGGTGATGAAAGCCTTAGGCATAGAAACCTTGTTGGTGTCCAATGCTGCCGGTGGCATGAATCCGTCTTTTCAAATAGGCGATTTAATGATTATATCAGACCATATCAATACTTTCCCCGAAAATCCATTGCGCGGTAAAAACGAGCCCTCTTTGGGCACGCGTTTCCCCGATATGAGCAAGGCTTATCCCAAACACCTACGCGATAAAGCCAAAGCAATAGCGCAAGCGCACGGCATTAGGGTGGTAGAAGGGGTATATGTAGGCACAGCAGGCCCTACCTTTGAAACCCCTGCCGAGTATGGTTATTTTCGTGTTATAGGTGGCGATGCCGTGGGTATGTCCACTGTACCGGAAGTAATCGTGGCGGTTCATGCCGGTATGCAGGTATTTGCCATGTCTATCATTACCGATTTGGGCATTGCAGGTCAGGTGGTGGAAGTTTCGCACCAAGAGGTACAAGAAATAGCCAACCAAGCCCAACCCAAAATGACCCTTATCATGAAAGAACTTATTGCACAATTGTAGCCTTAGCTTACTCGCCCCAATTTTCTCGGTCTAAATTGCGGTAACCAATGGCCTCTGCTATGTGTCGGCTCTGTATTGTTTGGCTGGCATCCAAATCGGCTATGGTACGCGATACTTTTAAAATACGGTCGTAGGCACGTGCCGATAGTTGCAATTGATCTACTGCACGGTGCAGTAAGGTAAGGCAGGCGTTGTCCAATACAACGTATTTGTTTAGCAAACGGGTATTCATTTGCGCATTGCAGTGAATATCCTTTTCGTTTTTATAGCGTTCTTGTTGAATTAGCCTGGCTTGTATAACGCGCTTTCTAATAGAGGCACTACTCTCGTTAGGCGATTGGTTGCTTAAATGCTCAAAAGGTACAGGCACTATTTCTACTTGTATGTCAATTCTATCCAATAGTGGGCCCGAAATTTTGTTGAGGTATTTCTGTACCGCACCTGGCGCACAAACACAAGGGCGCTGGGGGTGGTTGTAGTAGCCACATGGGCATGGATTCATGGACGCAACCAACATAAAACTGGTGGGGAATTCTACCGTCATGGAAGATCTGGCAATGGTAATTTTTCTGTCCTCTAATGGTTGGCGCATAACCTCCAATACGGAACGCTTAAATTCTGGCAATTCATCTAAAAATAGCACCCCATTGTGTGCCAAAGACATTTCGCCGGGCTGCGGATAAGAGCCACCACCTACCAATGCCACGTCAGAGATGGTGTGATGCGGACTCCTAAAAGGGCGTTGGCATATGAGTGACGTGCTTTTGCCTATGGTACCTGCCACCGAGTGTATTTTGGTGGTTTCTAAGGCTTCCTGAAGCGATAAAGGCGGTAAAATAGAAGGCAAGCGCTTGGCAAGCATGGATTTGCCGGCTCCAGGAGGGCCTACTAAAATAAGGTTGTGTCCGCCTGCCGCTGCCACTTCCATGGCGCGTTTTACGTTTTCTTGCCCTTTTACTTCGGCAAAATCAAGGTCAATGCTTTCGGTGTATTCTTTCCAATATGTGTGTATGGCAGCTTGCGTGGGAGCAATGTCTTTTTTGCCATCTAAAAATTGTACCACGTCTGCAATGTTTTCAATGCCAATAATATCAATACCATCTACCACAGCCGCTTCAGATGCGTTTTGTTTGGGCAAAATAAGCCCTTTAAATCCATCTTGTTTGGCTCTAATGGCAATGGGCAGTGCGCCCCTAATGGGAAGCACCGTTCCGTCAAGCGATAACTCACCCATTATCACGTAAGTGCCTAACCTCTCGTTGCTAATCTGGTTGTTGGCCGCCATCATAGCCATGGCCAGGGGCAAGTCGTAAGATGCACCCTCTTTCCTGATATCGGCAGGCGATAAGTTTACAATAACTTGTTGTTTAGGGAATTTGTATCCGTTGTACGTAAAGGCAGATAAAATACGTTCGTGGCTTTCTCGTACTGCACTATCGGGCAGCCCAACCATAAAAAAACGGATTCCTAACGAAATGTTTACCTCAATGGTAATAGTGGTAGCATCGATGCCTTGCACCGCTGCTCCATAGCATTTAACTAACATGTAAGATTAAAAATTAAGATGTTTATAATAAAGTGTCGAGTAAAATCTCTTGCTTTAAGGCTCGTGTTTCAATTTAGCAATAATGGTTTCGTTGCCCACGGTTTCTTCGCCCATTTCTACTAAAATTTCGGTGTCAAGTGGCAAGTACAAGTCCACGCGCGAACCAAATTTAATGTAACCCAATTGCTCGTTTATGTTACATTCTTGTCCTTCTTTGGCGTATGTTACAATGCGACGTGCCAATGCACCGGCAATTTGTCTTACCAAAATGGTTTGCTTGTTAGGAGCCTCAATCAAAATGGTTGAACGCTCGTTTTCGGTACTTGATTTTGGCAAGTAAGCCGCCATGTAGCGTCCGTTTTGGTGGGATACGTGTTTTACCTTGCCCGAAATAGGGAACCAGTTGGCATGCACGTTAAACACCGACATAAAAATAGATACTTGGATACGTTTTTCTTTCAAAAACTCATTTTCCACCGTAGGCTCAATCACCACAATTTTGCCATCGGCAGGAGCTACAATGTAGTTTTCGTCTGCAATTACTATGCGGTTTGGTATTCTAAAAAAGTACGAAAAGAAAATGAACACACCCAACGATATGGTGCCAATTATAAGCGATAAAATGAGCGAATTGGCCAAGTAATACAACAAGGTATTCATAATCACCAATCCAAACAATAAAATAAGCAACCAGGTGCGACCTTCTTTGTGAATTTTTATCATAAGTTATCCGATAATAAGGTTATACTGCGTTTAAAATTTCCAAGTAAATATATACAATGGGGATGCACAAAATCAAACTGTCAAAACGGTCTAAGATACCACCATGTCCAGGTAGTATATTGCCCGAGTCTTTGATGTTGGCCGAACGTTTTAGCAACGATTCCGATAAATCGCCATACGTGCCAAAGATAATGATAATTACGGCAAATACCAACCATTGCCACCAAGTAGTTTCGGTAGCGATGGGCCATACGGTAGAAAACAGGTGCCAAAGCAACATAGAACCACCAAAGGCAAAGATACATCCACCAAAAAATCCTTCCCACGATTTTTTAGGCGATATGCGTTCAAACAATTTGTGTTTGCCTAAGGTACAACCCACCAAGTATGCTCCAGTGTCCGAAAGCCAAATAAGCACGAATATAGCAAAAATCCAGTGGATGTTCTGGGGCATGGCAATAAAGTGCAACAAGCTAAATGGAACGGCAACCATTACCTGACCCATAAAAGCAAAGGCCAAATTGTGGATGGGATTTTCTTTTTTTCGGTATAGTTCGGCTATTACCAAACCAGACAAACAAAATACGTAAGCAATAATCAAGGCCATACCGTTGCTAACAGAAGCCAACATGCAACCAAAATACAACACCAAACCACATACCACCATATATGCAGTAGGCACTTTTACGTTAAACCCTTTGTTTACAATGTGGTAAAACTCATGTAGCCCCAAACCGGTTACAATAGCAAATAGAAACGATAACGTTCTATATTCAGGCTGAAAAAAGATAGCGCTAAATATTACGCCTACAAAAATAATGCCTGTAATGGTGCGTTGAATAAAGTTCTTCATGGTTACTCTGTTTTTTCGCTATCGGCTTGTTCCGTTTCAGTGTCGGCTTTGTTGGCATCTGTATCCACTTGCGCTGTTTCCACTTGCTCGGTTTCCACTTTCTTGTTTTCGTTCATCAATTCGTCCATGCGACTTACCCAAGGACGTTTGCCAAAGATACGTTCCACGTCTTCGGTAAAAATAACCTCGTTTTCCACCAATAAATTAGCCAATTCTTGGTGTTTTTCTCGGTTAGAAGCAATGATTGCTTTGGCGCGTTCGTATTGACCTGTTACAATGCTTTGCATTTCTTGGTCAATAATTTCGGCCGTTTTATCGCTATAAGGTTTGGTAAACGAATAGTCGGCTTGGGTAGAATCGTAGAAACTGATGTTTTTCAGTTTTTCGCTCATGCCATAATACACAACCATAGCGTATGCCATTTTGGTCGCACGCTCAAGGTCGTTTAATGCACCGGTCGAAACCTTACCAAAACAAATCTCTTCGGCAGCTCTACCACCCAAAAGCGAACACATTTCGTCTAACATTTGTTCTTTGGTGGTTAATTGGCGTTCTTCTGGCAAGTACCATGCCGCTCCCAATGCTTTGCCACGAGGCACTATGGTTACTTTTACCAACGGATTGGCAAATTCCAACAACCAACTAACCGATGCGTGACCAGCTTCGTGCGTTGCAATGGATTTTTTCTCCGATAGGGTGGTAATTTTGGTTTTCTTTTCCAAACCGCCAATTATACGGTCTACCGCATCCAAAAAGTCTTGTTTCTCAACACTTGTTTTGTTTTTCCTTGCGGCAATAAGCGCAGCTTCGTTACATACATTGGCAATATCAGCGCCCGAAAATCCGGGTGTTTGTTTGGCTAAAAAGTCAATGTTTAGGTCTTTGGCTGTTTTTAAAGGACGCAAGTGAACTTGGAAAATTTCATTGCGTTCGTGTACATCGGGTAAGTCAACGCTAATTTGACGGTCAAAACGGCCGGCACGCAACAATGCCTTGTCCAAGATATCGGCACGGTTAGTAGCTGCCAAAATAATCACACCGCTATTAGAACCAAAACCATCCATTTCGGTAAGTAGTTGGTTTAGCGTGTTTTCGCGTTCGTCGTTGGCGTTAAACGCAGGGTTTTTACCCCTGGCGCGTCCTATGGCGTCAATTTCGTCTATAAAGATAATGCAAGGCGATTTCTCTTTAGCTTGTCGGAACAAGTCACGCACGCGAGAAGCGCCTACGCCCACAAACATTTCCACAAAATCAGAACCTGACATAGAAAAGAAAGGTACGTTTGCCTCGCCAGCTACTGCTTTGGCTAACAAAGTTTTACCTGTCCCGGGAGGGCCTACAAGCAGCGCACCTTTGGGTATCTTACCGCCCAAATCTGTATAGCGTTTTGGATTCTTTAAGAACGAAACAATTTCTTCTACTTCTTGTTTAGCGCCTTCTAATCCCGCCACGTCTTTAAACGTAACTTTGTGGGCAGAAGTTTCTTTATCAAATAGTTGTGCTTTGGATTTTCCCACGTTAAAGATTCCGCCTTGTGCGCCTCCACCGCCCATGCGGCGCATAAGCACCATCCAAATAAATACAAAGAACAAGAGCGGACCAAAAGACCACAAAAGCGATTCAAAATAGTCTTTTCTCTCTTCGTATCTTACCTCAATGTTGGGTTTAGAGGTAATAAATTCGTCAAAACGATCGCTGGAAGGAATACTTACCGTTAGTTGAGGTGCATTGGTATGTTTCGAGGCCTCGGTTGCTCCAAAAATTTCAATCAACGCCTGTGTATTTTCCGGTAAAATGCTTACCTCGGCTGTTTCTTTGTTTACAATCACTACTTTGTTTACGTATCCTTTTTCAACGTATTGTTGAAATTGCGAATACGGGATGTCTTTCATAACGGGATCTTCGCCCATAAAATGCAGGGCGATAAGTAAAATGGCAATACCTCCGTACAACCAGTACCAATTAAATTTCATTTTAGGTAGGTTGGTAGGTTGCTTGCTATTGCGTGGTTTTCTGTTGTTGGCTGTGTTATTGCTCATGCTATGTCTTCAATTTCAGTTAGTGCAGCATCTTCCCATAGGTGCTCTAAGTCGTAAAAAGCACGTGGCTCGCGTTGCATAATGTGTACCATTACGTCGCCGTAGTCTGCTACAATCCATTCGCTGTTTTCAAAGCCTTCCATGCCCATGGGCTTTTCGCCGTAATGTTCGCGCACGTAGTCTTTCAAATTGGTAGATATGGCGTTTACGTGTGTGTTCGAATTGCCTTCGCACACAATCATATAGTTGCAAATGGTGTTTTCAATGTGGGTTAAATCGGCTACAACAATGCGTAGGCCTTTGTTATCTTGAATACCGTCAATAATAACGTTTACTAATTCTTTTTCAAATTTCATCTTACTGTATAATTTTTGCAAAGATACTACTTTTTGCTACATTCTCAAAAGCTTGTGCCACTATCTCGTGGTTGCTCAACGCAATAGGCTCACCCTTGTCGCCCGATTCGCAAATGCCTTGTACAATAGGAATTTGTCCCAATAAGGTAAGGCCTTTTTCTTCGGCAAGTCGTTTTACGCCTTCTTTGCCAAATAAATAGTATTTGTTGTTGGGCAGTTCGGCAGGTGTAAACCAAGCCATGTTTTCTATCAAGCCCAAAATAGGTACATTTACTTTGTCATTTTGGAACATATCAATGCCTTTAATGGCATCGGCCAAAGCCACAGCCTGAGGCGTACTAACCACAATAGCACCGTCCAAAGCAATACTGCCCACTATGGTTAAATGAATATCGCTGGTGCCAGGAGGCAAGTCTATCAAAAAGAAATCCAAGTCGCCCCATGCGGCATCGGTAATGAGTTGTTTAATGGCGTTGCTGGCCATAGCCCCACGCCATACAATGGCGCTTTCTGGGTTTACAAAAAAGCCAATGGAAAGAATTTTTACACCAAACTTTTCAATGGGAACAATTTTGCCCTCGTCATCAGCCACAGGGCGTTCGTCCTCTATGCCAAACATTTTAGGAATGGATGGACCAAAAATATCCGCATCCAACAACCCTACTTTGTAGCCTTGTTTGGCCAAGGCCACCGCTAAATTTGCCGAAACGGTCGATTTTCCCACACCGCCTTTGCCCGAAGAAATGGCAATCTTGCATTTTACCTCGTCCAATGGTTGTTTGCTTGGTGCAGTTTCTGGTTTTACGCTAATAATATCCACGTGCCCTTTAATATCTACTTCGGGCGAAATATAGGTTAAAACAGCTTGTTCCGAAGCCTTTACCAACGATTTTCCAAACGGATCGTTGGGGCGCAATAAGAGCGAAAACCACACGCTGTTGCCGTCAATGCGTATGTTATCGGCAACCATGTTAAGGCTTACAATATTGCCTTCTTTGCCGGGGTATTTAACGTGCGATAAGGCTTCTAATATTAAATTGGGGTATAAATTCATGTCTCTTGTGTTTAAACTTTTCTATGCTTCTTCTTCGGTTTCGGTATTTGATGCAACGGCCGAAACGCTCCTTCTGCTCCTGTTAAAGCTACGATAGCTGTCTTCTTCAATGTCTTCGGTAGGTTCTTCCCATTCGGTGCGAGGCGCTAACTCAAACTGAATGTATTTAATGGTAAGCCCACGTTCCAGCCATTGTTTTTCGTAATAGGTTTTAATGGATAAAATTTCGTTTACCCAATTAGAATGGTATAAATCGTTGGTTTCAAATACCACAGGGTATTGATTGTGTTGCACCATTAAGTTGGTGTAAGTGTATAAAAAGGGGCTATCTGTTTTAAGGTGAATCAACCCGTTAGGCTTCATAATTTGTTGGTAACGTTGCATAAACCAGGTTGAGGTTAAGCGTTTGGTAGCCTTTTTCATTTGTGGGTCGGGAAAGGTAATCCATATTTCAGACACTTCGCCTTCAGCAAAAAACGAGGCTATCAATTCAATGTTGGTGCGTAAAAAGGCCACGTTTTCCATACCTGCTTCCAAAGCCATTTTTGCTCCGGTCCACATGCGTGCGCCCTTAATATCCACGCCAATAAAATTTTTGCCCGGAAACATGCGCGCCAACTCTACGGTGTATTCGCCTTTGCCACATCCCAACTCAAGTACTATGGGATTGTTGTTCTTAAAAAACGAATGCCATTTTCCTTTATATGGAAAACCACCCTCTGTTTTTAATTTCCCAAAAGGATATTGAAACACATGTTGGTATGTTTCCATATCGGCGAATTTAGCTAATTTATTCTTTGACATCTTCTGCTGGGGTTATAAGTTCTACAGATAAACCAATATTGGTAATGCCTAACAGCAAGCTATCACGCATACCGTGTGTAATATCAAAGGTGTATGTGCCTGCTTTAGGGAATCGAATATTATTCATATACAACAAAGACATTTCGTATTCCGATATGCACAAGTTGCCTAACCATTCTCCGCGATTATTGGCTAAAAAACATTCCAAAGTGTCGCAAGCAACAGTG
>JAFOWX010000025.1 GCA_017391905.1 Paludibacteraceae bacterium | reverse complement strand
GCCTTGAATATATCGGAAGACAGGCACTCCACAGAGGAAAAATGATTTTTGGAGTTAAATCTGGTGGCCAAGAAGGTTCTACTTATTTATGGGGTACCGGTCTTACAGTAAGATTTGCTGTTGAAACTGTAGAAGAATCACTTAGAGAAGAAGGTCTTAGTGCTGATATTAAGGTTTACAAAACTTCTAAGTCTAAACGCGATTGTGTAGACGACAGGTATTAATCTTAAAAACTATTTGTTAGCCTATAAATCACAGCCAATTGGGTGCATGCCCGATTGGCTTTTTTTGTGCGTAAAATGGCCTTTGGTGTTGCAAAACTCAACTTTATGCCTTACATTTGTAGTACCGTATCGCTCATTTTGGCTAACTTAACATTTTATTCACTAAAACGAGCTACTCCGGGTTATCAATGGCGTGCTGCTATCCGCAAGGATTGGGCAGATTACAAAGAGTTTCGGGGCCTCAAATCCTATTCATTTCTGAGTTTGGATTCAAAAATGGCGGTACGGTTTTTTTATGCCTTCAAGTAAACTACTTGGGGGCTTTTTTGTATAGGTATAGGCCAATGCAGAGGTATAGTACATTGGGTGTCCATACGGCAATGAGCGGATGTATTCCTCCTTTTACCGTAAAGGAAACAGAAGTAAGGTTGAAAAGAATGTAGGTTACACTCAGCATTAACCCCACAAAAATGTGGTAGCCGGTGCCGCCACGCACTTTGCGCGAGGCAACAGAAACGCCAATAAGGGTAAGGATAAACGCACCAAAGGGGCTGGCGTAGCGTTTGTACAACTCCAACTGGTAGGCGCTAAGTCCGCCTACACCGCGTTTGCTTTGGGTTTCTATGTGGGCACGCAATTCTTTGTTGGTTAGTTGCTCGTATTCTTTTAATACGGTAACAAAGTCGCGCGGTGTCATGTCCAATTCCATGTTAAGCGTATCGCCGGTAGTCATGGTTTCGCGCAAATCATCAAACACCCGTTTTTGGTAGTCTATGGCGGTCCAATGGTTGAGCGAATCGTATTCAATGCGTTGGGCTGTGATACGCTCTATTAGTCTTTTCCCTTCAAATTTATCGTACGAAAATTTATAACCTACGTCTCGGCTCAGGTTGTAACGTTCTACGTATGCAATCTCGTTGCCGGAAAGTTGGATTTGTTTATGATTGGTACTTTCTTTAAAGGCTTCGTGGTAAATGTATTCGGACTCAAACCGCAACCTTTCGCGTATGCCGGGTGGAATAATCTCAGAGCTTAAATAAAAGGTAGCACCGGCAATAAGGGCTGCCGAAATCATATAAGGCACCACAATGCGTTTAAAGCTGATGCCCCCTGCTAACATGGCAATGATTTCTGTATTGTACGCTAACTTGGAGGTGATAAAGATTACCGACAAAAAGGTAAATAGCGCACTAAACAGGTTTATATAATAAGGTACAAAGTAAATGTAGTAATCAAATATAATCTGTTCTGTGGTTAGGCCTTCTTTGTAGAAGTTGTCCATTTTTTCGGTAATGTCAATGACAATGGCAATGCTAATGATAAGAAGGATGGAGAGTATGTACGTCCCCATAAACTTTTTGATAATGTAAAAATCTATTTTCTTTAGCATAGCGGGTGCAAATGTACTCATTTTTGCCCAAATACGTATTCTTTTCTGCAATTAAACATAAAACGGCACCATAAAGACCTTTTTTTGCTAATTTTTTCAAAAAAACAGCAAAAATTTTTGGAGAATAAAAAAAATGCTCTATCTTTGCATTGAATTCAAAACTGAAATGATTACAAAGTAACAATGTTGTCAAAAGTAAAAGCATATCTGATTAAGCACGATGTAAAGCCATCTATACAACGGATAGCTGTTATGAACTACTTGTTTAATAACAGAACGCATCCTACGGTAGATGAAATTTTCAGCGCACTTTCGCCCAATATGCCTACGCTTTCTAAAACAACGGTTTACAGTACATTAAAGTTATTGGCCGAAAAAGGAGCTATTTTGCAACTTACCATAGACGAAAAAAATGTGCGATACGATGCTTGCATAGATCCACATGCACACTTTATTTGCTTGGGTTGCGGTTGCGTACACGATGTGGCACCCATTTACTTGGACAAGGTTCACATGGAAAAGTACAAAAACCTAAACATCATAGAAACCCAGGTGTATTACAAAGGCTATTGCGACGAATGTTTGGATAACATGGAGGGTAAAGTAAAGGAAAGTGCAGAGCCAGACAGCCACTTAAAACAATTGAATAGTTAAACCATTAAACATAGCAACCATGAAAAAATTTGTATGTACAGTATGTGGATACGTTCATTATGGCGAACAACCACCAGCCATTTGTCCAAAATGCAAACAACCCGCAAAAGTATTTAAAGAAGTTCCTAATAATAAATAAAGACTAATCGGTGACGTACTGATGAGTACGAATCATCGACTAATAGACAAGTAACAAACAACAATTAATACTAAAGAATTATGAAAAAATTTATTTGCAGCGTATGTGGATACGTACACGAAGGAGAAAGCGCACCTGCCATTTGCCCACAATGTAAACAACCAGCTGAAAAATTCAGCGAATTGATAGAGTCTGAATTGAACTTTGTTACCGAACACGTAATTGGTATTGCAGCCGATACCGATGACGAAATGAAAAAAGACTTAAATGCACATTTCTTGGGCGAAGCTACAGAAGTAGGTATGTACTTGGCTATGAGCCGTCAAGCAGACCGCGAAGGCTATCCAGAAATTGCCGAAGCGTTTAAACGTTATGCTTTTGAAGAAGCAGAACACTGTGCAAAATTTGCCGAATTGTTAGGCGAAGTGGTTTGGGATACCAAAACCAACTTGGAAAAACGCATGAATGCAGAAAGTGGCGCTTGCGCAGACAAAATGCGTATTGCAAAACGTGCTAAAGAATTGAACTTGGACGCTATTCACGATACCGTTCACGAAATGGCTAAAGACGAAGCACGTCACGGACGCGGATTTAAAGGTTTATTTGACCGTTATTTTGGCAAATAATCTAACACATAAGGGTATGAGAAAGGGGCTGAATTTTCAGCCCCTTTTGTTTTATTTGCCCCTCATGCTGGGAGGTGTATTGATGTCTTCGTCGTCGTTATCGTCGTTGGCCCAGTCGTCCCAATCAATGGCATCCACGCTTTGTCCTTCTTCTTTGTTGCTTTTTTCGGTGGTAACCGGAGCAGGTGCAGGTTGAGGTCCCCACACAAAAGGTTGCGCTGTGGTTTGTGGCGCAGCTTGTGTTTCGGCCGGTTTTTCGTCAATAAGCGATTTTATTTCAAAACCGGTGGCAATGATGGTTACGCTGATGTCGTCTTCCAAATTGTCGTCGTAATACGCACCCCAGATAAATTCAATGTCGCTACCAATGTTGTTGATAAAGTTGGTGATTTCTTCGGTTTCGCCACTGGTTAATTGTTGTTCGTTAGAGGTTTTTATGTACATAAGCACACGTTCGGCACCTCTTACGTCGTTGTCGTGTAGTAGGGGCGAATTTAGGGCGTCTTTTATGGCCTCGGTTATGCGGTGTTGTCCCGAAGCGTAACCGGTGTTCATAATGGCAACGCCGCAATCGCGCATAATGGTAGATACGTCTGCAAAGTCAACGTTGATGTAACCCGTAGTGTTGATGATGTCTGCAATACCTTTGGTAGCATCGCTCAAAATTTCGTCGGCTTTGGCAAAAGCATTGTCCAAACGGTAATCGGCATAGATTTTTACCAATTGGCGGTTGTCAATAACCAACAACGCATCTACGTTTTTACGCATTTCTTCCAAGCCGGCTTTGGCTTTTTCGTACTTGCGTTTCCCTTCAAATTCAAATGGTATGGTAACAATGCCCACGGTTAAGATGTTCATGTCTTTGGCAATGCGGGCTATAACAGGAGCTGCCCCGGTACCGGTACCACCACCCATACCGGCGGTAATAAACGCCATGCGGGTATTATCGGACAAAACCGTTTTGATTTTATCCACGTCTTCTTCGGCAGCCATTTTGCCAATTTCGGGACGGCCTCCGGCTCCCAAACCGTGCGTAGAAGATTCGCCTAATTGTACTTTTACAGGCACTGGCGATTTTGCCAAGTCTTGAATATCGGTATTAAATATAGCGTACGAAACATCTTTAATGCCAAAGTTGTACATACGGTTTACGGCGTTGCTGCCGCCACCGCCTGCGCCTATTACCTTGATAAAGGTGTTTGATACGTTTTTCTCGTTAAATAAAATGGGATCGATATTGGTTTCCATAGTATTGTATTGTTAAAATAAGGTTTCTATTGCATTGTCTATGGCGTTGTTGATGTTAGACCCTTTGGGAAATTTAAACCAAGAACTGCTTTTTTCCACGCGGCAGTCTTCGGTACCGCTAATAAGCATGGCAAGCAGGGTATGGTATTTGGGTTTGTTGCATGCTACACTCAAATCGTCGCTGTCAATAAAGTTTAGCGCATCGGCAAAACGTACTTCCACGTGGCTTTTGGCGCTGTACCAATCGGCTATGTGTTTTAGCTTGCACGCACCGCCTGTGAGTACAATTTTGCGACCGGCTACAGATAGTTCGCCGTCTTTAATGAGTTTGGCCATAAAGCGGCGTGCGGTGTCTTCCACCCTGTCTTCTATCATTTTAGACAGTTCTAATAGTTGGATGCTTTGGTTAATGTCAAAAGGTCCATTGGGTGTTAGGCTGATGTAGCGGTTTGGAAATTCCAATTTTTCGGGTTGTGCATCGCCTAATTTGCATTTTAGTTTTTCGGCATATTCAAAAGTTAAGCCTTTAAAGGTAAGGTCGTTGCTGATAAGCCAGCCACCTAAACCCACCATACCTGCTATGTCGTTTTTGCCTTTTGCACGAAGGATGTACGAGGTTGTTCCTGCTCCCATGTCAATAAGCAAACTGCCGTTGTTTTGTTCGGCAGGGGTTAAAAACAAATCCGCTTTTAACGCCAACAATTGGGGCATGGGGATAAAGGTCATGGATTCTTTTCGTTTGTTATTAACGGAATCTAATAGCCTTTTCCATTCGTCGTAGTTGTCTTCTTTGGTGAGCCAACTGCTGTAAATGTAAACCTTGTTGGGGAAAATGTTGGTTTTGTTGTATAATTTTTTGCAGATGCTTTTTATCTCAAACAGGGTGTTGGATACGTCTTTAATGCGCCCTTGCACTACGGAGTTGGGGCGTGTGAGAACTTCCTCAACAGCCTTTATCTGAATGGTCTTGTTGGGTAACTTTTCGGCAATGGCTCCTATGGTACTGTGGGTGCCAATGTCAATGGCTGCGATGTATACAGGTTTACTCATGGTTATTTTGCGCAAAAAATAAGTTGATCGTATGTAATGGTTATTTTTTTATAGATGTTGCTGTCGTTTTTGTGCGGGTATTGTTGGTACCATGCACGCAACTTTTTCAGCTTTTGCGGGTAGTCTTGCAAACTGCCCAATTCAATGTATGGAATACCTTGCCTGCTTACCAACGTAAATTGCTTGTCTTTGCTAACGTGAATTTCGGCTATCATGGATTTCCATAAATTGTCGTTTAATAGGTATTGTACAAAGTCAAAAACCTCTGTTTGTGCCTCTTGTAGGCTTACATAACCCGAAACAACCGGCAAATAGGCCGTAAAGTTTGCCGTGGTAGGCATCTTTTTTTGGTCGCGGTCTATGTAGTAGCTTTTGCCCACGGCAGGCATTACGCGAAAGATAGGGTAACGTTGCCACAATTGAATGTATAGGGTGCTGTCGTAGCCCATGTAACATTCCACTTGTTTAATTTGGGTCATTTGGCTCAACGTTTTTTCTATCTGGTGGCATTGATTTATGCCTATGGGTTTGCCAATGGGGGCAATGTGTTTTTTGTGCATGTACTGATAAACATCCGCTTGTTGTACAAACTGGTAGGATGCACTGTCTTCTATGCACACCTCTACGTTGGCACAAACCACCAACTCTTTGTCTTGGCAAAAATAGATAATGGCAAAGATACAATACCCTACAAACACAGTAATGCAAGTTACGGTGCAGATGGTTAGCAGTATTTGTTTGGTTCTTGGTTTCATGGAGCAATGGATTCCACGTATTGGGCAATTTTAGGTACCAATTGGTCTATGTTACCGGCACCTATGCTTAACAATACATCAAACGAATGGTTTTTCAGTTCTTCTATAATGTCTTCTTTGTTGGCTACAATTACTTTGTTTTTGTGGGTTATTTGTTTGGCAATAAGGGCTGCGTTTACGCCTTTAATAGGCAGTTCGCGCGCAGGATAAATTTCCAACAAAATAACGTCGTCTAAGGCCGATAGGCTTTGGGCAAATTCGCCGGCAAAGTCGCGTGTACGGGTGTAAAGGTGTGGTTGGAAAATACCGCATACCTTTTTGTTGGGGTACAAATGCTTAATGGACTTGATGCACGCCTCAATTTCGGCTGGGTGGTGTGCGTAGTCGTCAATGTACACCTTGCTATTGGTTTGTACTTGTTTGTCAAAGCGACGTTTGCTGCCTTGGAACGTGGCTACGCCTTGGCGCAACAACTCGTTGCTAACACCGTTTAGGTAGGCAATACTCATGGCGGCAACCGCATTTTCTACGTTGATTAGTACCGGTACACCTAATTCCACTTGGTCTATTCTGCCTGTGGGCGAAACAAAATCAAAGAATATTTTGCCGTCTTGGGTAACAATGTTTTCGGCATAAAAATCTGCCTCTTGGGTAGCCGAATAGGTATATACCTTTACGTTGGCTTTGGTATTGGGTGTAAGGGGAATTCCTTTTTTTACTACCAAAGCACCGTTGTCTTGGATAAGCGAGGTAAATTGGGCAAAGCTATCCAATAGGGCTTGGTGTGTGCCGTAAATATCCAAGTGGTCTGCATCGGTGGCGGTAATAACAGCCATGTGCGGAGTAAGGCGCAAAAACGATCGGTCGTATTCGTCGGCTTCTACCACCACTTGGTTGCTCTTAGCGCTGGTAAGCAGGTTGGTTCGGTAATTTTTGGCAATACCGCCTAAAAAGGCATTTACGCCTTCGCTGCGTTGTTGCAACAGGTGTGCAAGCAGGGTTGAGGTGGTGGTTTTACCGTGTGTGCCTGCCACGCAAAGGGCTTGTTGTCCGCGGGTTAATTCGCCCAAAATTTCGGAACGTTTTAGCAAGGTAAATCCGCCTTTTTCAAAAAACTGGCGTTCTGACATGTCTGCGGGAACAGCCGGGGTGTAAATGATAACTGTGTTGTCTCGGTCCATGAACCTAACCGGAATACGGCTTATGTTGTCTTCGTAGTGTACAGGAATACCTTCGTCTTCTAACGCTTTGGTAAGCGGGGTAGCGGTTAAATCGTAGCCACCTACGTAATGCCCTTTTTGGTGAAAATAGCGGGCTATGGCACTCATACCAATGCCACCAATGCCTAAAAAGAAATATTGGCGTAATTGAGTAGGCTCTTTAGGAGCTTTCTCTGATGCAATCGTTGCGACGTCTGCGTTAGGTATTTTTTTGGCAACCTTTTCTTCGCTTTGATTTTGCGTGGTTGGCTCTTGCTTAATAGTTGGTGCGGGGCTGTTTGGGCCTATTTTTTGTGTAGGAAGCCCCATGAGTTTAAACGCCTCGTTGGCAATGGTGGCAGCCGCGTAAGGGCGTGCAAAATAGGCAATGTTTTCTTTTAGTTGCGCCAATTTATGCTCGTTTTGAATAAGCGATAACGTTTCGCTAATTAATTGATTAGGAGCATCCTTGTCTGTTACCATAATGGCTGCGTTGCGCTCTACTAACGCTAAGGCATTTTTGGTTTGGTGATCTTCCGAAACATTGGGCGAAGGCACCAATATACAAGGTTTTTGCAATAGACTTAGCTCCGATATAGAGCTGGCTCCCGCGCGAGAGATAACCACATCGGCAATACTATAGGCTAAATCCATGCGTGCAATAAAATCCGTAATCACCATGTTTGAAATGGGCAGGTGAGCGGTTTCTTTGCGTATGTTGTCTATGTAAAATTTACCCGTTTGCCAAATAACTTGCAAGTCGCTTTGGTGTGTTTTGGATAGAATTTCAATGTTTTGCAAAATGCTTTGGTTAATGGTACGTGCGCCTAAGCTACCACCAATAATCAGTATGGTTTTCTTTTTGGGCGAAAAGCCAAAGAATTGGTACGCTTCTTCTTTGTTAAGCTGTTGCGACAATAGGTTTTGGCGAACTGGGTTGCCGGTTATCACAATTTTTTGAGCCGGAAAGAAACGTTCCATGTGGTCGTAAGCTACGCACACTTTTTGGCATTTTTTGCCTAAAATTTTATTGGTAATGCCTGCGTACGAGTTTTGCTCCTGAATAAGGGTTGGAATACCTTGCTTGGCAGCTTGGTACAACACCGGTGCGCTGGCATAACCGCCCACGCCAATGGCAATTTGGGGGTTAAATTCTTTGATGATTTGTTTGGCTTTGGATAGGCTCTTAAACAGTTTTTTTAGCACCGTTACGTTTTTAAGGGTAAGCGAGCGGTGTAATCCTTGAATGGGCAATCCAACTATTTTGTAACCGGCAGCCGGTACTTTTTCCATTTCCATACGACCTTCGGCACCAATAAACAATATCTCGGCTTGAGGATATTGTTCTTTAATGGCGTTTGCTATGGATACGGCAGGAAATATATGGCCTCCTGTACCGCCTCCGCTTATTATGATACGCATGTTGTTTTCCATATTGCTTGTGTGTTTGTTTGTTATTGAATAGGGGTAGCCGCGTTTTCTGTGGGAGTTTCTTGCTCCTCTGTTGCTGCTGCTTCTGCGGCTTGTTGTTGCTCCAATGCCATTCTTTCTTCGTTTTGGGCGCTAATGCCTAATATAAGGCCAAATCCAAAACAGGTTATCAAAATAGACATACCACCCCGGCTAATAAGGGGGAGTGTTTGGCCTGTAACAGGAAATAATTCGCACGAAACCGCCATGTTGATAAAGGCTTGCATCACAATGAGTATGGAGAAACCAATCACAAACAGGCTCTCGGATGTTTCGTTAGCGGCGCATCTTCGGGCTATTTTTCCGGCTCGGGCAAGGATAATAATGTACAACAATATGATAAAGATACCACCTGCTATGGTGTATTCTTCAATGATAATGGCATAAACAAAATCCGAAAATGCCAACGATAAGTAGTCGCGCTGTACGCTATTACCCGGTCCTACAAAACGGATGCCATTGGCAATGGCTATTTTTGAATTGATAATTTGTCTGTTCTCGTCGTTAATCACAATGGGGGCGTTGGGGTCTTTGTCTTCGGGATTTATAAAACGTTCTATACGTTTAACGGCAGTTCCCATACGTCCGGGCAGTTTAGTGTCCGAATAGTTGCTTATCAGCAACAGGGTGCCAATGGCAATGATACCAATGGCTAAGGTGCTGCCACACAACGTACCAATGTATTTTAGTGGTACGTTGCCAATGTACATCATCAATACGGCTAACCCAAAAATCATCACCATGGTGGATATGTTTTGCGTAAATACCAAGCCGCAAAAAACGGCCAAGATACCGGTAATGTACCCAAAGGTTTTCCAACTCATGGGTTTGTTGGCATGGTTGTTGTGCAAGCCCAATATTTCGGCAAAAACAAAGACAATGGCCAATTTGGTTAGCTCGATGGATTGTATCTCAAAGCCCATGACTTTTATGGATCGAACAGCCCCATTTACGTCGTTTCCCATAAACGGAGCAACAATGAGCATGACTAACGATAGCAATGGAATGAGGTAAAGCAACCACCTGATGTTGCGGTACGTAAACTGATGCACCACCAACATAACAAATAGGCCAAAGCCAAGGTGGCGTATATGCCCCCAAAACGGTGCTAAGTAATCAGTGTTTCGGTGCGCACTACTACTAATGGCACTAAACATCACTATGCCCGAAACGATAAATAACGTGAGTATGGTAGCCCACAGTTGCACATCGCCTTTTACTATTTTTCTAAATAGTTCTTTCATGCTATAATGCTTTTACAGCTTCTTTAAACAGACGGCCTCTGTCTTCGTAATTTTTAAACAAGTCAAAGCTGGCACAGCAGGGAGAAAGCAATACCGTGTCGCCTACTTTGGCGTTGTTGTAGGCGGTTTTTACAGCTTCTTCCATGGAGTGTGTGCTAAAATAAGGAATACCCATGGGGGCAAAAAAGTTTTCCAATTTGCTGTTGTCAGCCCCCATAAAAATGAGGGTGTGTACTTTTTCTTTTACAAGGTCTTTAATTTCGTTGTAATCGTTGCCCTTGTCTGTACCGCCTAAAATAAGCACTACAGGGGTACGCATGCTTTCCAAGGCATACCAACAAGAGTTTACGTTGGTGGCTTTGGAGTCGTTGATGTATTCTACACCACGAACCTTGCCGGCAGCTTCCAAACGGTGTTCAACGCCGTCAAAGGTGCGCAACGAGTTTCTAATGGATTCTTTTTGGATATTGATAGAGGCTGCCGAAAGAGCTGCTGCCATGGAATTGTACAGGTTGTGTTGGCCGCGAATACCCAATTCGCTAATTTCCATTTCCAACGTGCCGTTTATGGTATCTACCCACAATTTATCCATGTGCATAAACGCACCACCCGTTGGTTTAGAGGTAATGGAGAATGGTTTCTTTTGTGCCTTGATGGCAATTTTTTCCATTTCTTTTTGGATGGCTGCGTCATCGTTCCAATAAATAAACACATCGTCTTCTGTTTGGTTTTGGGTAATGCGCATTTTGGCGTCCACGTAGTTTTGGAATTTGTATTCGTAGCGGTCTAAGTGGTCTGGTGTAATGTTTAACAGCACGCTGATGTCCGCCTTAAATTCGTACATGTTGTCCAACTGAAAGCTACTTAACTCAATAACGTAGTAATCGTATTGTTGGGTGGCTACTTGATAGGCAAAGCTTTTGCCCACGTTACCTGCCAAACCTACGTTTAAACCGGCGTCTTTTAGCATTTGGTAGGTTAGCATGGTGGTAGTTGTTTTGCCGTTGCTACCGGTAATGCACACCGTTTTGGCTGTGTTGTATCTGCCTGCAAATTCAATTTCGGATATAATGGGAGTGCCCAATGCTTTTAGCTGTTGCACCAATGTGGCTTTGTTGGGTATGCCCGGGCTTTTGATAACCTCGTCTGCGTTTAATATGCGCTGGGGGGTATGGCCGTTTTCTTCCCATTCAATTTGGTACTGATCAAGCATTTCTTTGTAGCGGGCAGGAATGGTGCCTGCGTCCGACAAAAATACTTGTAACCCTTTTACTTTGGCTAAGATAGCAGCACCTGTGCCGCTCTCGCCACCTCCTAATACAACTACGTACTTGCTCATATTAACGGATTTTTAAGGTTAGTATGGTAAATATGGCTAATGCAATGCCAATAATCCAAAATCGGGTAACAATTTTTACTTCGTGTATGCCTTTTTTCTGAAAATGGTGGTGAAGCGGTGCCATTAAGAACACGCGTCTGCCTTCGCCGTATTTTCGTTTGGTATGTTTAAAATAAGTGGTTTGGATAATAACCGAAAGGTTTTCCATTAAGAAGATACCGCATAAAAAGGGCAACAACAATTCTTTGTGAATCAAAATGGCAAACACGCCAATAATACCGCCCAATGCCAAACTACCGGTGTCGCCCATAAATACTTGGGCAGGGTAGGTATTGTACCATAAAAAGCCTACGGTTGCTCCAATAAAGGCGGCTGCATATACTACCAATTCTTGGCTGTGCGGAATAAACATAATGTCCAAGTAGTCCGAAAAGAACACGTGGCTGGATACGTATGCCAAAAACGCCATGGCAACGCCTATGATACTGGATGTACCTGCCGCTAAGCCATCTAAACCGTCTGTTAGGTTGGCGCCGTTAGAGGTTGCCATTACAATAAATACCGTTAGCAAGATAAAGAAAATCCACGCCAAGGTTTCGGCATGCTGACCAGCAAAGGTAAATAGGTCTGCGTAGTCTAAGTTATGTCCCGAATAAAACGGAATGGTGGTTTGGGTAGATTTGATGCTTTTTGCTACGATGTTGGTGCTAATGGGGTCGTTTTCTATTTGTTCCAATACTTGCCTGTTGTTGTCGGTTACTTGTTCTACTACCACAGCCGAGGGGTGATAGAACAGGGTGCAACCCACAATAAGACCCAAAACAATTTGTCCTGCAAGTTTGGCCTTGCCGGGTATGCCTTCTTTGTTTTTCTTAAATACTTTTATGTAATCGTCGCAAAAACCAAGTGCGCCCAACCAAAACGTGGTAAAGAGCATAAGTTGCAAGTAGATATTGCCTAATCGGCCAAACAGCAAGCAAGGTACAATAATGGCAATGAGGATAATGATACCACCCATGGTAGGTGTGCCTTTTTTGCTTTCTTGTCCTGCCAAGCCCAATGCCCTGATTTCTTCGCCAATTTGTTTCTTTTGCAATAGTTTGATGATGCGTTTGCCTACAATCATGGATAAAAACAGCGAGGTAATCAGGGTAATGGCTGCCCTAAACGAGATGTAGTTAAACAATCCGGCTCCCGGAAAGTCGAACGCAGTGTCTAAATAGCGAAACAAATAGTAAAGCATGGTATATTAACGGTTTAGTAAGGTTTGTAATAGCTCTTTGTCGTTAAAGGGGTGTTTCACTCCTTCTATTTCTTGGTAATTTTCGTGTCCTTTGCCGGCTACAAAAACAAGGTCGCCTGCTTTGGCCATTTTAACGGCAGTTTTAATGGCTTGCTCGCGGTTTTCAATGCAAAGTACCTCGTCTTGCTCTTGCTCAGAAAGACCTTGCATCATGTCGTTGATAATGTCGCCCGGTTTTTCAAAACGAGGATTGTCTGACGTGATAATCAGTAAGTTACTACCCTTGTAAGCCAATCGGGCCATTTCGGGGCGTTTGCCTTTGTCGCGGTTACCACCACAGCCTATAACGGTAATCAGCTTGCCACCTTTGTTTATTTTTTGCAAGGTGCTCAAGGTGTTAGCTACGGCATCCGGTGTGTGCGCATAGTCCACTACTGCGGTAATGCCTTTGTCCGAATAAATGGTATCCAAACGCCCTGCCACGGGTTTCAAACCGCTCATGATGCGCAAAATTTCTTCGGCATTATTGTGTAATAAAAAGGCAGCGCCATATACGGCCAATAGGTTTTGGGCATTGTAGCCTCCCACCAATTGTACTGCCACCTCTTTGGTGTTTATGTTCATGAGCATGCCTTCTATGCTTTGTTCCAATACTTTACCTTTAAAGTCGGCTGGGCTTAGGGTAGAGTAGGTGTACACATTGGCTTGCGTGTTTTGTGTCATTATTTTGCCGTTTTTGTCGTCTGCGTTGGTAAGCGCAAAAGCGTGTGCCGGCAAGGTGTCAAAAAAGGCTTTTTTGGCGTTTAGGTAGCCTTGGAACGTTTTGTGGTAGTCCAAGTGGTCGCGCGTTAGGTTGGTAAAAATACCGCCGTCAAAACAAATGCCGGCAATGCGTTTTTGGTCTATGGCGTGCGAACTTACTTCCATAAACGCATACCTGCAACCTGCGTCTGCCATTTGCGCCAAAAGAGCGTGTAGTTGCACTGCATCTGGTGTAGTATGCGTGCTGGCAACAGGTTTGTCGTCTATGTAATTGCACACGGTAGAAAGCAATCCTACCTTGTGACCTAATTTTCTAAACAGTTGGTAAAGCAAGGTGGCAACGGTGGTTTTGCCGTTGGTGCCTGTAACGCCTACCATAATCATTTTTTCCGATGGATAGCCATAAAACGCTGCTGCCAAATTGCCCAATGCCTCTTGGCTATCTTCAACGTGCAAAAAGGTAACGTCTTGAGGTCTGTTGTGGGGCAGTTGTTGGCATACCACCACGCTTGCGCCCTGGTTTATGGCGTTTTCTATGTAAGCGTGTCCGTCTGCCTGTGTGCCTTTAACGGCAACAAATATTGCATTGGGTGTTACTTGCTTAGAGTTGGCAGTAATGCTGTTTACGGTAACGCGGTCGTTACCGATGCAGGTTTTATAAGGTACGTAATCTAAAAGTTCGTATAGTTTCATGGTTCTTGGCAAGTTAAGGTTATGCTCGAAATTTGATCTATGGGTGTACCGGGGTTTACCGATTGTGTTTGTACCAATCCAAATCCCGATCTTTTTACTTCGATGCCTTCGTTTTCCAAAACGTAAAGCGCCTTGTCAATGCTCCAACCGGTTAAGTTGGGCAATTTGTTGGTATCTATGGTGTCCAAATCCTCTTTGGTAACACGGGTGTCTTTTGCCAAGTCTATGTTCCAAAGCGTTTGGGTAATGCTGTCTTGTTGTTGTGTGTATAGTATATAGGCTTTTTCGGCCACTTGTTTGTACACTTCGCCACAAATATTGCCTGTACCACCTTGTTTGGGGTCGCGCGCATACACGATGCACGAATATTTGGGGTTTTCGGCCGGAAAATACCCGCAAAATGTAACCTGCAAGCGTGTCCTACCTTCTTTGTCTTTTTTAGAGCCACCCTCAAAAATTTGCGAGGTACCGGTTTTGCCTGCCGAATTAAACAGGGGCGATTGCATCCTTTTGGCAGTGCCGTATTTTACCACGCCCTCTAAGATGCCACGCATTTGTCCCAATGTTTTGTCCGAAGCTATTTTGGGGTTGATAACCTCTACTTGGGTTTCGCGGTAGGTTTTGCCGTCTTTTAAAATTCTTTCGGTAAACAGCGGTTTAACCATTACACCGTTGTTGGCAATGGCGTTGTACAACATCAAGGTGTAAATGGGTGGTACGTTAGATTCGTAGCCAATAGACATCCAAGGTAGGGTAGTGCCGTACCAATTGGTTTCGCCCGGTTTTTTAAGTACCACTCGGCCGTGTCCCGGAATCTCCAATTTGATGGGTTTGGTAATGCCTAATTTGTGAATACCTTGCACAAATTTTTTGGGGTTTTTGCCGTAATGTTCCACAATAAGTGCCGAAACACCTACGTTAGACGATTGGTGCATAACGGTAGGCACCGAAGCAATACCAAAACCCCTTCCGTTGTGGTCGCGCATCCAGCGGCCGGCAAACATCATTTTACCGTCTAAGGTGTTTACCATGGTGGTGGAGTCTATGTAACCGTCTTCCATGGCCACCATAAACGACATGGTTTTAAAGGTAGAACCGGGTTCTATCTGGCTGGCAACAGCAATGTTTTGGGTTTCTTCGTATTGTTTGGTGGCAGCGTTCCATTGCAAGTTAGAAATGGCTTTTACCTTGCCGGTTTCCACTTCCATCAGCACCACGCAACCTCTTTCGCTACCGCTCCAAGTAAGCCTTTCGCGCAAAGCTCTTTCGGCAACCTCTTGGATGTCAATGTTAATGGTACTAACCACGTCCATGCCGTCTTGCGGTTCTTTGGTAATGATTTGCACGCTTCTGCCGGCTTGTTTGCGTCTAATGGCTAACCCTTCTGTGCCACGAAGCAGGCTGTCGTACGCCATTTCCAAACCGTTTTTACCTCGGCCCTCAATGCCGTAAATACCTCCAATGGTACGCGAAGCCAATGTGCCGTAAGGTCTTTCGCGGATAATACGTTCTTGTGCGCTAAAGCCACCTTGTATAGCACCTCTTTTTAGGATGGGGAATTGTTTTATTTCCAACAAATCGAGGTGCGAAACGGCTTTGGGGTATAAACGATACGCAGATTTGCGCTGTTTGTATGCCTTGCGTAAGTCTTTTTCGTATTGTTTGGCACTTCCGCCAAATTTATGGGCCATGGCTTTTGCCAAATCGCCTACGTGGGTATCAAAATAGGTTTTGCCTGTTTTTTTGTCCACTTGTCTAAGTGCCTCTACGCGTGTGTCAAGGTAGAGGTAATAGTAGGGAATGGAGCTGGAAAGCAAGCGACCGTCGTCCGATAAAATGTTACCGCGTTTGGCAGCAATGGTGTCGGCTTTTGGAAAGTGAACTTTAGACAAAGACCTTAACGCATCGCCTTGTACATACTGAATATCCACCATTTTATAGATAATGGCGGCAAAAAAGAGGGTAATGAGCATGTAAATAAAAAAGAATCGGCGTACAAAAGGCTTGCTTGCTTCGGCAGGCAGTCTTTTGTCTTTGCGTAGGGTGGCCAATAGAAATACCACTACCACCAACGCAAGGTATAAGATAACCCATGTGTACGGAATCCAATTCATTCTTCTTTGGTCATTTTAAGGCGATATGCAGGTTTGTTCTCTTCAATCAAATTGAGTTGTTTGCTTTTAACCAACTCTTGTATGGTGCCTATGCGGCTTATGTGCAATAGCTGCGATTCGGTTATCATGGCAATGTACTTTTCGTTTGCCAAGGTTTTTCGCAATTGGTCAATCTCTTTAAAAGATTGTTCGCAAATCATGCGGTTGTTCATGTAAATAAAGGCCAATACTACAGCAAAAACAATCACTCCTGTTTGTTTTAACAAGAAGCGATTGCTAAAGAACTCACCGGTTAAAATTTCTTTGAGAAAGTTGCCGATGTTGCTTTTGCGTATGGGGTTGCTATGTTCTTTGTTGTTGCTCATATTTTTTCGGCAATGCGTAATTTGGCACTTCTGGCTCGTGGGTTACTTTCTATTTCTTGGGCAGAGGGTATAATAACCTGTCTGTTTATGAGTTTAAAGGGCGTGTGTACTTTTCCAAAAAAGTCTTTGTCTTGTTTCCCTTCAAAATTGCCTGTTTTAAAAAAGTTTTTTACCAGCCTGTCTTCTAACGAATGATAGGTAATCACTACCAAACGTCCGCCCGGTTTTAATACTTGAAGCGCTCCTTGCAACATTTCTTTTAGCGCTTCCATTTCTTGGTTTACCTCTATGCGCAAGGCCTGAAACACAGGAGCCAATTGTTTTTTGGAATCCCTGCCCAAAAAGGGTTGGATAAAGTTTACAAACTGAAAAATGCTGGTAAAAGGAGTTTGCGCTCTTTCTTTTACAATGGCTTTGGCTATTTTACGTGCGGCCGAAAGTTCGCCGTAATAGTAAAAAACATCGGCTAACGCTTCTTCGCTATAGGTGTTTAAAACCTGTTGGGCGGTTAGGGGTGCCGATTGGTTCATGCGCATGTCCAACTGCCCGTCAAAACGAAACGAGAAACCACGTTCTGCCTCGTCAAAGTGGTGTGACGAAACGCCTAAATCGGCCAAAATGCCGTCCACGCCTTGTACGTTGTGGTAGCGCATAAAGTTGGTAATGTACCTAAAATTGGACCAAACAAATTGAAAACGGTTATCCGAAGGAATGTTTTGTTGTGCGTCTTTGTCTTGGTCAAATCCGTATAGCGAACCTTCTGCGCCTAAACGAGACAAAATTTCTTTGGAATGTCCGCCACCACCAAAGGTTACGTCAACGTACGTTCCGCCTGGTTGTATGTCCAATCCGGTCATACTTTCCATAAGCAATACGGGTATGTGGTAGGTTTGCTCCATGTGTCTTGTTTAGATAATAGTTGCGAATGTTTTGGTGTGTAATAGTTTATGTTTAATGTTCGCGTTTTATATTTCGTTGTTGCTGCGCGATTTTTTCATTAAACTTTCCATTTTTGAGGCAAAAGATTGGGTGTCAAGGAAGGTGTTTTCAACCTGTCCCGCGGCCCAGATTTCAATCACGCTGTCGCGGCCAATGAAACGAATTTCAGAAGCAATGCCGGTGGCGTTTAGGTAGCGTTTGGGAATAAGCATGCGGCCGTTTTCTTCCAATTCAATGCGGTCTGCTTCTGCTACAAATTGCCTAAAAATCATGTCTTCTTCTCTTACCCATGGGCTAAGCTGGGCGCGTAATTCGCCTATGGTAGCTTCCCAGGCGGTTTCGGGATACAAAACAAGGCAGTTTTCAAACAATCCTTTTCGGATGTAAAACACCTTGGCGTCGTCTAATGCACGACGAAACGCAGCAGGCAAAAAAGCCCTGCCTTTGGCGTCCACTTTAGCATCGATATTTCCGATTAGTGATGGCATGAAATAGTGTCTTTTATCGATTGTAAAAGTAGTGGTTTTTGCGACACTTTGCAACATTTTTAGACAAAAAACTCCACAAACTTATTAACAATGTGTACGAAAACGCATGCAAACTCATTAAGGGGGACGTAAAAACTTGTAATAATTATTAAAATTTGTATATTTGCATCGCATTACAAAAATTCCATGTCGGTAGTAACTAAAATAGACATAAAAGGAGAGCTAACCAAGCGCATGAAAAAGAAACCTAACTGGCTGTTAGTTAAGGTGGCACGTTGGTTTCTGATTGAAGATTGGTTGAACAAAAAGTTTGTTGAAATAGGGGGTGTCTCTGGTTTGGACTTTATGGAAAAGGTTATCGAAGTGTTGGATATAACCGTACGCGTAAAGGGATTGGAAAATTTACCCCAGCAATCGGATAGGTTGTTGTTTGTGTGCAATCACCCGTTAGGTGGCATGGATGTGTTGTCGGCGTGTTCGGCAGTAAGAAAAGCCTGTAAAAACGGTTTGCTGATACCTGCCAACGATTTGTTGATGCAGTTAACCGCTATCAAAGACATGCTTATTCCGGTTAATAAAGTGGGCGGTCAGAGCAAAGATTTGTTGGCAAAGGTAAATGCCGCGTATGCTTCGGATAGTCAAATTATGTTTTTCCCTGCGGGCAAGGTGTCGCGCAAACACGCAGATGGCATTTACGACGACCAGTGGAAAAAAACATTTGTGTCTAAAGCTGTTGAGTTTCAGCGAGATGTAGTACCTATTCACATCGAGGCAAAAAATACGCCGTTTTTTTATCGTTTGGCAAAATGGCGTACCAAATTAGGCATAAAATTAAACATTGAAATGTTGTTGTTGGTGCGTCAAACACGCAGTCAGCAACATAAAACCATAACCGTAACCATAGGCAAACCCATTTCTTGGCAAACCTTTGATGCCTCAAAAACACCGTATCAATGGGCACAAGAAGTGCGCGCTACCGTTTATAACCTTTAGTTCCATGGAAGAAATCATTGCTCCTGTTTCGCGCGAGTTGTTAAAAGCGGAATTAACAGCCGATAAATTTTTGCGCCGTACCAACAAAGGAGATAATCTTATTTACGTGACCACGGCAAAAGATTCGCCCAATATTATGCGCGAAATTGCCCGCTTGCGTGAAATGGCCTTTAGAATGGCAGGTGGGGGTAGTGGTAAGAGCATGGATATGGACCAATTTGATTGGATGGATAGGCCTTATAAACAGCTGTTTGTGTGGGATCCTTTAAACGAGGAAATCATAGGCGGTTATCGTTACATTTTGGGCAAGGATGTGGAAATTTTACCCAATGGTCAGCCCAATTTGATTACGTCCGAAATGTATCAATCTTCGCCCCAATTTGTGCAAGAATATTTGCCTTATACCTTGGAGTTGGGTCGTAGCTTTGTGCATCCCGATTATCAAGCCACTAAAATGGGGTCTAAGAGCTTGTTTTCGTTGGATAATTTATGGGATGGTTTGGGGGCATTAACCGTGTTGCTTCCGGAGGCTAAGTACATGTACGGAAAGGTTACTGTTTATCCGCATTACAACGCCACTGCGCGCGATTTGATTTTTGGTTTTATAAATAAGTACTTCCCTGATAATGAAAATCTTATAAAACCAATTGATCCGTTTAAAATTTCGTTCACACCGCAACAAATTGATGCCATTTTTACGGCCGAAACATACAAAGAAAACTACAAAATATTAAACCGCGAAGTGCGTGCTTTGGGTGTGAATATTCCACCTTTGGTAAATGCATACATGGGCTTATCGCCCTATATGCGCACGTTTGGTTTTGCGGTTTATCACGATTTTGGCAACTTGATAGAATGTGCCATTTTGATTCCCGTTGATCAAATTTACGAAGAAAAATACGGTCGTCACGTGGCTTCGTTTTTAGCTACCAGTCAAGTTCCCGAAGTATAAAAAAAATCTTTTGTTAGCAGTTATTTTAACTTTTTAGAGACTTATTGGCAATAATAAGGTGTAATTTTTTGTTTTTTTCTTGAGAAATAGCACAAAAAATGTAACTTTGTAAACTTTGTCCTTATAAGAATCTATGAAAAAGTTATTTATATCGAAATTCGCCTTGTTGGCGTCTCTGTTTGTTGTTGCATTCACTGCAAATGCACAAGTAGATTTCCCCGTTCCTAACAATCAAACCACACCCACCGATGTGGCACCTTCGGGCACCAGTCCCTCGGGCGATACTCCCACGGATGTAGAACCCTCGGATACCAATCCATCGGATGTTATGCCTACCGATGTGGATGCACGTGCCGTTCCGCCTACTCCTACGGTGAACGTTTCGGAAATGTGTGGACAGGTAGATTTTCAAATTACCAACTACGATGCTGCGTTGTATGAGTATTATTGCCAAGAAAATGGCAATTGGGTACGCATGGCTTCGGCCATTAAAACCGTGGACAACGCAACCAATGGACAAAGACTTACGTATCAGTTTAAGGCGGTAGATGGCGCCAATGAGTCGGCTGTCGCCACAGCAAATGCCACCTTTGCTACTACACCCCAAATTCCAAACATCACTGTGAGTGGTGTGTGTGATAGCGAACTTAGTTTTACGTTAGCTAATCCCGAAACTGGCGTCAATTATTTGTGGACTGTTAACGGTATTAACGTAACCAACAGGGTGGTGAACCATGTTTACAAAGAAACCAATCCCATAAACGGACAATTATACCAAGTGCAAGTTAAAGCAACCAATAGCTATAATACAACTTGTACTTCGCAATATATGATTTCGCATACATACGTAGCATTGCCTCCAAAGCCACAGGTAAGAACCTATGAGGAGTGTCAAATTGTGGGTTCTAAGGCTTGGGCCGATTTGCTCACAAATTACGATGCCACTACCTACGATTTGGTTTGGTATAACGTGGATGGCGTAGAACTAACGGCGCATAACGATATGTTTGATACCAACGTGGTGGATAAGCAAGCGTGTCAAGTGGCCTACAAAAATCGTAGTACCTTGTGTGTGGGCGAAAAGTCAATGGTTACGGTAAACATAGGCGCTATGCCGGTGGCAGATGCCGGCTTGGATAGAATGGCCTGTGTGGGTACTGCCTTGCAAGTTTCTACCATGGAACAAACCGGTATGGGCTACCGTTGGAGCTGTCTGCCAAATGCTGGTGTGTTTAGCAATGCTAATGAAGCTCAAACCAATCTTACTTTTAATAGAGCCGGCAATTATACCGTTAGCGTAGAGGTGTACAACACAACGATGAATAAGTGTAAAGCCACCTCATCTTTTCAAGTACAGGCTGTGAATAAGCCTACTTTGGTATTGGAACAAACATTGCGCAACAACAAAGATTTGTGGGTGTGCGAGGGTAGTGCTACCTTGTTGTCTGTTGCTAATCCGGATATTACAAACATTAGCTATACTTGGGACGATCCTTATTCCCTTTTGTTGGGTGCAACGATGAACCCCTCGGTAACTACCCGCGAATTAACCGCTGCCGATAACGGCAAAACCGTTACCGTAACGGCTTCTTATTACGACGCAGATCTTACTTTGTGTCAAACCTCCAAAGAAATTACATTGGTGGTGCAAAGCAAACCGGTGGCAGATGCTTCGGGAAGAGGGGTAGATACGTATAATGTGTGTAAAAACGAATCGGTGGTGTTGGGTTTGCCCAATGTAACTACCTATAGTTACCAATGGGAACCAGCAGATGGTTTGCGCAATGGTAATACCACCATTGCTCAGCCCAATACCATACCTTTGGGTAGCAATGCTTCTATGAACTACCGTTTAACCGTTACAGACCGCTTAACCGGTTGTGCAAACACCTCGGATGTAACCTTAAACGCCGTTCAATCACCCTCTATGTACCAAGTAACTGTAACCAATGGCGGCGTTTATTGCCAAGGTTCTGTACCTACCAACGTGGATATAAAAATAGGCGCATCGGACAATGGTACGCAATATGCTTTGTATAAAGTGGGTAGTGTTGAACCGCTTACTTGGATTGACGGTACAGGTTCTGCCTTGCAATGGGAAAACCAAACTTCGGGAAGCTACACGGTTAAAGCGCGTGTTCCCAAAGGAAACAACATGGAAGAAAGCTATTGCGAGGTTGATTTGAACGATTCGCCCATTTTAGTGCAAGAAAAACCCATGGCGCAAGTTTCTTTGCAACGCGCCAATGAGTCGGAACGTTTGTGTCCAAACTTGCCTGTAACCATGCAACTGTTGTTTACACAAGGCGTTTCGCCTTACGAGGTAATATTGGATTACTACGATGCGCAAGACGTGTTGATAGATACCCAAGTTATTCCGGATATAGTACGTTCGCCCTATACCTTTACCTACACGCCACAAGGTTACACAAAAATTAAAGTAACACAAGTGAGCGACTCGCAAGGTTGTGTGCGCAACTACCAACCCGACGATGCACCTACGGTAGAGATAAATATTCCCAATGCCGATGATTTTGTGATAACACCTTCTACCAGATTATCGGTTTGTCCGGGCGAAATCGTGGTGCTAAGTACCAATTACGACCCTGCGGTTTACCCGGATGTAGATGTTTCGTGGTCGTTGGGTAGCGATTACGATAACATGGGAACGGTTTCCATTGAGGCCAACGAAACGGCTACCTATACCATGACGGTACGTATGCCAGAAATGGGATGCGAATTTACCAACAGCTATACCATTGAGGTAAAAGAAAGGTTGAATCCCGAAATTTTGGATTTGGCCGATAAATATTGTGCCAACCCCAATGTGCAAGAACCGCTTATTAGTTTAAGTGCAGGCAGTGCAACCGGTGGTGAATGGAGTTGTTTGGAATTGCCCGCGTTGATGCAAGGCGGTAATATTAACTTGGATGCGGTAACCCAAACAGGAACGTACACCATTCAATACAAGATTAAAAACGGTGGATGCGAAGAGGTAGTAACAAAGAGCACGTATATCTACAATATGATGCCCGTTACATTTGATGTTGCTCCTGTTATTATGCCCATAGACCCTAATAGTGTATCCAATCAGCTACAATATTGTGTGCCTGCTGGCAATAATAAAAACGTAACCTTGCAAGGTTATCCATTAACCGAAGATGGCACGTGGGAGCTAATTAGCTATGTAGGAACCGGAGCAACCGCCGCTACGTTGGTACCTATAGGCGCCCCAGGTGAGTCTATGGCACAGCTTAAAAACTTAGCTTCGCAAGGAACCTACAAGGTAAGATACACAGTAAAAGACAACGCAGGTTGCGACTCGTACGCCGAAAAAGATGTGTTTATCAATGGACAATTCAACGTGCAGCCAACGGCAGGAGGGTATAACCTACTAAATGAAGCCGGCAGATTAGCCCCTCAGTTAGCCAATGGTCCAACCATTTGTTACAACGATGCCGAGGCTACCATTTACGCTAACGTGCCACAAAATATTAAAAGTGCACAATTTAGCACTCCTGCTATCAACCCCCTTAGCAACGTAAATGATCAGCCAGGTGCGGCCAATGGTAGATGGACCATTTATCCCAACAACGCCGCTTCGGCCCAAGCTCGTGGAGCACAGTCGGTGGTGTTTACTTACTTAACGTCGGAGGGATGTCCTTTTAAAGAACGTTTTGATTTTTATATAAACGAAGGGGTTACTATCCATCCTTTTGAATTGGAAGATTCGTATTGTACGGGCGACCCAGATGTGCCTTTGCATGTACAATCGGAAGGGGCAACCCAAGGGTATGTTACCATAGACCGCATAGATGAGGCTGGCAACGTGTTAGAAAACGTGGTTAATTCGCAAGTGGCATCAACACCTGCGGTGTTTAGCCCTGGTGGGTTTGCTCCAGGCAAATATTGTATTACCTATAAGTATACGGACGATAACAATGTTTGTGAAGACGAGCATAAACAATACACCTACTTGCACGCACCAGCCGATATTGTATTTGATTTTCCAAAAGATCATTGTTGGGGCGCAGAAGTTAAGTTAAATACCATTCCCCAAACGGCGGCTATAGAACTTATTTCCAGTACGCCTGCCGATGCGTTGGTAAACCAAACCTTTTATACCGACAGAGCAGGATTGGGCAAACACACCATTCGCTGTACGGTTATAGACGATAATGTATGTACGGCCGTAGAAGAAATGGATATTATGGTGCACGGAGCAAAAACAGAGGATATGACCATAAACGGCGTGGCTGCTCAATACTGTGCTCCGCAAGGATTGGTAGATGTAGAAGCATTCCCCAACGTGCCCGGCTTTGGTACGTTTGCAGGATGCGAGCATTTAAGTCCGTTTATTTATCCGGTGTTGGATGCTGCTGGAAATCCCGTAAGCGGCAAAGCCACTATTGATTTGTCCAAAGGAAACTACAACCAAGAATATACCATATATTATACGTATAAAACAGATTACGTTACCGATGCAACTACGGGTGCAGCTTTATCGTGCGAAACAACCATTAGCAAAGATTTTGAAATTTTGTCCGAGTTTGTTGAATTTACTGGTTTCTCGGATGGCGATGTGTTGTGTGGCAATAAAGAAAGCATTCTGTTGGAGTCTAACAAAAAAGGCAGCAGCCAAGCATCTAACGTAACTTTTACCTTTAGCAACCCATCTATTGCCAATGCGTTTGTAAATCATGGCGATGGAACGGCAACCTTGTATCCTGCTAAATTGCCGGAGGGTGGGTATCACGTAAAAGCCGAGTACAACTACATGGTGCCAGGCAATCCAACACCAGTGTGTACAAGCTCTGTGCTTAAACACTTTAGAATAGCTAAAATAGATCAGGTAAACGACATTTATTTCTCGTGCCAAACTCCAGATGCCTTAACGGTTTGCTTGCAATCTACAGAAGATCACGTACGTTACGAACTCTTTATTAACGGATACTCGGTACAACAAAAAGTAGGTACAGGTAGTTCCATGTGTTTTGATGTACCCCTTGGCGATGCAGACTACATTGAGGCTGTGGTAACAGGAACGGATGTGGATAACAACTATTGCGTGGTGGAAATGACCAAAACCATCCAAATCAATCAGTTAAAATTAGATTTACAGCATACGCCTATTAGCTGTTTTGGTAAGGCTGATGGTACTATTACCGCACAAATCACAGGTGGTAAAGCGGCCTACATACTTCAAAACCTAACCAACCAGCAAACTGGCGAGGTAAAAGCAGGGGTGTTCTTTGACGGATTGGAAGCTGGAAAATATACCTATTTAGTGCAAGACCAAAACGGTTGTGAGGTTAGCGATGAGGTGGAGATAGTAGAACCAACAGAGTTAGCGGTAAACTTCTCGCACCAATCGGCTTTATGTAGTAGCCAAGCAAGTGGCGAAGCACGTGCCGATGTGGTGGTAGGAACGGGTACCCCTGGCTATACATTCAGTTGGTATAGTGCAGCCGATCCTACCGTTGAGTTAGGAACAGATATGAGCATAGGCGGATTAGGCGGTGTAGGTAACAACTATACCTATAAAGGTAAGGTTACTGATGCTCGAGGCTGTTCTAAAGACTACACCTTTACCATTAACGCACCTTCTCTTTTAACCTTAGAAGAGGTGGTAACCAGTCACCAAGATGTAGCCATTGTAGGCGAAGCATCTGGTAAAATTGAGGTAAACGCAGATGGAGGAGTTACCCCATATACTTATACATGGTCTGGTGGTTTGTTAAGTCCGGCGGTTACCACCACCGATTATATTCAGGAAAACTTGAAGGCAGATACCTATTATATAAATGTAAAAGACGCCAATGGCTGCGAAGCTCCTCAATTAACGGTAAAAGTAACAGAACCTACACCATTTGATGTGAAAAGCACCGTAACACACGTTTCGTGCCATGGAGGAAACAACGGTATGATAGACTTGGACATTACAGGCGGTGTTACACCATACGTAAAAACAGAATGGATAAAAGAGGGGCAAGTAGTTGGCAGTCGCATTGATTTAATAGGTGTAAGTGCTGGCGATTATGTATTCCATTTAGAAGATAGTCAGGGTAATACATATAGCCAAACTTTCCGCATTAACGATGCTGATCCTTTTGCTATAGAAGTGTCTTTAACCTCTAAAACAGCACTAACTTGTTACGGCAATACAGACGGTAATATTGATATTGCCCTGTTGGGTGGGCACGCTCCTTTCCAAGTTGAGTGGGAGGGTATTCCAGACGCAGCTAATCAGCTTTCGGCCGATAAACTGCATGCCTTTGGCTTGGCTAAAGGCCAATACAAAGTTAAGGTAACGGATAATAATGGTTGCGAGGCCAAGTTGCAAGACCCTATTGAGATAACCCAACCTGATGCGCCTCTTACCTTAAATATGGTAGTAGAACAAAATGCTTGTCACAACGACCAAACGGGCAATATTACGTTGCAACCTACGGGTGGTACATCTTCTTACACATACGAATGGACGGGAACGGGCATTGATATGACGCGATATAACCAGCAAAACCAAAGCAATTTAGAACCTGGTTATTACCAAGTAACGGTAACGGATGCAACTGGTCAATGTGAAGTAACCCAAGGCGTAACCTTAGAAAATCCCAATCCGTTGGCCGTGAGCATAGAACCTACCCATATTGTGTGTCACGGACGTAAAGGCCAGGCCAAGGCCGTGGTGACACAAACAGGAAGGGGCAACTTGGTGTACCAATGGAAAGATGCTGCTGGAACCGTAATAGGAAACTCTAACGAAATTTCCATGTTAGATGAGGGACAATATACCCTAACCGTAACCGATAATAATGGTAATGGATGTACCCAACAACAAACCGTAGATATTACCCAAAACAATCCCATTGTATTGCAAATAGAATCGGGCAACATAGACTGTCATGACAACCAAGATGGTTGGGCAAAAGTAAATGTAACAGGCGGTAGTGGACAATTTAATTATAGCTGGGAGTTGATTGGTGGCGGTGTTATCTCTACTGCCGATCAGGTAACTCACTTAGACGCTAAAAGCTATCGTGTTACGGTAAGCGAGCAAGCAGATGCTACATGCTATCAAGCAGCAGAAGTAAGCATAAGCCAACCACAAGAGCCACTTTCTATTACGTACGATGTACAACACGTTAAAATACATGGCCAGGCAACCGGTGCAATAGTAGTAAAACCACAAGGAGGTACACCTACTGCATTGGGCGAATATAGCTATGAATGGTTGGATGGACCTAATGGATTTACCCCTGCCGAAAGAACTTCGGGTACGATTACTAATCGCTTGGCTGGTCAATATTTAGTGCGTGTAACCGATGCCAACGGATGTAGCCAAGAAGCGATTATTGAAATTACCCAACCTCAAACCATTCAAGTAAATGCCACGGTAAAAAATGTTACCTGCAATGGTCAAAACAACGGAGCTGTTTTAATTGATGCCAACGGTATAACTGGCGGCAATGGAAACTATTCGTGCCTATGGTCGTGGACCGATGCAAGCGGTAACCCTCAAACCCGCATGAGTGTTCCTGGCGATCCATTAACTTATAGCTTATTAGATGTAGAGGCTGGTAATTACGATTTATTGGTTACCGATACCGATAATAATACATACCAATTTACCTACGTAATAACCCAAGCAGAGGCCTTGAGTATTACCACGGTATTAGACCGCTCTAAATTGCTACTTAACTGTAACGGTGATGCAGACGGTGCTATTTACGTGGCTATACAAGGGGGGGCCACCCCATACCAATCGGTGGTATGGAGTACTGCACAACAACCTGCACAATACAATTATGTGGAGAACCTAACAGCAGGTACATATAACGTTACCGTAATAGATGCCAATGGTTGCTCTTTAACACATAGTGTAGATATAGAACAACCCGAATACCCCATGGCTCTTACCTATACCGTTACCCAAAACAAGTGTTATGGCGATACAAAAGGGGAAATTGAAGTAGCTGTTACGGGTGGCAATGGCAACCAACCTTCCGATTATACCTATCATTGGAGTGGTGGAGTAGGCCTAAAACCAGGAACAGATCGCTACATACAAGATGAGTTGCCCAATAACGAAACCTACTTGGTGCGTGTAGCAGATAGCAAAGGTTGCGAAATATCGCAAGTGTTTGATAAGTTGTTGGTAGAACCTAATCCGTTATCTATTGATATTAAAACCCAAAACGTAGATTGTAATGGCAACCTAACAGGTTGGGCAGAGGCAACCATTTTAAGTCCAGGTTCGGGCAATTACAACTACTATAAATGGGAAAACGCAGACGGTTCGTATCAAGTAACCAACCTAAAAGCAGAACACCTTAAAGCTGGTGAGTACACCTTTAGTATAGAAGATGTAAATGGCTGCTTGGTACAACAAACCGTAACCATAGAACAACCAGCACCTTTAACCGTTACCTTGGATGCGCCCGATGTGTTGTGTAATGGAATAAACGAAGCCGAAATTTATGCCCTTGTACAAGGCGGTACACAAAACTATACCTATCAATGGGAATTGGATAATGTACCCATGCCTGAAGCTGCAGGAAAATCGTTCTTGAAAGACCAAGGCAAAGGCACTTACCGTGTTACCATTACCGATGCTAATCAATGTACCACCCAAGATGAACATATAGTACGTTGGTCCGATAAAATGAGCTTTACCAAAATAGATGTAACGCACGTAGAGGTACACGGCGAAGCTACAGGTGTTATTGATGTAGAAGTACAAGGCGGAACTACTCCTCCAGACTTGCAATATAGTTGGGCAACCATTGGTGGCTCGTTCTACGATCCTACTAACTCGCCCGATCAACATAACTTAACCGCAGGTGTTTATACCTTGTTGGTAACCGATGTATTGGGTTGCGAACTAACCACCACGCAAGAGGTAAAACAACCCGAACACATGCGTGTTGATTACCAATTGCAAGACATTGTTTGCCCTGGCGATAAAGGAGCTGTTTCTATCACTGCCGAAGGCGGTTATCAACCCTATTATGTAACCATTACGGGGGCAAGTGGTGTGGTAGCCCAAGGTGAAAATGTGTTTGAGGTAGATAACCTGGAAGCTGGATTTTATACCATATTGGTACAAGATGCTAAATCTAATTTGACCGAACGTAATTTCTCAGTTTCGCCCGTGTTAGATTTAAAACGTCAGTTCCATCAAAGCTTTACCAATACGCAAATAAAGTGCCATGGCGGTGCAACGGGTAAGGCTATGGTAGAAGTAACAGGTGGTACGGCTCCTTATCATGTGGTGTGGAGCGGTGACGGCATAAATGGCTTGGATAGCAAACAAGTAGAATACTTAAAAGCTGGCGTTTATACCGCTACAATTACAGATGCAAGAGGATGCGAAGCAGACCCCATTTCGTTAGAAATTACACAACCTGATGCTCCTCTTTTGTTGGAGGCTATCATAACCGAAAATACCTGTTATGGTGCAGCAACTGGCGCTATTGATATTACCGTTTCGGGCGGTACGCCTTTTGCTGCAGACCCCTTGTATAGCTACCGTTGGTCTGGTATGAGTGCTGTGTTGGATGCTCAAGACCAAGAGAACCTTAGAGCCGGTGAGTACAAAGTAGAAGTAAAAGACGCCAATGATTGTATTGTTTCCCAACAATTTGAGTTGCGAGAACCCATGCAATTGCACGCTACGTTGTCTGGAAACGGCATTGTTTGTGAGGGCGACGAAATGGCCATGCAACTAAACGTAGAAGGGGTAGCACCTTGGAAGGTAACCTATACAGACGGTACACAATTATACGATATAGACGTAACAGAACGTATGTCCACCATTACCCACACACCTACACAGTCTTGCACCTATAAACTAATAAAGGTAGTAGATGACGGTGGTATGGGTTGCGATATAGAGGTTTCGGGCGAGGTGCCTGTAGAAGTACACATGGTGCCAGAACTTACTATTTTGGATGCCGAAACCGAATGTTGCTATGGCGAATCGGTAAAAGTAGATATGGTAATGGCAAACGAAGGTGGCTGGAGTGTTACTTACACAGACGGTATTCAACGCTTTACCAATGCGCACGATTATTTGGTAATAACACCTACCCAAACAGGTACAAAAACCTATACCATTAGCCGCATAGCCAATGCCTATTGTGCTAAAGAGTTGGATTACCAATTTGATGTTACCACGTACCAAATTCCTCAATTAACGGTTCAGTTGCCAACAGAAAAGGTATGTGAACCCGATGCTATTGAGATAGGATTGGAAACAGAGGGAAGCTTACCCATGCTGTTAAAATACACCTTAAACGGCACGCCATTTGAAAAAGAAATCAATGCAGCAAACGAGGCAATTGTGGTAGATGAAACATCGTATAAAGATGTAAATAACTTTATGTTTGAAACCATTACCTCGGGCCAAAAATGCCAAGCTACCATTAACCAAACCTATACCATAGAGGTGGGTATGTTACCAGAGGCTGCTAAGTACATAAATGGTAGGGCTAATATATGCCACGAAACGCGCGAATCTTTTGTAACCGCTCCGTTAGAAAACGCCGCTACTTATCACTGGACCGTGCCAGAAGGCTTTAGCATTGTAAGTGGTTTAGGCGGAACAAGCATCGAGGTGGTAGCAGGACCAGATGCACAAAATGGTGAGATTACCGTGTGCGGCGTTAATCAATGCGGACGCAAGGGAAAAGCGGTAAGTTTCCCTGTCTATTTGGATTCGCCTATTGCTACAAACGGACGCATAGATTTTGGGGCTACCTATTACTGCTTGGATGGTAAGTTTATTACCGCTACGGTAACCGATGTAGAAGGTGCTACCAGCTATAAATGGTCGTTGCCAACAGGCTTTACCGATGTTAGTAGTGCTGGCAATACCGTTAAGCAAAGCATCCTAATAGAAATGGACGAATTGGCACGTACCACGCAAATTAGCGTTACACCTACCAACCATTGTACCACTGGCAATCCTATTACCGCTACCGTTACAGTACGTAAAAACCCCGTTGCCGAGGCAGGTACAGATATTTACAAACCTTGTAAAGCCACCAGTGTGGTGATGGGTGCTAAACCTGTAGTAGGTGTTGGGCCATCGCCAGACCAAAACTGGCAAATGGTAGATGGCGATGGCAATATTATAGACCAAAAAGACCCTAAATCTGAGGTAGAACAATTGCTTTACGGTGCTAACACCTTGTTGTGGGTTATTAACGACGGCTACTGTACAGGTTGGGATACCGTAAGGGTATTTAACCGCACACCAGTGCTTACCTATCCAGAAGCAGAAGAGGTAACCATTTGCGAAGACTTTATGACCTTGCGTGCCCCAGAACCAGCCTTTGATAAAGGACGCTGGAAACTCATTGGCGGCGATGGCGAAATTTTGGATCCAGATAACAACGTAACCGAAATTGTAGGTTTGAGCACATCGGGTGTAAACGAGGTAAGATGGGAAGTATATAACGAATTCTGTTCTGAAAGTACCTCCATGTTTATTACCTCAAACAGCTTGCATGAGTTGGCAGATGCCGGTGAAGATGGTGTAACCACCAACGGTGCGTTCCGTTTATCGGCTCAAAATTTCAACAATCCACAAGTAACAGGAACATGGAGCGTGGTATCGGGTAGCGGTGGATTTGCCGACCCTAACAGCCCTACCACTATCGTTACTGGGTTGGCACAAGGCATCAATACCTTGCGTTGGACCTTAAAAGGCTACGATTGCGAAGCATACGACGAAATTCAAATTCGCAGTGCCGACGAACCTGTGGCTGGCTTTAATATGAGCGAAAACAGAGGTTGCGAGCCATTTACGGTACAATTTGATAACATCACCATTGGTCAGGCAGAGTACACCTGGGACTTTGGCGATGGTAGGTATTCTACCTTGCGTAGCCCAGAACACACCTTTGATAAGGCAGGCGTTTATACCATTAAACTAACCGCTAAAGGTAAATACAAAACCGATGTTACCGAAAAACAAATAGAAGTATTACCCTCGCCAAAGGCAGCATTCTCGGTGCAATCTACCCAAGTGTATGTGCCCGATGCTGAGGTAAGCTTCCATTGTGAAAACATCGATATGCAGTCGTACTATTGGGATTTTGGCGATGGTCATTTTTCAACCCAAAAGGATCCATTCTATACTTATACCGAAAACGGTGAGTACGATATTACCCTTATTGTTACAGACCTAAATGGTTGTGCCGATACCTTGACATACGAAAAATACATTCGCGTAGGCGAGGGTGCATTCATTGTGTTCCCCACCGCCTTTACCCCCAATGTAACCCAAATGTTGGACGGTAAATACAAAACCGAAGAACGCCGATTGGATATTTTCTATCCCGTATGGAAAAATGTAGAAACCTTACAATTGGAAATCTTTAACCAATGGGGCAACTTGGTATTTAGTACCAACGAGTTGGATCAAGGTTGGAACGGTTATTTCTTAGGACAGCCCGCTGCCCAAGGAACGTATGTGTATAAAGCCGAAGGGCGATACCAGGATGGTACTTCGTTCCGTGTAGGCGGTAGTGTATTATTAATTAGATAAGCGGGGAGGATAAAGCTATGAAACAAATGACAAAATACATTCAAGTTACTTTAGTAGCCCTTTTGGTAGGTTGCATGTCTGCAATGGCTCAAGACTTTATATTGTCTCAACCTTGGTCTGCAACCACCATGGTAGCCCCCTCGTTTGCCGGCTATACGGGCGGGGGTAGGGTATTTGCTACCTACCGCAATCAATGGTCCAACCTAAAAGGTGCGCAAACCGGTGTGGTGGGATACGACCAATATTTCCACCCCATACGCTCATCGTTTGGTGGAACGGTGTCGTACAACTCGCAAGGCGGAGGCATGCTTTCGCAACTTCAGTTTAACGTACAATATACATACTTAGTACAGATAACCAAAGATTGGTTTTTCCGTCCAGGCTTGCAAGTAGGTTTGTTTTATCGAGCCATAGACCCTTCGCGTATGGTGTTTGGCGACCAAATTGCAGCAGATGGTAGCATTTTGCCAACTACGGTATTTCAGGCAACCAATACCAGTTTGGTGCGTTTTGATGCAGCCGTTTCGGTAATGTTTACCCATCCTTACTTCTTTGGTGGTATTTGTGCCGATAGGTTGTTGGGCAATAACATATCGTTTACAGACCAACCCGAAACCAAACAAAACGTAAAACTAAATGTGTTTGCAGCAGGGCTTATACCTATATCTAAAGGTACGGGTAAGTACGACCCCAAAGACGACGTAACCTTTGCAGCCCTTTACCAATGGCAAGGTCAATACCACCAATTAGATATTGATGCCATGTATCACCGCCGTTTCTTTATGGTGGGTGTAGGTTACCGTGGTCTTCCTTTCTACTCGCCCAATGGTGATATGCAATATTGGAACGATGCGGTAAAAATATGCATTGGTGGATCTTACGCAGGGTTTAGCTTGTCGTATAGTTACGATGTAAGCGTATCATCGTTGGTAAATATTTCGGGCGGTTCGCACGAAATTGTGTTGAGTTACCGCTTTATGGAACGCATGCCTAACGATAGGTCGTTCTTCTGTTATTAAAAATGGAATGGAAGAACGGGGGTGACAAAGAACCAAATTTGTCACCCCCGTTTTTTTATGCCCCGTTATTTAGGCTATGTATGGTTTTAGACCCCTGTAATACCTTGTAGAGCCTGTTGATAACTTTAGTAGGATTTTTTTTTATTTTATTAAGTAACTTACTTGCATATTCGCACAAAAAGCTTACTTTTGTGCAAAGAATATAACTTATTTAACAAAAAAAAGATATGAAAAAGTTAGGATTAATTTGCGTTTTAATGGCAGCTTTTGCTGCTATCGCAGTAGCTCAACCACGTGCCATTGGTGCTCGTCTTGGTTATGGTTTTGATGTTTCTTACCAACATACGTTGAGTGAGGAAAATATGATTTCTGCAGACTTGGGTCTTCCTGGTTTTGGCGGTATTGAAGCGGCTGCTACTTACGATTGGTTGAACCCTGGTGGTTTGATGATTCCATGGGAACACAAAGGTTCTTGGAATTGGTATGCTGGTGTAGGTGCTGGTGCTGGTTACTATTGGCCAAGCGTAGGTTTTGCTGGTGCAGCAGGCCGTATTGGTGTAGAATACAACTTCTGGTTCCCTCTACAACTTTCTATTGACTGGCGTCCCATTTTAGGTATTGAATTTGGCGACCGTGGCGATTATCCAGCTGTAGGTTTCTATGGCAATGGTTTGTTTGCAGGTGGTATCGCACTTGGCGTTCGTTACATTTTTGAATAATATACCTACAAAAAAGATAAAGGGGTTGGCTTAGGCCAGCCCTTTTTTGTCTCATTAAACCATCACGTAACGCTTATTAGTTACGGATTTTGAAAAGTACCTCCACTATTGTTGGTTGTTCTGTTACTAAAATGTAACAATAGGTTAAAATTTAAACGTTTTTTAAGAGATACTTGCGTAGTTATGCAGAAGAAACTGTATTTTTGCACCGAAATATTTAACAAATTCTAAAAGATAAAAGATGAAAAAATTTGGATTGATTGTATTTATCATGGCAGCGTTTGCTGCTATCGCTGTAGCTCAACCACGTGCTATTGGTGGTCGTATAGGTTACGGTTTTGAAGCTTCTTACCAACATGGTTTGGGCGAAAGCAACATGGTTAGCGTTGACCTTGGTCTTCCTGGTTTTGCTGGTATTGAAGCTGCTGCTACTTACGATTGGATTAACCCTGGTGGTTTGACCATTCCATGGGAACACAAAGGTTCTTGGAACTGGTATGCTGGTGTAGGTGCTGGTGCTGGTTTCTACGGATTTAATTATATTGTAGGTTTTGGTGGTGTAGCTGGTCGTGTGGGTGTAGAATACAACTTCTGGTTCCCACTTCAACTATCGTTGGATTATCGTCCTCTTATAGGTGTTGCAGGTGCTGATGGTAGTGCACGTTTCTGCGTAGATGGTTTATATGCTGGCGCTATTGCTCTTGGCGTACGCTACATTTTTGAATAATTCATTGCAAATTCGTAACAAAAGGGTTGGCTTTTTTAGCCAACCTTTTTTTATGACCACAAAATATAGACTAAACGCCTAAACAACTAAACAATTTTTATTAACTTTGTGCAGTTTTTAACAAATAATAGAAAATGGACTGGTTAGTTGAACTTTTAACGCGTAGTTCCGTTGCACACGCCGTGCTTATTTACTCTTTTGTTATTGCCTCTGGCGTTTTATTGGGCAAAATAAAAATAGGTGGCATCTCGTTAGGTGTAACCTTTGTGCTGTTTATGGGTATTTTGGTAGGGCATTTTGGCGTCTATCTAAACCCCGATCTTATGCACTTTCTTAAAGAGTTTGGCTTAATCCTGTTTATTTTCTCTATTGGTTTACAAGTAGGGCCCAGCTTTTTTACCTCGTTTAAAAAAGGAGGTATGCTACTAAATGGCTTGGCTTGTTTATTAGTAGCCTTAGGTATTGGTGTTACCTTGTCGCTGTTTTATATTTTTCACGGTGATATTTCCATGCCCATGTTGGTGGGTATTATGCAAGGTGCTGTTACCAATACACCTGGTTTAGGTGCCGCACAAGAAGCATTGCGTCAGTTAAGCGAAGCAGGCGAACTAACAGGTCCCATTCCTTCTATAGGCTTAGGATATGCAGTGGCATACCCCATGGGGGTAATAGGCGTGTTGCTTTCGTTTATGATATTGCGTCTACTATTCCGTGTTAAGTTAGATAAGGAAGAAGAAGCACTTAAAGCGCAAAAAGAAACCCACGAAACACCCAATTGGATTTCCATTCAGGTACACAACGAGTCGTTGGCAGGTTGCACCTTATTGCAATGTCAAGACTTGGTGAGAAGACAATTTGTGGCCTCGCGTTTGTACAATGGCGAAAAGGTTATTATTCCTTCGGACGAAACACCCCTGCAAGTGGGCGATATTCTTTCTGTAGTAGTAAACGAGGCGGACGAAAAAGCCGTTACTACCTTTTTGGGTAAGAAAGTGGATTACGTGTGGGAAGATAGCGAAAAAGAAATGGTTTCGCGCCGTATTGTGGTAACCCAAAGCAGTATAAATGGTAAAACCATTGGTTCGTTGGCATTTAGATCTACGTATGGCGTAAACATTACCCGTGTACATCGTTCTGGTATCGACCTATTGGCACGCCCCGAGTTGTATTTGCAAGTGGGCGACCGTGTAACCGTGGTGGGTTCGCTCGAAGCCATTGGCAAAGTAGAAAAAATATTGGGCAATACCCTAAAACGCCTTAACGAGCCTCACTTAATTGCCATTTTCTTTGGTATCTGTGCTGGTATTTTGGTGGGTAGCATGCCTTTCCATTTCCCCAATATGCCTATGCCAGCCAAATTAGGCTTGGCAGGTGGCCCGCTTATTGTAGCTATATTGTTGGGACGTTTTGGTTATCGCTTAAAACTCATAACCTATACCACTCAAAGTGCTAACCTTATGTTGCGCGAAATGGGTATCTCGCTGTTCTTAGCCAGTGTGGGTATTTCGGCAGGTGCCGAGTTTGTGGATACCGTGGTTTCGCCCGATGGCTTGCTTTGGATTGCTTGTGGTGTACTTATTACCATGGTGCCTGCGCTCATAGTGGGTATTATAGGTCGCTTGCTAAAAATCAACTACTTTACCCTAATTGGTATGATTTCGGGTAGTTGTACCAATCCACCGGCGTTGGCCTACTCGGGTTCTATAGCCAATAACGATGCTCCTGCGGTTGCGTACTCTACCGTTTATCCGCTAACCATGTTTTTGCGTATTATCTGTGCGCAGTTCATCATACTGCTGTTTGCATAAAATACGGAGTTGAATTACCTCTTTTTATTCAACTCCTTTGTTGTACGGGGTTAAAATTTATGCGGTCTAAATTTTCGACTACAAGGAATTTTACTTCTCTAATAAATCCTGTAGGCGGAGCATTTCGTCGCGGTATTGGGCAGCTTGTAGAAAGTCTAAGTTTTTGGATGCTTCCAACATCAGTTTTTTGGTAGCAGCAATGGCTTTTTCCAATTGCGCTTTGCTCATGTGTTCAATAACAGGGTCGGCGGCAACGGCAGTTAGTTTAGAAGGCTCGTTTATACGGTCCCTGAGCTTGTCAAAGGGGCTCTTTTCGTTTGTAATTTCGTAGCCACTCAGTGCGTGAGCCGCTTTTTTAGACAGTGCCTTAGGCGTAATGCCGTTGGCCTTGTTATAGGCTTGCTGAATGGCACGGCGACGGTTGGTTTCGTCTATGGTTTTGCGCATGCTATCCGTAATGGTGTCGGCATACATCAGAACCTTGCCGTTAAGGTTACGCGCTGCACGCCCCGCCGTTTGGGTAAGTGAGCGGTGCGAACGCAAGAAACCTTCCTTGTCGGCATCCAAAATGGCTACCAACGACACTTGGGGCAAGTCTATGCCCTCGCGCAATAAGTTTACCCCAATTAGCACATCGTATAGGCCTTTGCGCAAATCTTCCAAAATTTGCACACGCTCCAAGGTATCAATGTCCGAGTGAATATAGGTACTGCGTACACCGTTTTTCTTTAAGAAAACGTCTAACTCCTCTGCCATGCGTTTGGTAAGCGTGGTAACCAAGGTGCGCTCGTCTTTTTCGGCCCTAACGGCAATTTCTTCCAAAAGGTCGTCTATCTGATTTTTGCTGGGTCTAACCTCAATTTCGGGGTCTAACAACCCGGTGGGGCGTATAATTTGTTCCACCACCACGCCGCCGCATTTGTTTAGTTCGTAATCGGCAGGGGTTGCACTTACGTAAATAGTTTGCCCTTGTTTGGCCTCAAATTCTTCAAATTTTAGCGGGCGGTTGTCCATGGCGGCTGGCAAACGGAAACCGTATTCCACCAAGTTCTTTTTGCGCGCTGCATCGCCCCCGTACATGGCATGAATTTGCGGTACGGTAACGTGGCTTTCGTCTATAACCAATAAAAAATCGTCCGAAAAAAAGTCTAACAGGCAAAAGGGTGGGGTGCCGGCTTCGCGTCCATCAAAGTAGCGCGAGTAGTTTTCTACGCCCGAGCAATACCCAATTTCACGAATCATTTCCAAATCGTACGTAGTGCGTTCGTATAGGCGTTTAGCCTCGTACGGCTTGCCAATAGACTGCAAATACTCCACTTGCTTGCCCAAATCCAGCTCAATTTCTTTAATGGCACGTTTGGTATTTTCGGGCGTGGTAACAAAAATGGTAGAGGGGGGTATGTTGTATTGGTCTAATATTTCTAATGTGTGAAACGTAACGGCATCCAATAGTTCGATGCTTTCAATTTCATCGTCCCAAAAAATAACACGTACAATCACATCGGTGTGCGAAAGCCAGATATCCACCGTGTCGCCTTTTACCCTAAAGTTGGTACGGCCAAAATCCATTTCGTTGCGGCTATACATGGCCGAAACCAAGTTGCGCAAAAATACATCGCGTACAATTTTTTGCCCTACGTGTATGTGTACCTGGTTTTTGGTAAAATCTTCGGGGTTGCCAATGCCGTAGATGCACGATACGGACGATACCACAATAACGTCTTTTCGGCCCGAAAGCAAAGCAGACGTGGCAGAAAGGCGTAAACGGTCTATTTCCTCGTTTATGGCAAGGTCTTTTTCTATGTATGTGTCGGTAGTGGGAATGTAAGCCTCGGGTTGGTAGTAGTCGTAGTAAGATACAAAGTACTCAACCGCGTTGTTGGGAAAGAAACTTTTAAACTCGCTGTAAAGCTGAGCCGCCAAGGTTTTGTTGTGGCTAAGCACCAACGTGGGCCTGTTTACTTGGGCAATTACATTAGCAATGGTAAAGGTTTTGCCCGAGCCGGTTACCCCTAATAAGGTTTGACAGGGTTCGTGCTCGTTCAAACCGTTTACCAATTGACGAATAGCTTGAGGCTGATCGCCGGTAGGCTTATAATCCGATTGCAGTTCAAAACGCATGGATTACACTCCTAAGTAAGGTGTCTATTATTTAGACATTGACATTACTAACCAAGCGATTAGATACAACAAGATACCAAAACCGCCAAAAATAACGCAGCATACCAAGATGATGCGAATTAAGGTTGAGTCCATGCCAAAGAATTCGGCTAAACCGCCGCATACGCCAGCCAATTTTTTGTCAGTTGCAGACAAGGCTAATTTTTTTTCTGCCATTTTTGTTAAAATTTAAAGGTTTATGTTGAGCACAAAGATACAAAAAATGTAAAAATCACAACGAAAAAACCGGCATTTCTATGTGCTGTCCCAAAAAAATGCAGTAACTTTGTTATTCATTTGTAATAATATGACAGTAGCCGAAAAACGATTGCAAGAGCTGGCAGACGATACCCGCGCGGCCGTAAACCTTTGGTTTGGCGATGTACCCACGTTTTACGCCTTTTTTTACACCTTAACGCAAAAAGAACACGTTATAGACCAAGAAAAACCGGCAGGTTGGCAAGAACAATTAAAAGCAGCGCAGTTTTACCGTCGCTTGTGTGCCAAAAGGGTACAAAAGGAGTGCTTGTTGCCCGATGAACTGTTAGAAGATATTTACAGCGATTATTTTGAAGATTTTGCTAATTACCGCGAAAAAACACTCATGGACGACAAATTATTCATGAGCTACCTTCGCAAACTAATTAGCTAAAAAAATCCATTACCCCGCAGGGGTATTCCTAATTTGTAACCCTGTGTTAAGGTTGCTTGCAACCGCAATGCAGGGGGAATGCCGACAATATACTGATTAACAATATAAAGATATGATTTGGAACGAGGCGGCAGAATGTATGAGCCGCGAAGAAAAACGTCGTTTGCAATCAGAACGACTAAAAAAATTAGTAGAGAGAGTTTACGCCAATTGCGAACCCTACCGCAAAAGAATGCAAGAAGCAGGCGTAACACCCAATGACATTCAATCAATAGACGATATTGTAAAGTTGCCATTTACCTCTAAAAAAGATTTGCGCGATTATTACCCATGGGGCTTGCTTTCGGCACCCCTTTCGGATATTGTGCGCATTCACGCCTCATCGGGTACCACAGGTAAACCCATTGTGGCTGGCTATACCGCAGGCGATATTAAAATTTGGGAAGAGGTAGGTGCTCGTTGCTTAGCAGCCTTTGGTATGGGACGCAACGATGTATTTCAAGTATCATACGGATACGGCTTGTTTACAGGTGGTTTGGGCGCACATGGTGCTGGTCAAAACTTAGGAGCAACCGTTATTCCTATGTCCACAGGTAATACCGAAAAACAAATGCTTATGATGCGCGACTTGGGTGCTACCGCTTTGGCTTGTACCCCATCGTATGCCCTATATTTGGCCGAAGCCATGGAAAAATCGGGCATTCCACGCAGCGAATTTAAACTGAAAATAGGCGTGTTAGGGGCAGAACCTTGGACCGAAGCCATGCGCAAAGAAATAGAACAACGCATGCAAATTAAGGCCTACGATATTTACGGTTTGACCGAGATTATCGGCCCCGGGGTAGGTCACGAATGTGAATTCCAATGCGGAACCCACTTGCACGACGACCATTTCTATCCCGAAATCATCGACCCCGAAACAGGCGAAGCCTTGCCCGAAGGATCTACCGGCGAGTTGGTATTTACCACCCTTACCAAAGAGGGTATGCCACTTATCCGTTTCCGTACCCGCGACCTTACCCGCCTTATTTACGAAAAATGCCAATGTGGCCGTACCACCGTGCGCATGGAAAAAATTATGGGTCGTAGCGACGATATGCTTATTATTCGTGGTGTTAACGTATTCCCATCGCAGGTAGAATCCGTTCTTTGCGAAATGGAAGAAGTAGAACCACACTTCTTTATTACCGTAGATCGCGTAAACAACACCGATACCTTTGATATCCAAGTAGAAGTAAAAGAACAATACTATACCGACGATATGAAAGGTATGATAAAACTACAAAAGAAAGTAGTTAGCAAGTTGCAAAGCGTTATTGGCATTTCGCCCAATATTATTTTGTCCGAACCTCGTTCTATAGAACGTAGCCAAGGCAAAGCCAAACGCGTGTTAGACAAACGTAAATTTCAATAATCCTTAAAATAAAGACCTATGATTACCAAACAATTGTCTATTTTTTTGGAAAACAAAACCGGTCGTTTAAACGACGTGGCAAAAATCTTGTCGGAATCGGCTATCAACATGAAAGCCTTTAGCATTGCCGACAATACCGATTTTGGCATTTTGCGTGTATTGGTTTCGGACACCGATAAAGCCTATCAAATTTTAAAAGAAAACGGTTTTGCCGTTAAAATTACCGACGTGCTAACGCTTCACGTGGACAATACACCCGGTTCGTTGTATGCCGTGTTGGATTTATTGGCAGCCGCTAATATTTACATTGAGTACATGTATGCCTTCTCCGAAGGCGATACCGCCAGCGTAGCTATTCGACCCGATAATTTAGAAGCAGCCGTAGCTGTATTAAAACAACACAACATTCAGTAAATGAAACGTCCACTCATTTTAATAACCAACGACGATGGCATCGAAGCCAGGGGGATTCACTCTTTGGTAGATGCTGTACGTCATTTGGGCGATATTGTGGTAGTAGCACCTGACGGGCCTCGTTCGGCACAGTCAAGTGCTATTACTGTTAATACGCACTTGCGTTTTTGGAAACACTTGGAAAAAGATGGGCTAAAAATGTATCGTTGCAATGGTACGCCTTGCGATTGTGTAAAGTTGGCGCTTTACACCATTTTAGACCGTCAGCCAGACCTAATTTTGGCAGGTATTAACCACGGCACCAACTCGGCCATCAATGTGTTGTATTCGGGTACCATGGGTGCGGTGTTTGAAGGCTGTACAGAGGGGATTCCCGCCATTGGTTTTTCGTTAGATAGCCACGATCCCCGTGCCGATTTTTCGGAAGCGGTAAAATACGCCGTTATCATAACCCAAAAGGTATTGGCAGAGGGGTTGCCAAAGGATGTTTGCTTAAACGTAAACATTCCATTGGGACAAAACCTAAAAGGCATGCGCGTGTGCCGTCAATGCTATGGCCGTTGGAACGAACGTTTTGTGTGCCGTCAAGACCCCGGTGGTAACAATTACTATTGGCTAACGGGCGAGTTTTTAAACCTTGAGCCTGAGGCTACAGATACAGACCAATACGCCATGGAGCATGGCTATGTAGCCATAGTGCCTTGTCAGGTAGATTTTACCCATTACCCAACCGTGCAACAATTAGCTCATTGGAATGAAGAAAATCAATAAATCTTGGATAGGTTTGCTGCTTTGCTTGCTACTGCCTTTGTTGGTGTTTGTGTGCACCTGGACACCTGTGTCCAACGCGCCGCTTGCCGAAGTGCACTTGTGGCTTAGAGCGCCTGTCTTTATGCAATACTTATTGTTTTGCATGTTGCCCGATTTGGTATTGCTGTTTTTAGGTTACAAATCGGACTGTTTTACTTTTTGCCGAGGAGGTGTGTTGGGCTTAGCCCCCTACTTGTGCACGTTGTTTTACCTATTTACGTAATTTATGCGATACTATCTAATAGCAGGCGAACCTTCGGGCGATTTACATGGCTCAAACCTGATACGCTCGCTCAAACAAACAGACCCCCATGCCGAGTTTAGGTACTACGGCGGAGATAAAATGCAAGCCGAAGGGGGCGAGTTGGTGCGTCATTACCGCGATACAGCCATTATGGGCTTTGTACGTGTGCTTACGCATTTGCGCACTATATTACGCAATATTAAGCACTGCCAAGAAGACATAGCTGCGTATAAGCCTCATGTGGTTATTCTTATAGACTACCCTGGTTTTAACCTAAAAATAGCCAAGTACGTAAAAGAAAACTTGCAGTTGCCGGTTTACTACTACATACCACCCAAAATTTGGGCATGGAAAGAACACCGTATTGAACAAATAAAAAAATACGTAGATCGCGTATATGCCATCTTTCCCTTTGAGGTGTATTTTTACGCCAAACATGGGGTTGATGCACTGTATGTGGGCAACCCTTCGGTGCAAACCGTTTCCATCGGGCAAAAAAACTTGCCTACACGTGAGGCATTCTTGCAGCAAAATAATTTACCCGATAAACCACTTATTGCCTTGCTACCAGGTAGCCGCAAACAAGAAGTGGTGGATAGCCTAAAAGTGTACGCCGCTTTGAATCCAGACGATTTTAAAGGCTGTCAATTGGTATTGGCGGCAACATCGGCTGTTTTGCCAGAACTATACAAGGATGTTCCTGCACATATCAGCGTGGTATTTGACCAAACCTATGCCTTGTTGCAACACGCTACCGTGGGCGCAATCAATTCGGGTACAGCTACGCTCGAAACAGGCCTCTTTAATCTTCCGCAGGTGGTGTGTTATGCCATTACCTGCTCGCGCATTGCGCTGCCCTTTTTGCGTATGTTGGTAAAAATTCCGCTTGTTTCGTTGGTGAATATCATTGCCCAAAAAGAGGTGGTAAAAGAGCTGTTAGGGCATCATTTTAATGCCAAGAATCTTACTGCAGAGTTGCAACGTTTGTTGCACGATAAAGCCTATAACGAGCGCATACGTGCCGATTATCAAGCCATGGCGCAAAACTTGGGTACTGATGTAGCATCGGACACAGCTGCCAAAGATATGGTAAAACGTTTATAGCAATAAAAAAGACCAAAGCGTAAACTTTGGTCTTTTTTTTATGGGGTAATAGGTATTGCTTATTCAGTTACACCTGCTAATTCAGGGTCAACCAAGATACGTCCGCAGTGTTCGCAAACAATGATTTTTTTGCGCAAGCGAATATCCAATTGACGTTGTGCTGGAATTTTATTGAAGCAACCACCGCAAGCATCACGTTCAATGTACACCACAGCCAAACCGTTGCGTGCATTTTTACGGATACGTTTAAATGCTTGTAACAAACGAGGCTCAATTTTGGTTTCTACGTTTTTAGCTTCTTCGCGTAGGCGTTCTACCTCTTGTTTGGTTTCTACAATGATGCTATCCAATTCTTCTTTCTTTTCGTTTAAGATAGCTGTTTTTTCAGCAATGATAGCAGCGGTTTTTTCTTGTTCTTCTTTTTTACGTTCAATGGCAACGTTACATTCACGAATCCTTTTTTCTGACAATTCAATTTCAAGGCTTTCGTATTCCACTTCTTTGCTCAAGTGATCAAATTCGCGGTTGTTTCGAACATTGTTCAATTGTTCTTGGAAGCGTGCGCGGTTTGCCGAAGAGGTAGCAATGGCTTCGTTGTGTTTTACTATGTCTTTTTGCAAATTGCTAATTTCGGTTGCGTAGTTTTGTGTACGTGTTTGCAAGCCCATAATTTCGTCTTCTAAGTCTTGTACTTCGCCGGGAAGTTCGCCACGTAGAATGGTATATTTGTCTATTTCAGACATAATGGTTTGCAATTTGTACAGTGCATTTAATCTTTCTTCTACCGAAATTTCAGTAACTTCAACTTTTTTTTCTGCCATATAGAGTGAGTTTTAGTAACAATAAATAGGACTTCTTTCTTTTTCAGACAAATGAAGGACAAAGGTAGGTATTTTTTTTGAAAGTAAGCTAAAAAAAAGTTCTTTTGTGCCAATTTCCGATTCAAAATGACCAATATCCAACAATAATAGACGGTTATCCGCTTTGTGAAAATCGTGGTGCTTTAAATCACCGCATATAAAAGCATCTGCTTGGCAAGCCATGGCGTTATCTATTAGAAACGAGCCACTTCCGCTACAAATAGCCACTCGCTTAATGGGGGTTTTGCCCATTTGCGAGCCTCTTATTTGGGCAATGCCTAACTTTTCTTTTAGGGTGTTTACAAAGGCGGTTTGATCCATGGGTTGCGTCAACTCGCCTATAATGCCGTAAGAGGGCGTTTCGCCCGTTTGCAGGTAGGTTATGTGTTGCAAACCTATTTGTGTGCCCAATAGCCAATTGGTACCACCCTGTACTTTGTCAAGTGGGGTGTGGTTGGCATAAATGGCAATCTGGTGCAAAATGGCTAAGCGGATGCAACGGTGTATGTAATTGTTGTGGCCTATTTGTTTTACGCCCTGAAACAATAGGGGATGGTGTGCTACAATGACATTACAGCCTTTTTCAATGGCTTCTTGCAGGCTTTGTTCGGTAATATCCAAACAAATTAAGACCCCCGTTACTATGGCGTTGTTGTTATCAATTTGTAAACCAGAGTTGTCCCAGCTATCTTGCAAAGATAGTGGGGCAAATTGGTTTAGTATGTCGCACAGTTGGTGGGTTGTCATGGCTAATTATTTTCTAAACAATACCATGGTAGAAGAAGCAGGAACAGGCAAGGTATTTTTGTTCCAGTTAAAAATACCGTTTAGTTTTACTTCTTCGCCGTTGCAAGCCACGGTCCAGTTATCTTGTGGAATGTTTAGGTTAATGACGTGGCGGTTGCCGTTGTGAACCACCAAAATACGGTTCCAGCTATCGCCGTTGGCGTTGTTCTCGATGGTATAGGCCACTACGCAGGCTTGTCCGGTGTACAAGAAATGTAGGTTTTCTTGTAGCATTTGGGTGGTTGGCATTCTAAAGGCAGGGTGTGCGTTACGCAATGCCATTAAGCCTTTGTAGTAGTTAAACATGGGCTCTTCTTTGTGTTTAAAGTCCCAGTTAATTTGGTTGATGCTGTCGGGCGATTGATACGTGTTGTGTACGCCTTGTTTGTTGCGCATAATTTCTTCGCCGGCATAAATAAAGGGAACACCTTGCGAAAGTAAGATAATACTTTGTGCCAAACGGTTGTATTTGCGCATTTCTTGTGGGGTGCTGCCGTAAGGTGCCGAGTAAGAAATCTTGTCGTTCAAGCACATGTCGTCGTGGCAAGAAACGTAGTTGATTACTTGGCTGGGTTGTGCAGCGTAAGGGTTGTGTGAGTAGTTAACCAAACCGTAGTGGATGCTGTCGTGTGGGGTGGCGGCTACTGCACCAAATTTAATGGTTTCGTCGTAACCTTGGTTGCCACAAGCAAAAGCAGGGGTTTTGGCATCTGCCCAACCACCGCGCAAACCGTCACGAATATCGTCGCTAAATACGGCAATACCGGGCATTCTGTTTACGTGTTGTTTAACAGCGCGTTGTTCGTATGGAAGCGGAGAATCGGCTGCAGTCCAGCCTTCTCCGTAAATAAACAAAGTAGGATCAATTTGGTCTAATTCTTTGCGAATTTCGTTCATGGTGGTAATGTCATGAATAGCCATTAGGTCAAAGCGGAAGCCGTCCACGTGGTATTCGTTTACCCAGTGTTTTAGCGATTCGATGATGTAACGGCGTACCATGGCACGTTCCGATGCGGTTTCGTTGCCGCAACCCGAAGCGTTAGAGTAGCTGCCATCGGCATTTTGGCGGTAGTAGTAACCGGGAACGGTTAAGGTAAAGGGGTGTTCTTCCCATTTAGAGGTGTGGTTGTACACCACGTCCATAATAACACGCATGCCGTTTTTGTGCAAGCTTTGCACCATTTGTTTAAATTCTTTGATACGGCAAATGGGGTCGTATGGGTTGGTAGAATAGCTACCTTCTGGTGCGTTGAAGCTGGCAGGGTCGTAGCCCCAGTTGTAAAGGTTCTTTTCTAACGTGGTTTCGTCTATAGAGTTGTAGTCGAAAGCAGGCAATAAGTGTACGTGGGTAACACCTAATTCTTTCAAGTGGTCAATACCGGTGGCTTGACCGTAGCTGTTTTTGGTTCCCTCTTCTGTAAAGGCCAAGAATTTGCCTTTGTTTTTCATGCCCGAATTAGGCGAAACAGAAAAGTCGCGTACGTGAACTTCGTACAAAATAATGTCTGTAAAGTTTTTTTGTGCGGGACGAATGTCGTTTTCCCAGCCTTCGGGATTGGTGTCTGCAAAATCAATAACAGCTCCGCGTACAGCGTTTACACCCACAGCTTTGGCGTATGCGCCTACGCTTTCAGAAAGCCATTGGCCTTCGTGCATAATTTGGAAAGTGTAAAATTTGCCTTTTAAATCTTCTTTGATGGTAATTTCCCATACGCCTTCGCCAACATATTCCATGTTTAAAGTGTTAAGGCGTTCGCCACCCAAACCTTGGTTGTAAAGGTGTAGGTTTACTTGTTCGGCCTCTGGCGACCATAGCTTAAAGGTGGTTTGTTGGGGTGAATATACGTATTCTAAATCATTGCCGGTATATTCGGGGTATTCGTAGTAAGAATTATACTTTTGGGGCGTTTTATTGCATGCAGTCATCATGGCAAGTAAGGTAAAGGTAAATAGTAATAAGTGTTTGAATTTCATTGTTGTGATTTTTTTATAGGTGTAATTTGATTCGTAAAAGGTTTATTCATAGGCATATAAATTTGCATATTTGGGACAAAAATACAAAACATTGTTTATAAATGCAATAGTATGTAAAAAAATGTAATATCCTTTTACGTAACCACAGATTATTTTGTACATTTGTTAATCAAATAATCGCAAAAACGCATAGTCATTGCCTGTCATACCCACTGTTCGGAGCTGATTTTGCATTTTTCGGCCTAAAAATCCTAACTCGCCTTTGGCTCAAACACACGGATTTTTTTAACGCCCTCAAAAAGTAAAATCTATTCCGCTCCTCGCAGACGGTATTCCATGGCAATGTTTGTGCAAGGTGAGCGCAGAGATAATTTATTATCTATGCCGAACCGCAGCCAAACTTCATGAGGGCAAAGCCCGAATAATCGACTAAGCGCCTAAACGAATAAACGAATAACCAAATCATCGCATCAACATCATGGAACCCTTTCACTATTGGCTTATTATTTCTGTTTTGCTGGTTATTATAGAAATTGTAACCGCAGGTTTTGGTATAGTATGTTTTGCTGTAGGTACCTTATTGGGTGCATTAGTAGCGTATGTAGGCTACGATTTTGATTGGCAAATGATAGCCTTTGGCGCCGGTTCGCTGTTGGCCTTTGCTTTTATCAGACCATTGGCTTTAAAGTATTTAACCAAAAAGCAACAATACGTGCCTATGAATGCGCAGGCGGTTGTTGGTATGCAAGGGGTGGTAACGGAGGAGATTAACCCGCAAAAGCATACGGGTAGGGTAGCCGTTAATGGCGATGATTGGAAAGCCGTGGTAGCCGATGATACCGTCATTCCCGTTGGTACCAATGTTACCATCGTGAAACAAGACAGCTTGATATTAACCGTAAAAAAGGAGGGATGAACCGCATTATTCGGTCACTGAGCTTGTCGAAGTGCCCGAATCACCGAATTACCGAATCACCGAATCACCAAATAACCGAATAACCGCATAACCAAATCACCAATAAATATGAGTGCATTTTCAGTAATTTTGTTAGTAGCAGCCGCATTGGTTGTTATTTACGTATTAAACGGTATTAAGATTGTATCGCAATCTGAAACCATGATTGTAGAACGCTTGGGACGTTATCACCGAACGTTGCAAGCAGGTATTAACATTATTCTGCCCATTGTAGAGCGCCCCAAAGAAACCATTGCGCGCATGAACACGGGTGCTTTGCGCATGCTTAACCGCATTGATTTGCGCGAACAAGTGTACGATTTTGACAAACAAAGCGTTATTACCAAAGACAACGTTATGACAGAAATCAACGCCTTGTTGTATTTCCAAATTGTTGATCCCGTTAAGTCTGTGTACGAAATCAAAAACTTGCCCATGGCCATCGAGAAACTAACCCAAACCACCTTGCGTAACGTGGTGGGCGAAATGGAATTGGACGAAACCCTTACATCGCGCGATACCATTAACTCCAAATTACGCAATGTATTGGACGAGGCTACCAATAAATGGGGTGTGAAAGTAAATCGTGTAGAGTTGCAAGACATTACGCCTCCGGAAAGCATCCGTTTTGCCATGGAAAAACAAATGCAGGCCGAACGCGACCGTCGTGCCGAAATCCTTAAAGCAGAGGGTGAAAAACAATCGGCTATTCTAAAATCGGAAGGTGAAAAAGCGGCTGAAATCAATGCTGCCGAAGCCGAAAAACAAGCCCGTATTTTAAAAGCGCAAGGTCAAGCCGAAGCGCAAATTTTGCAAGCAGAGGCAGAAGCTAAAGCTATTGCTCAAATTTCCGCTGCTGTGGCATCAAACAAAGGTTCAGATCCCGTGCAATACCTTCTTGCTATTAAGTATATTGAAAGCTTAAAAGAAATGACCTCTGGCAAGGACAATAAAACGGTTTATTTGCCTTACGAAGCAACTGGAGTGCTTGGTTCCCTTGGTGGAATAAAAGATCTATTCAATAAATAAAAGAATACAATTTTACATACGAAGCGGTTGACTCTTTCGAGCCAACCGCTTTTATGTTATCGTGTTCATTTTGTGTTTAGGGTTAATTGTTAGTCTTCAAAAAAGAGATCATTTAATAACTTTTGACTTATCCAACCAAGATATGAAATGTTGGTGGTGTCGTTGTTTTCGTAATACCAATAATGGGTGTTGGCTATGGGTGCATTTGTTATTTCCACAAAATGCCATAGCTCGTTGTTTTGGGTATCTATGCTATCTGCTAAAATGTATCCTTTGCAGTCCTTTGGAAAGAGTGCAATAGTATTGTCGTCAGTGTCAAGTTCGTAGTTAAATATAGCTTTATAGGCAGGTGTTAGTCTTAAAACAAGCGTGTCTTGTTGTACCGTAAACTCTTGTTTTTTAGTTGCTTTAGGAATATACGTTCCTTTAATTGAAAAAATAGAGTGTAAACGAGTTGATTGAAGTTGTGGGTTTAAAGAAAATGTGTGTTCTTTTATGTTTATACCAGCACAACAATCTTCTGCTTTGATGTTGTATATAAGTTGATTGTTAGTGATTTGATAATTAGTTAAAATGCCGGGATGGTATAAAATATCGTGTGCAGTATCTCCTTTTAATGTGTATAGTATTGTAATATTTCCTTCTCCTTGAAATGACCCAGAATAAAAAACTAAGTCTTGATTGTTATAATTATGGCAGTAGAACAAACAAGAATCAGGTGATTGAAAAGTATTATCATTAGATAAAAAGTCTTTTGTTATTTTCCCTGTTAAAACAACTTGTTTGCAATTGTTCTTGGAAGTTTCCTGTTGCTTATTTTCTCTTTGACAACTTAGTAATCCCAAAAGAGCAAACAATAGTATGTAGATGAATGTTTTGGTGTTCATTACAGTGTGTTTTCTGTGAATATATTATTTTGAACTTGCCCTGTACTTGTCCCGTACTTGTCCTGTTTTGTTGCTGAAACTTGTTCGGTACTTGTTCGGTTTGTGGACTTAAAACGCTTTCCACAGTGTGTCTTGTGGGGTGGGGGCTTGTACGTGGATGCGTTCTTTGGAAACAGGGTGGATGAACTCTATGCTGCGGGCATGTAGGCAGATGCTGCCGTCGGGGTTGGAGCGATCAAAACCGTATTTTAGGTCGCCTTTAATGGGGCAACCCATGGCTGCCAATTGGCAACGTATTTGGTGGTGTCTGCCCGTAATAAGGTTTACCTCTAACAAGGTATATCGGTCCGATTTGCCAATTACTTTGTAGTTAAGTTCGGCGCGTTTGGAGTTTGGTTTTTCTGTAGGGTAAGCGAATGATTTGTTTTGTTTTTCGTTGCGCACCAAATAATTTACCAACGTACACTCGCTTTGTTTAGGCGGATTTTTTACAATGGCCCAATAGGTTTTCTTTATCTCGTGGTTTTTGAGCATGTTGTTGATGCGCTCAAGGGCCTTGCTGGTTTTGGCAAAAATAACTACACCGCTTACAGGGCGGTCTAAACGATGTGTCAGCCCGCAAAAAACATTGCCAGGCTTGTTGTACTTTTCTTTGATGTAAGCCCTCACAGTTTCCACAAGTGGAGTGTCGCCGGTCTTGTCACCTTGCACTATCTCACCGCTCGCCTTGTTTACAACAATGATATGATTGTCTTCGTATAGTACGTTCATCTTAGTTTGGAGTTAGGAATGAATACCTTTCCTTCATTATCTATTCTTTATTGCTTCGTAGATAAGTACGCCAGCGGCAACCGATACGTTAAGCGACTGGATATTGCCGTTAATAGGAATGCTTACGTGCTCATCGCAAAGTGCCAAGATTTCGGGCGAAATACCAACATCTTCGCTGCCCATTACTATGGCGATAGGACCACTATAATCTGCTTCGGTATATGTTTGAGTTGCTTTTTCCGAAGCAGCAAAAATGCGTAACCCGCAATCTTTTAGGTAATTAACCATGGCTGCCAAGTTGTGCTCGCGGCAAACAGGAAGCGAAAGCAATGCACCTGCTGAGGTTTTGATAGCGTCGGCATTGATGCTGGCACTGCCCAGCTGAGGTATCATAATGGCATCTACGCCTGCGCACTCGCAAGTACGAGCAATGGCACCAAAATTACGCACGTCTGTAACACCGTCTAACACCACAATAAAGGGGCATTTGGCATCTTCGTATAATTTGGGAATAAGGTGTGTAATGCGTTGGTATGCTACCGGCGAAATAAACGCAACAGCACCTTGGTGGTTTTTATTGGTAATGCGGTCTATCTTTTCCACAGGAACACGTACCACCGGAATGTTCCTACCTTTTACTGCAGCAAACAATTCTTGGGCAAGCTCGCTTTGCATGTCTTTTTTTAGCAATATTTTGTCAATTTCGTGACCAGCCTCAATGGTTTCAATAATGGCTCTAATGCCAAAAATCATTTTGTTGCCCATCTCGCCCATTTTGCGAGGGGCGTTGTTGCGTTTAAATTTGTTGTTGTACATAAGGATAAAAATACAAGAGGCACCTTTTAAGCCAAGGTGCCTCGGTTGTGAATTATTCTGTTTCTTTGTTGTTTACCGATGCCATGATTTTTTCTTCCAACTCGGCGCTTAGTTCGGGGTTGTCGCTTAGCAAGCGTTTTACCGCGTCTCTGCCTTGTGCCAATTTGGTATCGCCGTAGCTAAACCATGAACCGCTTTTCTTAATGATGCCCAATTCAACACCCAAATCGATAATTTCGCCTACGCGCGAAATGCCTTCGCCAAACATGATGTCAAATTCAGCTTTGCGGAATGGAGGAGCCACTTTGTTTTTTACCACTTTTACGCGGGTTTGGTTGCCAATTACCTCGTCGCCGTCTTTGATTTGGCTGGTTCGGCGAATATCCAAACGGATAGATGCGTAAAATTTAAGGGCGTTACCACCGGTGGTTGTTTCGGGATTGCCAAACATAACACCAATTTTTTCGCGCAATTGGTTAATGAAAATACAGCAAGTATTGGTGCGGTTAATGTTGGCGGTAAGTTTACGTAACGCTTGCGACATCAAACGCGCTTGCAAACCTACTTTGTTGTCGCCCATATCGCCTTCAATTTCTGCCTTGGGAGTAAGCGCAGCTACGGAGTCAATGACAATAATGTCAATGGCCGAAGAACGAATCAATTGGTCGGCAATTTCAAGGGCTTGTTCGCCGTCGTCGGGTTGTGAGATAAACAAGTTGTCAATATCCACACCCAATTTTTCGGCGTAAAAACGGTCAAATGCGTGCTCTGCGTCGATGATAGCGGCAATGCCACCGGCTTTTTGGGCTTCGGCAATGGCGTGAATAGCCAAGGTGGTTTTACCAGACGATTCAGGTCCGTAAATTTCAATTACCCTGCCACGTGGAAAACCGCCCACGCCCAAAGCCATATTTAGTCCCACAGATCCGGTAGAAATTACAGGAACATCCACCACTTTGTTGTCGCCCAACTTCATGATAGTGCCTTTTCCGTGGTCTTTTTCAATTTTGTCAATTGCCAATTGCAATGCCTTTAGTTTTTCAGCATTGGGCAATGATTTTGCTTCTTTTTTTTCTTGTTCTGCCATAAAATTTTGGTTTTTTAGATTAATAATTAAGATGAAAAACTCTCTTGTGCAAATGTAGTAAAAAAATGAAAGAAATGGGCGTTGCATGCGCTGATTTTTTCAACAAAAAAGTATCTTTGTGCCCGTTATGCTAAAAATAGTATTGCGCATAGTAGGTACCATTTCGTTGGCTTTGGGAATATTGGGCATTGTTTTGCCGGTATTGCCCACAACCCCCTTTTTGTTGCTTACTTCCTATTGCTATTTTCGCAGCGCGCCTGCGTGGCACAAACGCCTGTTAGATAGCAAACACTTAGGGCCTTACATTAAAAATTTTCAAGAAAACAAGTGTATTCCTGTACGCATTAAGGTGTATGCTATTAGCATGTTGTGGATTACCATAACCGTTTCGGCCGTATTTGCCGTCTCTCTTTTATGGGTACGTCTGTTGCTTTTTGCCATTGCTATTGGCGTAACTTGGCACATTTTATCGTACCCAAGTAATAGGCAAGATAACCACTAAATAGGGGGTAACAAGCTCAGTGACCGAAAACGACTCACCGAATAACCAAATCACCGCATCACCAACTCATCAATGGCTAAGAATAAATTTTATACCGTTTGGAAGGGTAAAACCCCTGGCGTTTACAACTCGTGGAAAGAATGCGAGGAGCAGGTAAAGGGATTTGAAGGGGCGCAGTATAAAGCCTTTGCTACGCAGCAAGAAGCCCAACAGGCTCTTAACCAAAACTATTGGCAGTGTATCAAATCGCAATCGGTAAAAACAGCCAAACCAACGGCTCATGCCTCTATCATAACCGATAGCTTGGCTGTAGATGCAGCCTGTAGCGGCAACCCGGGTGATATGGAATACCGTGGTGTTTACGTAAAAACAGGCCAACAAATTTTTATTCAAGGCGTTTACAAAGAAGCCACCAACAACATAGGCGAGTTTTTGGCCATTGTACATGGTTTGGCGTTGCTTAAAAAGCAAGGTAGCAACATGCCTATTTACTCCGATAGCGTAACGGCGCAAGCCTGGGTAAAAGCCAAAAAGTGCAAAACCAAATTAGAAAAAACGCCTCAAAATGCGCTTGTGTTTGAACGCATCGAGGCGGCAGAACGTTGGTTGCAAAACAATACCTACAGCAATCCTATTCTAAAATGGGATACCCCCAATTGGGGCGAAATTCCGGCAGATTTTGGCCGAAAATAGCCGTTATAGTTGTTTAAATTCCCAAGTACAAACTTTTTCCGTTACGTTTAGTTGGCCATACGCTCCGTTTTTGAGCGCATTGGTGGTATAGTAAGGCACACCTAAGTAGGTAATCTGGTGCTCTTTGTGTGCGTGTCCGCTAATTACCGCGGTAACACGGTGGTCTGCAAATAAACGGAACAGTACGTGTCGTTCGTCATCCATAAAAATGCCATTGGTGGCGTGAAGGTGCGTAAAATTGGTATGTGTTACCACAAAACAATGGCGGTATTTGCCTCGTTCTTCGTTTAGTTGCTGTTTAAGCCATGCCAATTGGTCTTTGCCCAACGTGCCCGATGCCGATTCCAAAACCAACATAAGGTCTGTTGCCGTGGGAGTGGCTATGGTAATGGCGTAGGTAGAACTGCCAAAATAGCGGTGGTACAAGTCCCAACCAAAATAAAGGTCGTGGTTTCCTGCCAAACAGTAGTAGGGCAGGGTGTTTTTTGCTTGCAACAGTTGGTGGGCTTTTTGCGCTTCTGCTTCTTGTCCGTGAAAAAGGTCGCCGTTATACACCACAAATTGTGCCTCTTGCTGTATTTCGGCATTAAAAAATGCTTCTATGTATGGATTGTCCTCTTGTTGAATGTGCAAGTCGCTGCACAGAATAAAGCTGTAGTCTTCTGTCACTTCTTGGTATATGGCCGAATGTTCGGCATTGTACTGCATGGAAGAGGCAAAACGTTGGTCCACGTTAAAACTGCTGTAAAAAAGGTTTCCCAAGTTTACGTCGTTGCAACTGCTTAGCAAGCCCATAAACAGTGCCACTAATAAGTAGTATATTGTTTTTTGCATAGTGCCTAAGGTTAGTTTTGTTGGTTAAAACGCCATACAACGGCTAATCGTACATTCCAATCGTAGAAATTATACATGATATTGCCCAAACCGGCAGGTTGGTATTGTCCCTCTATTTGGTAGGTAACGTTTTGGGGGTACGAATAGCATGCGCCTAAAAACACCGTGGGTTCTAATTGGTGGTCTATGCTGCGTATGTCGTAGTTTTTAGCGCCCAAGGTTATGTTATACCCGGTTTCCTTGGGCCATACATAGGCTTGCACGCGGTACAAGAATCGCGTAAAATCGGCTTGGCCTACGTGGTCGTAGCCGGCGTATTGGTACTGAATTACATACCCCAATTCCACCTCTACGTGTGGGTGGCAGTAGGCCGCGCTGATGCTCCAATTGTGTTCGCGTATTTGCGAAATGCGGTGTGGGTTAAACAAATACCTAAAGGTGACTTCCAACGGAAATTTGGGTATGTTAAACAGGTAGCTTGTTTGGAAATCGAGCGCATGAAAAGTCAGTTTGTTTTCGGGTGCTGAGGTAATGCCAAGTCCTAACAAAAAATCAAAACCCTTGTATTGGTAGTTGGCATCTATGTCCACGTCCACGTATGTGCCGCTGGCGCTGTTGTTGCCCACGGTAACGTAGGTGCTCAACGCACTTTGCGCGTGGGATAACCCCACGCACAGCAAAGCGAGTAGTATAAATAGTGATTTTTTCATAGGTTTTTATTTATTCGGGCAAGTTGCCAATAAATGCGGTAATGGCCGCCTCGTCTGCAGGATGAAACCACGTAATGGTTGTATCGCGGTTAAACCACGTAAGTTGGCGTTTGGCGTAGTGGCGCGAGTTCTGTTTTATCAATTCCACCACACGCTCTTTGCTTTCGGTTTTGCCGTCCCAAAAATCAAACCACTCCTTAAAGCCCACGGTATTAAGCGAGTTGTTGTGCTTATAGGGATACACGCGGTGTGCTTCTTCTTCCAACCCATCGGCAATCATGATGTCAACCCGTTGGTTTATGCGCTCGTATAGCTCCGGTCTGGGGCGGTTAAGGCCAATTTTTACAATCCTAAAAGGTCTTTCTTTTTTGGTATGCGAAAGCAGGGTGGAGTACGGCTTGCCAATTTCCAAACAAACCTCTACGGCGTGCATCACACGGCGGTAGTTGCACAAATCCACCTTGTTGTAATGGTTGGGGTCTAACTCCTTTAGCATCTCTTGCAAGGTAGCAAGCCCTTGTGTTTGGTAAATGTGGTGCACCTTGGCTCTAACCTCGTCGCTAACGGTGGGAATATCGTCCATGCCGTTGCAAACCGCATCAATGTACATCATAGATCCACCGGTTAGTACCACGTAGTTGCTTTGCGCAAACAGTTTGTCTATTACCTGTAGCGCGTCTAATTCGTATTGTCCTGCGCTGTAGGTTTGCTCCAACGTGTGTGTACCAATAAAATAATGGGGTACAGCCGCCAATTGTTGGGCGGTGGGGGCTGCCGTGCCAATCTCAATGCCTTGGTATAGTTGGCGCGAGTCGGCAGACACGATAGAAGCACCAAGGCGTTGAGCCAACCGAATGCTTAAATCGGTTTTCCCAACGCCTGTAGGTCCTAAAAGTACTATTAGTGTTTTCATGACAATGAATAATCATCGTCAAAATTCATATCGCTAAAGCTCTCGTTATCCAACTCGTCCATATCAAACCCTTCGTCGCCGTAAAAGTTTTCGTCAAAAATATCGGCGTCTTTTTTACCGGTAGGAGCCGCCACAAAGTCAATGTCTTCTAATTTGTATTGTTCGGGAGCTACGCCCAACGAAGCCGAGCATACGGCTTGTGCCAAACTTTGGCCGGGGATAATTTCTTTTAGCTCCATAAAGAAGGCTCTGTCCGAAATGTAGTCAAACACGTAAAGCACCTTTTGGTGTTCTTCGGTAATAAGCTCTTCAAGCGGAGTTTGATCCATTACGTAGTTGTCAATATCGGCAGTAGTGTCCATTTCCACCAACGTAACTTCTTGCTCTTTCTCCCAGTCTTCGTTGCAAATAAAGAACGAGGTCATGGCATCTTTGTCGTACTTAACAGCGTCTAATACGGCATTGTGCAAATCAAAGAAGGTAGCCTCCGAATCAATAGAGATTTCGCGCATAAAATCGGCTTCCTCGTCAGAAATGAAAATAAACTTGTAAATCATAACGATATAGTTTATACGTGTAATTTTTGTTCTAATTCTTCTACGTTACGGCGAAACTGCTTGTCTGTTTCCATCAGGTCAGTAACGGTTTTGCAAGCGTGTAATACGGTAGCGTGGTTTCTATTGCCAATGGTAGTACCAATGGTGGTAAGCGTTTCTTCGGTTAGCTTGTTGGCAAAGAACATAGCCACTTGGCGTGCTTGTACAATTTCGCGTTTGCGCGATGCCGATTGCATTTGTTCTTTGGTAATGCCAAAAAACTGGCAAACTACGTCCACGATAGAAGTAATGTTTAATTCCTTTTCGGTTGTTCCCACCAAGTTGGCAACTACTTTTTTAGCCAAGTCAAGGTTGATTACCTTTTGGTTTAAGGTAGATTGCGCAATAAGCGAAATAATGGTGCCTTCCAAGTTACGTACATTGTCGCTTACGTGTTCGGCAATGTAGTTAATGATGTTTTCGGGCAATTTCAAACCATCTTTTTCGGCTTTTTTAAGCAGGATAGCTTTGCGGGTGGTGTAGTCTGGTGCCTCCAACTCGGCCGACAAGCCCCATTTAAAACGGTTAAGCAAGCGGTCTTCCAAACCTTCCAACTCGCATGGTTTTTTATCGCAAGTTAGGATAAGTTGCTTGCCCGATTGGTGCAAGTGGTTAAAGATATGGAAGAACGTGTTTTGTGTGCTGGTTTTCTTACCTTCGCCAAACTCTTGGATATCGTCAATGATTAGCACGTCCACGGTTTGGTAGAAGTTTAAAAAATCGTTGGTTTGTCCGTTTCTTATGGCTTCGGTGTATTGCAATTGGAACAAGTTTGCCGAAACGTATAGGATGCGTTTTTGTGGGTGCAATTCTTTGGTCTTAATACCAATGGCATTAGCCAAGTGTGTTTTACCCACGCCCGATTTACCATAAATAAACAAGGGGTTAAAAATGGTTTTGCCGGGTTGGCTGGCAATGTTGATACCGGCAGTGCGTGTTAACTTGTTGCACTCGCCCTCTACAAAATTATTAAATGTAAGTTTGTAGTTAAGGTTAGAATCAAAGTCTGATGCGCCGTGTTTTTTACGTTCAACGTGTTTGTCTAAACCAACAATATCTGCAGTACCGCCCCTTTTGTTGTCTTGGTCCACCACCACACGATACATTAGCTTTGTATGCTTTCCGCATACACGCGTAATGGTAGTGCTTAATAGGTCGGCGTATTGTTCTTCAAGATACTCGTAATAAAATTGGCTTGGCACCAAAATAGTAAGTACATTATCTTGGTACCTGATTGGCTCAATGGGAGCAAACCAAGTGTCGAACACATCAAGGTCAACATTGTCCTTGATGACGGCCAAACAGCCTTGCCATATTTGTGTTAAATTTTCGTTCATGTTTTTTATGAGTCTCGAGTATCTTTGATTTTAGGTGTTGCAAAAATCTATTTTTTTTCCCGAAAAAAAAAATGATAAAATGTTTGCAATTTTCAAAAAGAATATAACTATTTGAAAAATAAATAGTTGTTGTAATATGCTGAAAATTAGCTATTTAAAAACCAAAAAATCACTAATGTGCTGATAGCTATTTGGTTAAAGTTTGCGGTGCTTTTTGCGCACAAAAGCGCAAAAAATAATGAACCCACTGAAAATGAGCGGGTTCATTATATATGTTAAAATATGTTAATTATTTATTTCTTGCTATCGTTTTCGTTTTTCTCTTTCGAGCCAAAAACAGAGAAATGAACGTAGCGTTTTGGGTTGGCTTTTAGGTCAATTAACAATGCATTAGCACTTTGAACGGTAGAGTCCAAATTTTGGTATAATGCGTTGTCGTTTAGCAAAGCGCCCAAGGTGTTGTCGTTGCTTTTTAGCTTGTTGGTGGTAGCCTCTAAATTGGCAATAGCAGACTCAATGTTCATAAGTGTGCTGTCCCATTGAACGGCTTGCATTTCGTTGCTAATGGCCGAGAAATTAGCCGCAATGTTTTTGATGTCTTTTACCGCTACTTGAATGTCGTTTGCCATCAAACCGTTTAGGTTAGCCGATGCTGCTTCCAATTCTTTGGTGGCTTGAGCCGTGTGCGCCAAAATAGCTTGGATTTGTTGGCTTTGCATAATTTCTTTTACTGCTGTAAGCGTAGAGTCTAATTGAGGCATCATGGCCTTGATAGGCTCGATAAGCGCAGAAGTAACGGCATCCATCAAACCATTTTGTACAGAAGCAATCAACGTGTCGCCTGGTTGCATAAGGGTGTTGCCGGTGCCTAATTGCAATTGAATGGCTTTGCCACCCATTAAACCGTTGTCGTAAACTTGGGCAACCGTACCTTGTGGTACAACTAATTTTTTATCTACGGTAATTTGTAGCGTAATAGGTGCTTCTTTGGTGTAATCAAAGAAAATTTCGCTAACGTGACCTACCTGAAAACCGTTAATCATAACAGGGGTGGTAGGCACAATGCCATCAACGCGATCGTATTGTGCGTAATAGTAGGTGGTTGATTGAAAAATGTTGATGCCTTTTAGGTAATTAAGGCCAAAATACAACATAGCAATAGCCACAACTACCACTATACCAATTTTAGTTTCGCGCGAAATTGTTATTTTTCCCATATAAGAAAGATTTAAATGATTTTACTTAATTCGTTTGCCGTTTTGATAGATTACCACAAAAGCATCGGGGAATAGTTTTTTTACCTCGCTTTTGCGTTTGTCTATGGCCTCTTGGCTGTATTCAGGGCCAATCAGGTATTTATATACGTTGTTTTCGTGTATAACGTTGCCAATGCTTGCCCCTTTAAACACAGCGTTGTTTAGGGCGTAATTGTTTTTGGAAACCAACACTTGCCAGTAGTACTCGGTTGCTGATTCGCTAACAACTGGTGATTCGCTAACAACTGGTGATTCGGTGATTTGGTTATTCGGTGAGTCGGTGATGGCTGGTGTTTCGCTAACGGCTGGTGTTTCGCTAACGGCTGGTGTTTCGGTAACGGCTGGTGCAGCAGGTTGAGGAACTGCAGGTTGAGGAGCAACGCTTTCTTTGTTTTCGGTAGTTTCTACCTTGCCATTTCTTTTATCAATCTCGTGTTTATACTCCGCAAACGCTTGGTAAATAGCCTTGCACACCTTGGCTTGGTTATCGGTGTTGTTTAGGTATTTTTCTTCGTCCTTGTTAGAAATAAAGCCCAATTCAATAAGCACCGAAGGCATGGTAGTGGCACGCAATACCAAGAAACCGGCTTGACGCACACCGCGGTCGTTGCGCTTAGAGGCGGCAATCATTTTCTTTTGGATAAAATCGGCACAAGTAATGCTTCTATCCATGTATTGGTCTTTCATAAACTCAAACATAATGTAAGAGTCTGTAGAGTTAGGGTCAAAACCCTCGTATTTCTTTTGGTAGTCGTCTTCCAACAAAATTACCGAGTTTTCCAACATAGCAACTTCCATGTTTTCTTTGCTACGCGAAACCCCCAAGGTAAATGTTTCCATGCCGTTGGCCGAACGGTTTTTAGACGCATTGGTGTGAATGGAGATAAACAAATCTGCTTTGGCTTTGTTGGCAATGCGGGCACGCTCGTTCAAATCCACAAAAACGTCTTTGTTGCGGGTGTAAATTACTTGCACATCGGGCATGTTCTTTTTAATCAAATCGCCAACGCCCAAAGCGTAACGCAAGTTTATGTTTTTTTCTTTCGAAAAACTACCCACAGCCCCGGCGTCGTGACCCCCGTGACCGGCATCTAAAACTACTGTAAATGCGTGAGCCGATGCCACACAGCATATAATCGAAGCGAATAATAAAACGTATTTTCTCATATAAGGTACAAAAGTAACTATTTTTTGACAAACCTTGGTGCGAAATGTTTAATTATGTGGTAAAAAATATTATTTTTAAGTAGAATATTTCTATAATGCGCTATTTTGTGTAACTTTGCAGTTTAATGGCGTATCAACAAAGCTAATATTCCGAAAACTAACTTGAAAAAGCAATTCTATATTTGGGTAACGATGCTATTTATTTTTGTCTGCAACGTATTGCAGGCAAATACTGCGTCATTACAACCCCAGCCGGAAGCTGCCACCCTGCCTACCATAGCGGCCTCTGATAGTTTGTCGGGAAAAAAGCAAGGCCCCAAACGCAAAGTCAACAGGCAACCCCGCAAATCAGAAATTACATCCGATATTGTCTATAACGCCAAAGACTCCATTGTGATGGAAGGCATGAACATTGCTTTGCTGTATGGCGATGCAACCGTTGTGTACGAAAACATGGAGCTAACGGCCGATTTTATTCGTGTAAACTTAGACAGCAGTACGGTGTATGCCACCGGTTCTGTGGATTCTTTGGGCAACGAAAGTGGCTTGCCGGTATTTAAAGAAGGCAACGAACAGTTTGACGCCAAAGCCATTCATTACAACATTAAAACCAAAAAAGGGTTTATCTACGGCACTGTTACCCAGCAAGGCGAAGGCTATGTAACCAGCCAAAAAACCAAAAAAATAGGCGACGATGTGTACTGCTTGCAAAACGGCAAATACACCACTTGCGACCACCACGATCATCCCCACTTTTATTTGGCACTCACCAAAGCCAAAATGAAACAAGGCAGGTACATTGTAAGTGGTCCGGCATACATGGTGGTAGAAGATATTCCGTTGCCATTGGCTTTGCCCTTTGGTTATTTCCCCATTAACAGCAGCTATTCTTCGGGTATATTGTTTCCTACATTGGGCGAAGAATACGTGCGTGGTTTTTTTGCCAAAGGCATGGGTTACTATTTTGCCATTAACGATTACTTAGACCTTGCCCTTACTGCCGATGTCTATACCAAAGGATCGTGGGCATTGACCATGGCATCCACGTACAACTGGCGTTACCATTTTAACGGCTCGTTTAACCTAAACTTTTTGTCTAATGTAACCGGCGAACCCAATACGCCCGATTATTCCAAATCCAATGATTTTTCGTTTGTTTGGACCCATAGACAAGACCCCAAGATGAGCCCCAATACCAATTTTTCGGCCAGTGTAAACTTTGCTACCTCCAGCTACGAACACAACAACGTAAACAGCTACTATAACCCCAACCAATTGTCGCAAAATACCAAAAGTTCGGCTGTTTCGTTGTCGCATAAGTTTGCAGATACCCCCTTGTCCATGACGTTAAGTATGCGTGTGGACCAACGTACCTCAGACTCAACCATCAATTTGCAGCTACCTACGTTTAACTTAAACGTAAGCCGTGTGTATCCGTTTAAACGCCAAAAAAGGGTAGGCAAAGAAAAATGGTACGAAAAAATTGCCCTAACGTACTCCATGGACTACATGAACAGCGTGGAGCGAAAAGAAAGCCAGTTTAAAAACATGAACTACTTGCGCGATTGGGAAACCGGTTTCAAACACAAACTTCCCATATCCGCATCGTTTACCTTGTTCAAGTACTTAAACATGAGTTTGGGTATTAACAATGACCTAAAGTGGTACTTTAAAAAGGTTGATCAACGCTGGGATGGGGGCGTGGACGGATCTGTGGTGCGCGATACCACCTACGGATTTTACAACATCTACCAAGGTAGCGTAAGCATGAGTATGCAAACCCAATTGTTTGGTTTTTATACCATAAAAGGCCGAAAAGGCAAGCAAGGGCCCATATTCAGGCACAAAATTCAGCCCAGTGTGGGCATTAGTTTTGCACCCGATTATGGCGCTGATATGTGGGGCTATTGGAGTAGTTACGATAGACCACGCGAAGACGGTGGTTACGAAACCATTTACTACGACCGTTTTGCCTCGCAAGTGTACGGCGGTTCGCCCTCTCGTGGTATGTCCGGTGTGCTGTCTTTGGGCTTGTCCAACAACTTGGAAATGAAATATTGGAAAGGGGGCGACCCTGCTGCCGAGTCTAAGAAGGTATCGATTATCGATAACCTTAGCTTGAATGCATCGTACAATATGTTGGCAGACTCGTTAAATTGGTCCGATATTGGTGCTAATTTGCGTTTAAAATTTGGTAGTCATTTTTCGCTCAACCTAAACATGACTTTCGACCCTTATACCTATCAGTTAGACCCCTTTGGCAGTCCACGCAAGGTAAATGTTTCGCAAGTAGAAAAAAACAAGGTGTTGGGTAGGATTAAGAGTGCCAGCACATCGTTTGGCTATACGTTCTCCAACAGCACCTTTAAAAAGAAAAAACAAGATACGCCACCACAGCCTGTAGAAGAGCAGTCTGAGTTGGAAAAAATACTGGAACAAAACGACCCGTTAAAAAAGGCTGGGGTAAAAGAGAAAAAGAAACCTACCAACAAAGAGGCTGGTTACGAGGAGTTTAAAGTGCCTTGGAGTTTAACCGTAAACTACAGCGTGCGCTATGCTTACGATAAGTTTAACAAAGAAATTTTAGAGTACGATAGGTTGTTGTCGCACAATGTAAGCTTAAACGGACGCATCAGCCTAACCAAGACATGGACGGTAACCATGTCCACCTCTTACGATATTACCAACAACGTGTGGACGTACTTAAATTGCAGCATTAGCAAAGACTTGCACTGTTGGCAAATGTCTGCTAGCTTTGTGCCCATTGGGAGGTATTCTACCTATAATTTCTTAATTAGCGTAAAATCCAGCTTGTTGCAAGACTTGAAATACGAAAAAGAAAGCGACCCAAGCCTTTACTTAAATTGGTATTAACACAAAAACATACACAAATGAAAAACTATTATGTAGCGCTTACTTACGATTTAAAAGTAGGCGAAGAAGACGAACTAATGGAAAGCACCACCCCTCAAAACCCCTTTACTTTTTACAGTGGTATGGGCATGGTGTTGGAAGATTTTGAAAACGCCATTATGGCTTGCCAAGTGGGCGATACCTTTGATTTTACCATTCCTGCTAACCGTGCATACGGCGAGTACGATGACGATAGCGTGATTGATTTGCCTAAATCTATCTTTGAGATTGACGGTAAAATTGACCAAGAAATTTTGTTTGAAGGCAATATTGTTCCTTTGCAAGACAGCGAAGGCAACCGCATCAACGCATCGGTGGTAAGCGTAGGTACAGACACCGTTACCGTAGATTTAAACCACCCTTTAGCAGGCGAAAACTTGCACTTTGTGGGTAAGGTATTGGTAAAACGCGAAGCTACCATAGAAGAAATCCAAAAAGCCATGCAACCTTCTTGTGGCGGTTGTGGTGGTAACTGTGGTGGCGGTTGCTCTTGCGATAGCGATTGTTCTTGCGGACAATAAAATAACAACTACCATGAATACGTTTGGAACTCTTTTTCGTCTTACTTGTTTTGGTGAATCGCACGGCGAAGCCTTGGGCGGTGTGATAGACGGATGCCCTGCCGGTGTGCTAATGGATGAGGCTTTTGTGCAAGCTCAATTAGACCGTCGTCGTCCGGGACAATCTGCCCTTACCACCGCACGCAACGAGGCCGATAAAGTACAGTTTCTTTCGGGTATTTTTGAAGGCAAAACAACCGGTACGCCCATTGGTTTTGTTATCTACAACACCAACCAGCACTCGTCCGATTATGCCAACGTAAAAGATGCCTTTAGACCCTCGCATGCCGATTTTACCTATACTACCAAGTATGGTTTTAGAGATTATAGGGGCGGTGGTCGTAGCTCGGCGCGCGAAACGGCTTGCCGTGTAGTGGCAGGAGCTGTGGCACAACTTATGCTAAAACAAGTTGGATTGGATATTACCATTCAGGCGCAAATAGCCGAAGTAGGTGGTAGCACGCAGATTGAAGAAACTATTTTGGCGGCCAAAGCAGCCGGCGATACCGTAGGCGGTATCATTGCCTGCACCATAACCGGTGTACCTGCCGGTTGGGGCGAACCTGTGTTTGATAAACTGCACGCTAAATTAGGTGCAGCCATGCTCTCTATCAATGCGGCAAAAGGCTTTGACTACGGCATGGGTTTTGACGGCGTAAGCAAAAGGGGTAGCCAGGTAAACGATATTTTTACCACCAATCAACAAGGTCAGGTGGTTACGCAAACCAATTTTTCGGGCGGTATTCAAGGCGGTATCAGCAACGGCATGCCCATTTATTTTAGGGTGGCGTTTAAGCCGGTGGCAACCTTGTTGCAACCCCAACAAACGGTTAATGCACAGGGCGAATCCATTACCTTGCAGGTAAAAGGCAGACACGATGCGTGTGTATTGCCCAGAGCCGTTCCTATTGTAGAATCCATGGCGGCCATGGTGTTGGCAGATGCTTACTTGTTGCAACGCAACAGCAAACTATAGCAAGCTATTACAGCTTAGTAATAATTAGCATTTTATATCCCTTAACGGGCGAACGTTTAACTTGCATGATGCAGTGCTTGTTTTCAAAACGTTTGCCCGTTTGTGCATGTAGTATTTTGCCTACTTCGGCAGGATGAATCTTAAAATCTTTTATCCACTCAAACAGTAAGGTTTCGGCTTCTAATTGCTCTTTTAAACCGGTTAGGTTAATGATAATTTCGTCCTCTTTTTCTTGGTACCAAATCTTTTTTTGTTGAGCTACGTAGCGTGCGTAAATGCGTTCGGTAGCCCTAAAGTTCTGGATGTTGGTAGGCATTACTTGGCAAAACGAAGGGTTTATCTCCTGCAAAAGTGGGATAAGCTGATGTCGTATTTTGTTGCGGGTATAATCGGTTTGTAAGTTGGTGGAATCTGTTACATACGCGGTGCCGTTGTCTTGCAGGTATTGCTCAATATCGGCGCGCGTAATGCCCAAAAAAGGCCGGATGATGTATCCGTTTTGGGGCTTCATGCCGGTAAGCCCTTGAATACCGGTACCTCGTATTAAATGCAATAGGCTGGTTTCTATGTTGTCGTCTTGGTGGTGTGCCACGGCAATGGCTTGGGCGCCGGTGGCTTGTCGTTGTTCTTCAAACCAGGTGTAGCGTAGCTCGCGTGCCGCCAATTCAATGCCTATCTTGTGGTTTTTTGCGTAATGCTGGGTATCAAAATGCGTTACGTGACAGGCGCAGTTCCACGTTTTGCATAGGCTTTCCACAAAGGCTTGGTCGCGGTTGGATTCTTCTTGACGCAAGTGAAAATTGCAGTGAAGTGCCACGCACGTGTAGCCCAATTGCATCAGCACGTGCAACAAGGCAACCGAGTCTGCACCCCCGCTGCATGCAACCAATACGGTGGCTTGTGGCAATAGCAGTTGGTGCTGAGCAATGTATGTCTCTACTTTTTTTAACAGCATATTACGCTATCAAAGGTAATTATTTTTTTTGTAAGTATTGCAAAATCTATTTTTATCTGTTAATTTTGTGCAGACCACTATTAACAACGGTACGATATGGCCAAAACAAGACAAATTTTAATTGATGCTGCGCGATCGGTTTTTGCAAAGTTAGGTGTTGCAAAAGCTACCATGAACGATATAGCCGAGGCTTCAAACAAAGGGCGTCGTACTTTATATACATACTTCAAAAGCAAAGAAGATGTGTATATGGCGGTTGTTTCGCAAGAGTTGGAACTATTAACTGTAAGGCTTAAGCAACTCATGAAAAGCAAACTTTCGCCCGAAGAAAAACTCATTGAATTTATCTACACCCACTTAACCACCACTGGCGAGATTATTGCGCACAACGGAACGCTTCAAGCTGACTTTTTTAGCGATATCAAAGATATTAAGCAAGTGCGTTTGCGTACCGATGTACAGGAAATGCGCATGTTGCGTGAATTGCTTGCCGAAGGAGTGGAGAAAGGCAGTTTTGTTAATATAGACATAGAAATGGCTACTACCATTATTTTCTATGCCATTAGGGGGTTGGAAGTTCCATATACCAAAGAGTCAATAGCCGAGCGCATGCAACAGCGACGCGAGCACATTGCACAATTTATATTAAAAGGGCTTAAATAAGCCCTTTTTTATTTTGCCTTAGCAGGTAATGGGTTGGGTAGTGCAAATGGGTTGCGCGCGGTGGCTTGTTTGTTTTGCACAGACTGGCTGCCTTTAATTACCGTGCCGGTAATGCGCAGGGTGGTATTGCCGGAAATGCTTATACCCACTAAATTACCACCGGTTCGTAAATCTTGCGTATCGTTGTAATACACAAACTCACCATTTATGTAGTAGTAAACAAAGTTGCCTTGCTTTCTAACGGCAACGGTGTTTTGTTGGTTGTTAATGGAGCCGTTGTAGAAATCCAAGAAAGGATACATGCAGGTAATTTCGCCTACTTTGGCATGTTTGTCTTGATCAATGCTAAAATAGTGCAAGTTGGTGGTAGTGTTATCACCCCAAATAAGACCCGATTCTGGCGTAATGTTTTTGTTGGCAGTGGCTTGGTAAGTTACCTCAAAATAAAAATCTTGTTGGGTAGGGTATGTTACGGTTAGCGGAATGGCAATTTCGTAGTCTTTTTTGTTGGTAATTACTACTTGGTTGTTTGCTAAATAGGCGTCAATGCTTTCGTTCTTAAGCAAAGGATAAGGACAAAAATCGGGGCTTAGTTTGGCCAATTCGTATTCCGTTACTTGCGAAAAATCGGGTTCCGGTAGAGTGCTCCAAGCAGGGGCTTGGTTGGTTTGGGTAAACAACTCCTCTATGTAATATTCTTTGCGCATACCCCTAAAATTAAGGGTGGGTTGGCAATTGTTTGGCAGTGCATCGCCAAACATCATCGATTTCCAGTCGCTTCTGTTCAATTGGTCGTTTAGGTGGTAGCGGTCTAACAAACCGTGACCCATTTCGTGAAAAATAAGTTCTTGGCGTAGGTTTTCTTTGTTAGATGAACCTTCTAATTGATTCCAGTAAGCTCTGTCTATTTCTATGTAAATAGGGTTGCTGTGCATGTAACACTGTCCGGCTTTGCCGTCGGTTAGGTTGGCAAAGTGCATTACCACCGGTGTGTTGTCAAAGTTGTGTCCGTATTGTTTGGCGTATGCCTTAAACGATGCAATGTAGGGGTCAAATGCGCTTTCGGTAGAACGGTTGTCTTCAAACATGTTGGTACAAGCGCTTAGACAAGCACAAAGAATAATAAGTAAGGTAATGCCGTATTTTCTCATATTCGTTCTATGCAAGCTCCTATGGCGGTTAAGCGTTGGTCTATGTTTTCGTAACCGCGGTCTATTTGTTCTATGTTGTGAATGGTGCTAACACCGTCTGCACTCAGTGCGGCAATAAGCAAGGCAATACCGGCTCTAATATCGGGCGAACTCATTACGGCAGGACGCAAATGGAAGTTTTCGCCTAAACCAATAATGCTGGCACGGTGTGGGTCGCATAAGATAATTTGTGCACCCATGTCTATGAGTTTATCCACAAAGAAAAGGCGGCTTTCAAACATTTTTTGGTGTATCAATACGCTGCCTTTGGCTTTGGTGGCAACCACCAATAGTACGCTTATCAAGTCTGGGGTAAGTCCGGGCCAAGGTGCATCGGCAATGGTTAAGATACTGCCGTCTATGTAAGATTGTATGGTAAAGTGGTCTTGTGCCGGTACCAAAATATCGTCGCCTTGTTCTATAATCTCAATGCCTAATTTTCTAAAACTTTGGGGAATGATTCCCAAGTTGGGCAATGATACGTTTTTGATTAAAATTTCGCTACCGGTCATGGCTGCCATGCCAATAAAACTACCTACCTCAATCATATCTGGCAAAATGGTATGGGTGCAACCGTGTAGGCTTTCTACGCCTGTAATGTGTAGCAGGTTAGAACCTATACCTTCTATGTTTGCGCCCATGTTGTTGAGCATTTTACACAATTGTTGCAAGTAGGGCTCACATGCTGCGTTGTAAATGGTGGTAGTGCCTTTTGCCAAAACAGCCGCCATTACAATGTTGGCAGTACCGGTTACAGAGGCTTCGTCCAAAAGCATGTAACAGCCGTTTAGTTTTTCTGCGGTAACCTCGTACAAACGCAAATTGGCATTGTAAGAAAATGTGGCGCCCAATTTGCACAAACCCTCAAAGTGGGTGTCTAAGTGGCGGCGTCCTATCTTATCGCCACCGGGTTGAGGTAAAATGGCATGTCCGTAGCGTGCTAACATGGGGCCAATAAGCATTACCGAACCACGTAGGGTGGTGCAGCGTTGGTAAAAATCGGCATCCAACATGTATTGGGTGTTTACCTGATTGGCTTTAAAACGGTAGCTGTGTTGGTCTATGCGTTGTACGCTTACCCCCATTTTCTCCAACAACTCAATAAGGTGTAGTACGTCGGCAATTTGAGGTACGTTGTGCATAGTAACCTCGTCTTGCGTTAGTAAACACGCACAAAGCACTTGCAAGGCCTCGTTTTTTGCGCCTTGTGGGGTAATGCTTCCGTGCAACTTGTTGCCGCCTTTTATTCTGAATGATGCCATGTTAGCGAGGATTATTTTTTGTTGTTTTTATAGTTGTTCCAGGGTTGTTTACGTTTAGCTGGGGCAATAAACTCTTTGGATTCTTTTAGTTTAAAGTTTTGCTCGTTAAGGTTTATTTGCCCATGGGTCATTTCGCGTATGTCGTCAAATATTTTTTGATCTTCTACGCCGTCTTTGTTCCATGTAACAAAGTATTTTTTCATTTGGTTGGCCATAATGCCAATGAGTTTTTCGGCATTTTCGGGGTTGTCCAAATGACATGCTGCCTCTACAAAGCGGGGTAGGTTGTTGCCGTAATGCCTTGCCTTGATGTTGCGGTTAGGATAAGGCATTTTATCGGGCTTGCTTTGCAATTGGTCTGGTTTTACCACTTCGTATGGGTAATCAATGTCCAATTGGTAGTTTGCCATCATGGCCAAGTGATCCCATAGTTTGTGCTTAAAGTCGTTTACATCACGCAAGTGTGGAAACAAATTACCCATAATGTTGATAATGGTTTTTACACAGCGGGTACGTTCGTCACGGTCCTCAATGGTCATGGCGTATTCAACCATTTGTTGAATATTTCGGCCATATTCCGTTAAGATCAATTTGTTTTTGGTGGTATAGTATTCCATGGTGGATTAAAAGATTTTATTTTTGGGCATGGTTGCCATAAATTCCTTTAGGTAGAAAGGTTCAAAGTAAGCTGTATCCGCAAATTGTTGTGCATCGTAGGCTTTTTGAGCCAATAGCATCATGGCTTTGGCCGAAGGAATGATGTTGGCAATAAAATGTGCGTTAGCTTGGGTTAGGGTGCTTTGGCATTTGTTAGAACCGTTGCCAAAAAAGTACGTTGGCTTTTCCAAATAGGTGGCGTACGAGGCTTCGGTTACAATTTCGGGCCAAGCGGGTGTAACCTCTTGCAACGCCGTACTGTATGCGGCGGTATATACTTCCATGCGACGCGCATCAATCATGGGGCATAGGGTGGCATGAGGTTCTATGTTAGGGTTTTGCAACAATGCCTCTTGTGCTAAAATTTGTAGCGTGGGCAGGGTTATAACAGGTTTGTCTGCGGCAAAGCATAGTCCTTTTACAAAGGATGTGCCTATGCGTAGCCCGGTGTAAGAGCCTGGTCCTGCACTCAAAGCCACTGCGTCAAGTTGGTGCGCAGTAATGCCTGCCTCGTGTAGCACATCTTGTACAAAAGTGCCAATGAGTTTGCTGTGGTTTTGTCCGTTGGTATCTATGCGCGAAGCCAAAAGCTGAGTGTTGTCAGCAAGCGCTACCAAACATACTTCTGTAGAAGTATCAATGAGTAAGATTTTTGCCATAATGTTGGATAGTGCCACAAAAGTACACAATATTTTACTAAAACGCAATGTAATGTGGTAGATTACAATGGATATTGGTGTAAATTTACATATTCAGTTATAAAACCATAGAAATGTTATGGTGTTTTAAAATATTTTGATATTTTTGCTATTATGATGTGTAAAATGTTAAAAATAAATGATGTATGTGTTGCAGGCATTAACAACGCTTGTGAGGCTGTACATACATACATGCATACTGCGCAAATAATTAAAAATTTGCACCATTACTATGTTTAAGCTGTTTTACCTGTGGGTGAAATGGCTTTTTTTGTATAGGTGCACGAAAACGTTTGCGTCTAAATAAATCAATAACAATTTTAAAATAAATGCTTATGAAAAGAATTATTACATTTTTAGTATTGCTCTTTGGCGTGCTCAGTTCGCTAATGGCGCAAAAGGCTAATCTGTACCTTGTAGGTCAGTTATCTAGTTGGCAATTTGAAGAAGCTTATCAATTTAGTAGTGCGGATGATGACTATTTTGTGCTAAGTTTTCCTGAAGGTCAAGAGTTGGAACTTACAGGTCAATTTAAAGTGGCATCGTCTGGATGGTCTCCCCATAATTATGGTGCTCCTGCAGGTGTTAGTGTATCTGTAGAGGTTGATAAAGAATATACATTGTATTTCAGTACTCCAACCAACTTAAATGTAGCGGATATCATTCAGGTAAGTAAAATAGAATTTACTGTATCCACTCAAACCTTAAAAATAACAGGTGCTACCCAAGAAAAAGTATTTGATACCACCACCGATTATGGTTTCTATATAGCTGCCGACAATAAAGATTATCCATTTACATTTAAGGGAAATGGAGTTTACGAATATGATTATACTGGTAGTGCTCCATCTTCTACAATTGGTGATTATCAATACAAAACGGTAGAGTGGGGACATAATGGTACCGATTCTGAGGTAACATTAGCAGAACCTTATCCATTAGCCATTACTAATCGTCCTATAAAATTCCCAGAAGCCGCAACAGGTCAAACCTTAACGATTGTACTTACCGTTTTGTCCGATTGGTCTGCTACTATTTTGGTTAAGGAAAAATCTTCTGGTGATGTAGATCCTGTTGTCCCTACTGTTGAGTATGTAGTGGCAGGTAATGGTACAGACGACCTTACCGCAACTTGGGTAAACGGCGAATTTTGGGATAGTACGTCTAAAACAAATGTGATGGCCGGTCCCAATGCAAATGGAGATTATACCAAAACGTATGCGGCTGTACCTGCTGGTAACTGGAACTTTAGAATTGTAGAAAGAGATAATAAGGGTAATGTAGAGTGGAGTACTCCAAGTCAGTTTGATGCGGCTCATTCTTCGGCTAATATAACTATTGCCGAAGGTGGAAATGTTCAATTTGCTTTGTTGCAACCTGCCGATGTAACCATTACGTATAATGCATATACACGTAAATTTACGGCAACTACGCCTTCTGGATCTTTCGACAAAACTTCCATTGAATATTTCTCTTTGAAACTAAGCGATGACACACCCTGTACTGCCCAAAATACGTTTAGTGCAGCTAACAATAATCAACTAACATTTAAGGATGAATTTATAGGGATTGAGGGACACCCAGAAAATGCAACCATTCTAAAAACCTATACCATTGTTGGAAATTGTAAATATGTTGTTTATGAAAAGAGGCTACAAGTTCAACAAAAAGAAGGTACATACAATATTACTATTACCTTTAATGGTGATTACGAAAATCCCGAATTTTCAGTACAAGCTGAAAAAGTAGAAACACCTGTTGTTCCTCCTGTAAACCCCGACCCCGTTTATTCAGAAATATGGTTAAGTGGTCAAGTAACAGGTTATCAACGCTTAGATGAATGGAAATTTACTTCTAACGATGGCGATAACTATGTTATAGACTTTGCAACACCCACAGAGCTAACCAGTTTGTTTTATTTGTTTGGTAAGGGAGACGAACCTATTGTGGAAAATCCCGGTGGAGAATCTATCTATATTTTTGCAGCAGATGCTATAACCAATATAGAAGCAAACAAAACATATACGTTAGTGGGGAATGGTAGTAATGCCATTGGTGTACAAGGTGTTATAGAGGCTACACGCATAGAATTTCAATTATCAACGGCTACATTTAAGGTAATAGGAACGTCAAAGGCCAAAGTATTTGATGTAACCAAAGATTACAACTTGTGTATTAACTTTAATCCAGAAATGCCCATGACCTTTAAAGGGAATGGTGTTTATACAGGTACATACGTGGTGTCTGCAGATGCAACTGGATATAAGACGGCATTTAATTTTGGCGATGTAAACGATGCGGTGGTAGCCGTGGGTTCAACAGATCCTTTACTGTATAATGTAGCTATTCCATTATCAACTACATATAATAGCTTGGTAACCCAACATGTATGCTATGGAGGCGATAAATTTGAATGTACCTTAACGTTTAAATCAGATTGGACCGCCTCTGTAGTGGTTAGCTATATTCCCAATTTGGAAGGTCGCACCTACACGGTACGTGGTAACGGTAGTAGCGACCCTTCTGGTGTTTGGTGCGGTGGCATTGAATGGGCCGATGATAATTCGCCTGTAAATATCATGACCGATGCCGATAAAGACGGTATTTACCAAGTAACCTATAAAAATGTTCCTGCAGGTAGTTACGCCTTTAAAGTAGTTGGTAGTGTAGAAAGCTGGATGGGTGGAAATTACTTGGATTTTGATAATTCTTCTATGGGTGTTAAGGAAGAAGATATGTTATACGATGACGATGGCGATGGTAACATTATGTTTACTCTTAACCAAGCAGCCGATGTAACCATTCAGTACAACGTATATACTGGAAAAATTATAGTTACCACTCCTTCTGGTTCATTTGGTAAACCAAAATTGGAATATTTCCATATACATGAACAATGTAAACCTGAAGATGCATTTACCGAAGCAAATAATTATACACTAACATTCCAAAAAGGTGTTATGGTAAATGAAAATGGTAATGCTAAGGTTGGTTGTATCATTATTGGTAACTGCGATTATACGGTTTATCGAAAATATTTCTCTACAACGGTTACAGAAAGCGGAACCTACAATGTAACGGTTACCTTTAACGGCGACTACGAAAATCCTGACTTTACCGTTACGGCAGTAAAAGTAGAATCGGCAGATGCTGTGCCTGTTTACATTATGGGTGGATTTAATAATTGGAAAGCCAACGAAGACTATAAACTAACATCTACAGATGGCGATTATTATGTAGCAACTTATCCTGCAGGTAGTGAACTAAAAATTGAGGGTGGCTTTAAATTAGGCTCAGCAGATAATTGGGAAAGCATTGACTTAGGTGCTGCTTATCCCGATATGCAGATAGAACCAGGTTATGAGTTTACATTAAGTCGCGGTGGTGAAAATATAATACCTGCTGGTGTTTTGTTGGTTTCTAAAATAGAATTAGTGCTGTCAGAAGGTTTACTTAAAATAACCGGTACTGCTGTTCAAGACATATTTGATGTTACCCAAGATGTTGGTATTGCGTTGGTAGAATTTACGGGTTTAAATCCTGATGTTACTCAAACGTTTATGCCATTAACCTTTAAAGGAAATGGTGTGTACCAAGGAGATTATATTTATGCAGGTGCTACCGAAGTTCGTTTTAAAGTAGGTGGCAAGGAAAGTTTAGCGATGATAGACTTTGGTAATGGTAGTGAATCGTATTTGTCTTTAGACGTACCCTTTACCTTAAAACGTGGCGCTAAGCCAGATGTGAAGATTTCGCCTGCAGATATAGAGGCCCAAAACGTAGAAGAAGGCGATACCTTTGCTGTTACCGTAACCATTACTGCAGATTGGCAGGCAACCTTGTTGCTCCAAAAAACGGCTTCGGCTCCAAAACCTGTTATCAGTAATTTGAATGTGCCGGCCTTTGCACAAATTGAGGTAGGAAACACCGCAACGGTAACAGCTACTTATACCTTAGAAAATGCTACCAAGGCTACTGCTTCTGTAGAAGCTCCATTCTACATCCTAAACCAAAGTGTTAAAAATGGAGTAGGTAGTATAGAATTGGTGTTTATGCCCGAAACCAGCGGTACATACAACGGTACTTTAACCATTACTTCGGGCAAAACCACACTAAGCAAAACCATTACAGCGGTTGCTGTAGATCCAAAACCAGAAGTGGTGCCTGTTATTAAAAACCTACAAGTGCCTGCTTTTGCAAGCACCTATGTGGACGAAACCAGCGTGGTAACTGCAACCTATACTTTAGAAAATGCTACAGAAGCTAAGGCTTCTATAAGTGGTACAGATGCTGGCTCGTTCATCATTGTAGAACAAACCGTTGGAAGTGTAAAAATAATGTTTATACCTCAAACGGTAGGAACGCATCAAGCAACCTTAACCATTACCTCGGGCCTTGTAACCCAAAGCGCATCTATTGTAGCTGTTGCCGTAGAGCCCAAACCAGTAGTGGTGCCTGTTATTAAAAACCTACAAGTGCCAGCCTTTGCAAGCACCTATGTGGACGAAAGCAGTGTAGTCACTGCAACCTATACCTTAGAAAATGCTACAGAAGCCAAGGCTTCTATAAGTGGTACAGATGCTGGCTCGTTCATCATTGTAGAACAAACTCTTGGACGTGTAAAATTGATGTTTATACCTCAAACGGCAGGTACACATCAAGCAACCTTAACCATTACCTCGGGCCAAGTAACCCAAAGCGCAAGCTTAATAGCTACGGCAGTGGCGTCTGTGCCAGATCCCCAAGTGGTTATTTCTAACTTGGTAGTGCCTACATTTGCTACCGTAGAACAAGGTAAAAACGCTAAAGTAATAGCTACCTTTAACGTTGAAAATACCACGGATGTGGTGGCTCAACTTACAGGTGCAGATGCAGAGGTGTTTGTATTGGGTAAGGTAAACGTTAGCAACGAACAAGGTTCTGTTCAAATAGTCTTTATCCCAGAAACGGCAGGTACTTACAACGCTACCTTGACACTGCGTGCAGGAAATGCAACCAGCAGCGTAAACTTTAGTGCAACGGCCATTGCGCCTAAACCAGTGGTAAGCATAACCAATATCAATGTACCTGCGTTCCCCGAAGTGTACGAAGGTGGATATGCTATGGTAGATATTACCTATACCTTAATAAATGCAAGCAACGCATTGGTAACCGTTTCTAACGATGATATATTTATTCTTCAAAATCAAAAAGTACAAAACGGAAAAGGCTCTGCAGAATTATTGTTTGCGCCCGATAAGGCTGGTTTGTATAATGCCGTACTAACCATTGAGGCTGAAGGCGTAAGCGAAAGCGTAAATGTGGTGGCTGTAGCCAAAGTAGAAAATGCGGTAGAACCAGATATGCAGGTAAGCATTAGCGATGTACAGGTTCCTGCCTTTGAATCTATTACCGAAAAACAAACCACCAAGGTGGTAGCTTCGTACGTACTAAAGGGAACAGAAAATGCCGTGGTTACGTTAAGTGGTAACGATGCACAAAACGGATTCTTTACCATTTTGTCGCAAAGCGTAAGCGAAGGTATTGGTCGTGTAGAAATTGAGTTTGCTCCTAATGCTCAAGGGGTATTTAATGCTACTTTAACCATAAGCGCAGGTGGTGAAACCGCAAGCGTAGGCTTTAGTGCAACCGCGTTGCCAGCACCTGTCATTACCTTACAAAATGAACCTACCTTTACCAATACGTATGTGGGCGAAAAACAAACCGAATTGGTTTCTTATACCTTACAACATGCAACGCAGGCTACCGCTACGTTAGCGGGCGATGTAGATGTGTTTACACTTTCTTACCAAGAACTAAGCAACGGAAATGGTCTAATACGTATAGACTTTGAACCAGAAGCGGTAGGTACATACACCGCAACCTTGCTTATTACCAGCGGTGTAACTACTAAACGAGTTACTATTAGCGCAACGGCAGTAGCAGCCCCAGCGCCAGAACCAGATCCTGTCATTAACATCAATCCTGTGCCTGATTTTGGTGCAGTTTATGTAGATATAGATAATATTGAAGGCGATATGTTGCTCAACAAAACATACATTAATGGATCACCACAATATTTACAAACTACTGAATCAGACGTTATTGGTAAGAATCATGTTATTGTATTAAACGGAGATTATGTAAATAATAATGATGATTTCTTTGAAAATTATTATACTGTATTATATAAAAATAATGAAAATACATATACTGTTTGTATAAGTAAGGAATTTGGATTTGAACCTGCTAATATACCACAATTCTTATTAGAAGTCATGTATAATAATGGGTATAAATATTTTTCAGAATTTTATGATATGACTGAATTAAAAGGAAATTCATTAAGTGATTATACTATAAATGATAATGAGAACCTATATATGATCATGGATATAGAATTTGGAAAATATATTAAATCATATAATTGGATATTTGAGAATCTTACAAATGGTAATATATATTATCCACAATTAAATGTATATTCACCATTTACATCATATGAAGAT
>JAFOWX010000024.1 GCA_017391905.1 Paludibacteraceae bacterium | reverse complement strand
TTTTGTAACTTTGCATCTAATTGTAAAATTTAGACCAATTATATTATGGCAAAGAATAAAAAAAATGTAGAAAATCCACAAGAGTTGGAGAACTTTGAAAATGCAGTATTGACAACAGAAGCATTTATTGAAAAAAATCAAAAACAATTGATGTTGGCTTTTGTGGCTATTTTGGTGGTAATGACAGCTTGGTTAGGCTATCGTAATTTGTATCAAATTCCAAACAACCAAGAAGCAGAATTATTGGTGTACGCAGGTCAAGATTACTTTAACAATGCAAAATATGATATTGCATTGAATGGTGATAGTGTTGATTTTGTAGGTTTTGTTGCTATCGCAGACGAATATGGCAATACGCCAAGTGGTGAGTTGGCTAATGCTTATGCTGGTTTGTCATACTATAAATTAGGTGATTACGACAATGCCATTGACTACTTATCAAACTACTCGGCCGGAGATGACATTTTGGGTTACTCTGTTGTTGGTACAATAGGTGATAGCTATGTACAAAAAGGTGACGTGCAAGCTGCTTTGCCTTATCTAAAACAAGCTGCACAAAGCGGAAATATTATGATAGCTGCTACTTATTCGTTAAAAGTAGCTCGTGCATACGAATTTTTGGGCGAAACTGCGAAAGCTTTGGAAACCTATAAATTCATAGAAAAGGAATACAAAGGTGTGATGCCTGGTATGACCGATGTGGATGATGTACAAAAATTTATTAACGCATTGTCTAAATAATGGCAAGCTGTTTGCATAATTTATCGGAATACGATGCTTCGCAAATGCCCTGTAAAGGCAAAGTTGCGAAGCAACGTTATGCCATTGCTGTTGCCGATTGGAATAGCGATGTTACGTTTGCTTTATTAGAAGGTGCAGTGCAAGCCTTAGAAGAAAATGGCGCTACACAAATAGATGTGGTGCACGTTCCTGGTGCGTTTGAGTTAACATACGCCGCTAAACAATTCCAAGAAAGCAAAAAATACGATGCAATTATTGTATTGGGTTGTGTGATTCAAGGAGATACCCCGCATTTTGATTATGTGTGTGGTGGCACAACACAAGGTATAGCGTATTTGAATGCGCAAGTGGGTATGGTTCCTGTTATTTTTGGTTTGCTAACGGTTAATACCTTGCAACAAGCCTTGGATAGATGCGGTGGCGCATTGGGCAATAAAGGCGTGGAAGCAGCTGTTACAGCCATTAAAATGGCTAACTTGGCTACCTGCGGTTGTGAGTAATTGCAAAATGGATATAAAAAAAAGGGTGGACGTTACGTTCACCCTTTTTTAGTCTAAGAAAACTAATGACTATAGCTGAAATTATTTAGCAGCTGCAATAGAATCTTTGCGGAATTGTTTTAGCAATTTTTCAATGTCTAACGAAATTTTGCGCGCACGAGTACCTGCAGCTTTGTTACCTTTTTCTACTTGATCATTTGCATTTTTGGCAAATTCTGCCATTTGTGCTTCAATTTGTTTAACTAATTGTTCCATAATAATAATTTTAAGTAAGTGTTATTTTTTAACATTTTTTTCTTATGCAAGCAAATATAGAAAATTTTTTGCTTTGTCCAAATATAACACCCTATTTTTTCAACAAAAAAATGCTTTTTACTGTTTTCTGATAGAAACGGCATATTTATGTGCCATAAGTTGCTCGTTTTCTGCCATAATCTCAATGGTATCACCTAATTGGCGCAAACCATCCTGAGTAATTTCTTGGAAAGTAATTTTTTTTGTGTAACTATCCAAGTTAACACCGCTGTATGCTTTGGCATAACCGCTGGTGGGTAGGGTATGGTTGGTGCCAGAGGCGTAATCGCCTGCGCTTTCGGGGGTATAATAGCCCATAAAGACAGATCCTGCGTTGGTAATTTGTTCGGCAACGGCTTGGTAGTCTTTGCACATAATAATAAGGTGCTCGGGCGCATATTGGTTAGACATGGCTACAGCATCGTTTATATTATCAAGCACAAATATTTTGCTGTGTTGTAGCGATGCTTGGATAAATTCTTTGCGTGGAGCTATGGCAACTTGTTTTTCAACTTCTGTTTGAATAGCAGCTGCAAATTGGCTATTTGTTGTAAAGACAATGGATTGGCTGTCTTTGCCATGTTCTGCTTGTGAAAGCATATCGGCAGCAACGGATGCTGCTTGTGCGGTTTCGTCGGCAATAATAGCAACCTCTGATGGCCCTGCAGGCATATCAATGGCTACATCGTGCAAGCTAACTTGTTGTTTTGCAGCCATAACGTACTGATTTCCGGGGCCAAATATTTTATAAACTTTTGGTACACTTTCGGTTCCGTATGCCATGGCACCAATAGCCTGAATACCACCTATTTTAAACACTTTGCTTACGCCCGAAAGTTTGGCGGCGTACAAAATAATAGGATTTACCTTGCCTTGGGCATTGGGAGGAGTACAAAGCACAATTTCTTTGCATCCCGCTATTTGAGCCGGAATGGCCAACATAAGTACCGTAGAAAACAAAGGAGCTGTACCACCTGGTACGTACAAACCAACCTTTTCGATGGCAACGGCTTTTTGCCAGCAAGTTACTCCCGATGTGGTTTCTACTTTTGGCAACGTGTGCTTTTGGGCGGCGTGAAACGTGGTGATGTTTTCCTTGGCAATTTGCAAGGCCTTTTTAAGGTCTGGGTCCACTTGTGCTTCGGCTTCGGCAAATTCGGCATCACTTACCTGTAAGGTGGTAAGTTGTGCTTTGTCAAATTGAAGTTCGTAGGCCATAACGGCTTTGTCACCCTCGGTACGAATACGATTCAAGACCTCGGCTACTACAGCCGTAAGGTCTTGGTTGCTCATGTGTGGACGTGCCAACAGCTCGTCCCACATGTGTGGTTGCGGATTGGTTATAATTTGCATGCTTATAATATCATTTTTTCGATGGGCACTACCAAAATGCCTTCGGCACCAATGCTTTTTAGTTGGTTAATGATGTGCCAGAATGTTTTTTCTTCGATAACAGATTGAAGCGAAGACCAACCTTCTTGTACCAAAGGAGTTACGGTTGGCGATTTCATGCCGGGAAGTAGGGCACAAACTTGGTCAATTTTATCGTTTGGAATATTTAAAATGATGTATTTTTTGCCTTCGGCGTTTTTGAACGAATCAAAACGGAACAAAAGTTCGTTTAGAATGGCTTGTTTTTCGTCCGAAAGATTTTTGTTGCCAATCATTAAAGCTTCAGAGCGCATAGCTACTTCAACTTCTTTTAAGTTGTTAGTAACCAATGTGCTACCAGAACTTACAATGTCAAAGATACAATCTGCCAAGTTGATGCTTGGTGCAATTTCTACCGAACCGGTAATTACATGAATGTCTGCTTGAACATTGTTTTTGTCCAAAAATTGGCGTAAAATGTTGGGGTAAGAGGTTGCAATGCGTTTGCCATTGAACCATTCAACGCCGGTGTAGTTTGCTTCTTTTGGAATGGCCAATGATAGGCGGCATTTGCTAAAATCAAGGCGTTTGATGATAGCGGCATCTTCGCCTTTTTCTACAAATTCGTTTTCGCCTACAATACCAACGTCGGCAATACCGGTGGCAACGGCTTGTGGAATATCATCATCGCGTAAAAATAATACTTCAACGGGGAAAGATTTTGAGGAAACCAAAAGTTGGCGTTTTCCTAAATCTAATTTTATGCTTGATTCTTCAAGCATAGTCATGGTTTCTTCGTGTAAGCGTCCTTTAGCTTGTACGGCAATACGTAACATAATTATACGGTGTTAAAATGATGTACAAAGGTAACAATAAAAAGCAAATTAGGCAAATAATGCTTATCTTTCACTATCTTTGTAACATGAATGCGTTTATAAAACTTACAGAAGTGGTGCCACGCGTGCCTGATGTGGCGTTTGCATCCCCATTTTCGTTTACAATGAACAAAGGTGATGTGTGGACTTTTTATGGACCCAATGGTAGTGGTAAAACCTTGTTGAGCGAGGTGATAAGTGGTAGGTATGGCGTAGCAAGGGGAAGTATTGAATATCCGTTTATGGATGAGGAACGTGCCAAAACAACCGCTTTTGTTTACCCTCGTCAGTTTATTAAAACCATTCATTTTCAGTCAACTTACTCGTTTTCTGATTTTAGGGATGCATATTACCAACAACGCTTTAACGTATACGAGGTGGATTGGTACCCAACGGTGCAAGAAATTTTACAACCTTGTACAGATAGCAATTGGCTGGGTTGGGTAATAGAAGTGTTTAGGTTAACGCCGTTGCTATCGCATAGGCTTATTACATTGTCCAGTGGACAATTGCGTAGGTTACTTATAGCAAAAGCCTTGTTGGAAAAACCACGCATGATGGTTTTTGATAATCCTTTTATTGGATTAGACGAAGAAACCCGCCTGTTAATGGAAGATGTGTTTGCCTTAATAGCCAAACAAGGTACACAATTGTTGTTTTTGGTAGCTGATGGACGAGATGTGCCTGCCTGCAGTACTCATTTGTTGCACATAGAAAACTGTGTGCCGCTATACGCCGGTAAGGTAGGAGACTATACCATTCCTCCTGTAGAAGCGTCTGCATTGCCTGGCAAATTTTCCTTTGATTTTGCTTCTATGGAAGACGATGATTACCAACATGCGGTAAACATGCAACAAGTGTGTATTCAATATGAGGGTATTGTTTTTCAGCCCGATATTACGTGGCGTATAAATAAAGGTGAAAAGTGGGCTTTGTTGGGACCTAATGGTTCGGGCAAGTCAACGTTGTTGAGTTACATTTTTGCCGATAACCCGCAAGCGTATTCGTTGCCCATTTGGTTGTTTGATAGAAAAAGAGGTTCGGGCGAAAGCATTTGGGATATAAAAAAACGCATTGGCTATACTTCGTCCGAAATGCATTTATACTACCGCGAAAACGTACCTTGTTTAAAGGTGGTGCAGTCTGGTTTTTTTGATAGCGTTGGTTTGTACAAAACGTGTAGCCAGGAGCAGACAGAGCGTGCTTTATTGCTGATGCAGGAAATGGGCATAGAGGCGTTGGCCCAAAAACCTTTTTTGCGTGTTTCGGCAGGCGAGCAACGCATGGTTTTGTTTGCACGTGCGTTGATAAAAAATCCACAATTGCTTATTTTGGACGAGCCTTTTCATGGTATGGACGTACGTAATAAGCAAAAATGTTTAAAAATGATAGAGCGTTTTGGCGCACAAAACAACAAATGTCTTATTTTTGTAACACACTATAAGAACGAAATTCCTGCATGCGTGCAACACGTGTACACCTTGCAAGAACCCCCATTTTTACAGCAAAAAGCATGATAACAAAAGAAGAATTATTTGTGGCCGGAAAGGTATCTCGCACACACGGTGTAACAGGTGAGTGGGTGTGTATAGGCAATACCGATGTATTGGACGAATGTCCATACATTGTGTTAAACATGGATGGCTTGTTTGTGCCATTTTTTATTGCGAGCAGGCGTTACCAAAGTGATACGGCGTGGTTGATGCAGGTGGAAGGTGTTGATAATGAACAAAAAGCAAAAAATATAGTAGGAAAGGATGTTTATTTGCCTTTGGCTTGGCAAGAAAAAGCCGAGCAAGTTAGCTACGCATATTTTATCGGTTTTGATGCCTTTAACGAGGAAACTTGCATTGGAAATATCGTTGATGTAAATGACCAAACTGAGAATGTTCTGTTTTGCATAGAAACAAAAAACGGGGTGGTAATGATTCCTGCGGTGGAAGCTTTTATTGTAGATATAGACCATAAAAACAAACGAATTTATTTTGATTTGCCCATTGGTCTTTTAACAATTAACGAGTAATTATTGTTGAAAAAAAAAATAATCTATATATTTGCACAACTAAAAACGAATTCACATGAGTCTATTAAGTGAAAGATTGGCACAATATACCGTGCCACAACAAGCCAAAGCGATGGGTGTTTATCCTTACTTCCGACCCATCAGTTCAGATCAAGATACCGTAGTAACCATCAATGGAAAACCTGTTTTAATGTTAGGTTCTAACAGTTATTTGGGTTTAACCAATCACCCTCGTATTAAAGAAGGTGCTATTAAAGCAACCGAAAAATACGGTACAGGTTGTGCTGGTTCTCGTTTCCTAAATGGTACACTTGACATCCACTTGGAGTTGGAAGAACGCTTAGCCAAATTAGTTGGCAAAGAAGAAGCCATGGTGTATGCAACTGGTTTTACCGTAAACTCGGGTGTTGTTCCTTGCTTAGGTGGTAGAGAAGATTATTTGTTGTTAGACAAGCTAAACCACGCTTCTATTATTGAAGGTTCGCGTTTAAGCATGGCTAAACAATTTAAGTACAAACACAACGACATGGAGTCGTTGGAACGTTTCTTGCAAAAGTGCGAGCCTGATAAAATCAAATTGATTGTTGCTGATGGCGTTTTCAGTATGGAAGGCGATGTGGTAAACTTGCCCGATATGGTTAAGTTGGCTAAAAAATACAACGCTTCTATTATGATAGACGAAGCTCACTCATTAGGTTTCTTTGGTGAAAACGGTGCTGGTGTTTGCGAACACTTTGGTTTGCAAGACGAAGTAGAGTTGCAAATGGGTACTTTTAGTAAATCGTTGGCAACCATTGGTGGCTTTATTGCATCAAACAAAGACGTTATCAACTACTTGCGTCACCACTCACGTACCTTTATCTTTAGTGCAAGTATTACTCCTGCTGCTGCCGGCGCTGTGTTGGCTGCATTGGATGTGATGAAAGAAGAAACATGGCGTCCTAAACAACTATGGGCTAATACACACCGTATGTTGGATGCATTTAGAAGCCGTGGCTTTGAAATTGGTCACACCACTACACCTATTATTCCATTGTATGTGCGTGACAATATCAAAACCTTTATGTTGACACAACGTTTGTTGGAAGACGGTATTTTTGTTAACCCTGTGGTTTCGCCTGCAGTACCTTCTGAAGATACCTTGATCCGTATTTCGTTGATGGCTACACACACCTTTGATCAAATTGACCAAGCGGTGGAAATTATTACCAAACATGCAACCGAAATGGGAATCTTGAAATAATCCCACTTACATACAAACTAAAAAATCCGCTTCTGTTAAGGAGCGGATTTTTTATTGCTTATAGGGATTGATGTTGATTATTTCTTGGCCCAATTGTCTTTTAGCGATACGGTACGGTTTAGGACAAGTTTGTTGTCTTGGCTGTCTTTGTCAACCGTAAAGTAACCAATTTTTAGGAACTGGAAGTGATCGCCTGGTTTTGCACCTTCTAAGTGTTTTTCTACCAAAGCTGTTTTTACTTCTAACGAATCCTCGTTTAAAAGGTCGTGGAAATCGCCATCGTAGGCAGCAGGGTCTTCTACTTTAAACAAGCGGTCGTACAAGCGTACTTCTGCTTCGATGCATCCGTCTTTGTCTAACCAGTTTATGGTACTTTTCACTTTACGTTTGCTACCCTCTGTGCCGCTCTTGGTATCAGGGTCGTAAGTACAATATACGGTGGTTACTTGGCCGTTCTCGTCTTTTTCGCAACCGGTACATTGAATAATGTATGCGCTTTTTAGACGTACTTCGCGTCCACCGGGAGTTAGGCGGTAGAAATCTTTAGGAGCATCTTCCATAAAGTCGCCACGTTCAATGTAGATTTCTCTACCAAAGGGCATTTCGCGTGTTCCGGCAGCTTCGTTATCTGGGTTATTGTCTGTAGTCATGTACTCTTTTTGACCTTCTGGATAGTTGGTGATGATTAACTTAATGGGGTCAAACAAAGCACTGACACGGTGTGCTTGTGGTTTAAGGTCTTCGCGAATGGAGTGTTCCAAAAGCGAAACATCAATCATACCATCCACTTTGGTGTAACCAATGCGATTGATAAAGTCGCGGATAGCAGCAGGAGTGTAACCTCTACGACGCAAACCGCAAATGGTTGGCATGCGTGGATCGTCCCAGCCGGCAACTAATCCTTCTTGTACTAATTGCAACATTTTGCGTTTGCTCATTACGGTATAGGTAATGTTTAAACGGTTAAATTCGTATTGGCGAGGGCGGTAGTCGCTGTCTGCAAATTGGTCAATGAACCAATCGTAAAGTGGACGGTGTACTACAAATTCCAACGTACAGATAGAGTGGGTTACGCCTTCAAAATAGTCAGATTGGCCATGTGCGTAGTCGTACATGGGATAGGCTTTCCATTGGGTACCTGTACGGTGGTGTGGGTGCGAGGTAATGATGCGGTACATGATTGGATCGCGGAAGTGCATATTGGGCGATGCCATGTCAATTTTGGCACGCAATACCATTGCGCCTTCTGGAATTTCGCCCGTATTCATTTTGGCAAACAACGCCAAGTTTTCTTCTACAGGGCGGTTGCGATAAGGGCTTTCTGTACCGGGAGTGGTTGGTGTTCCTTTTTGTTTGGCAATTTCTTCGGCCGATTGTTCATCAACGTATGCTTTGCCGTCTTTGATAAGTTGCACCGCCAAATCCCATAATTGTGGGAAATAATCGGAAGCATAAAATACATTGCCCCACTGAAAACCTAACCATTTAATGTCTTCTTGAATGGAATCTACGTATTCTACGTCTTCTTTACTTGGGTTAGTATCGTCAAAACGTAAGTTACAAATACCACCGTAACGTTGGGCAATGCCAAAGTCCATGCAGATGGCCTTGGCGTGTCCTATGTGTAGGTAACCGTTGGGTTCGGGTGGAAAACGTGTTTGTAAGCGATTATCGTTTATACCTTCTCGTAAGTCGTTTTCGACTATCTCTTCAATAAAGTTAAGCGATTTTTTTACAGTCTCTTCCATGGGTAAATATTAGTCTTGATAACCACGTATAATACCGCGTTGCGAATTTTTTAGGAAATTTAAAATGGTGTCGCGTTCTACTGAGGGTGCCAAATCGTTTTCCATTTTTTCAATGGCTTGGCTTACATTTAGTGCAGATTGGTACAAGGTACGATAACATTCTTGTACGTTTTGGATTTGTTCTGATGTAAAGCCTCTACGACGCAAACCAATTAGGTTGATGCCGGCAAATGCCAATGGGTCGCGGCCTGCGGTAACGTAAGGAGGTACGTCTTTGCTGGTACGTGAACCACCTTGCATAATAATATGAGCACCAATGTGGCAGAATTGGTGAATGAGGCAGTTGCCACTTAAAATAGCCCAATCGTCAATTTCTACCTCGCCTGCAATTTGGCTGGCATTTCCAATAATGATGTTATCGTGAAGAACGCAGTCGTGCGCAATGTGCGAATACGCCATTAGCAAGCAGTTGTTGCCTACAATGGTGGTTCCTTTAGAAGCGGTACCACGGTTTACGGTAACACATTCACGAATGGTGGTGTTGTCGCCAATAACTGCAGTGGTTTCTTCGCCTTTAAATTTAAGGTCTTGTGGAATACCTGATACCACGGCACTTGGGAAAATACGACAATTCTTACCAATGCGTGCGCCTGATAAGATGGTTGCGTTGGGGAATACATGCGTTCCGTCGCCAATAACTACATTGTCATCAACGTAGGCAAAGGCATCAATGGTAACGTTGTTGCCAATTACGGCATTAGGATGTACGTAGGCGTTTGGTGAAATCATGCTAATGTCAATTATTTAGTAAGGTTATTTTGTAATATGTTTTTGGCTACTTGGGTATTAAAGGTATGCCCGGGTTTAGTAGCTATCACTTTTCCTTTAATGGGTTTGCCTATCAGTGCTAAATCGCCTATTATATCCAATAGTTTGTGGCGCGCAGGTTCGTTTTCAAATACCAAAGGTCTGCGGTTTAAATAGCCTAAGTTGGTAAGCTCAATGGGTTCTATGTTTAACAAGTTGCAAAGGTTGTTTACTTCTTGTTGTGGCATTTCTTTGTCGTAAATAACAATGGCGTTGTCTAAATCGCCGCCCTTAATTAGGTTGTGTTGCAATAGGGGAGCAATTTCGCGCACAAAAACAAAGGTACGAGCGGCTGCTATTTCGTTATCAAAATCTTGCAACGAGTTTAGCACTGCCAGCTGTGGTAGTAAAATACATGAATTAAAATCTACGTGTACCTCTGCAGTAAAGGTGTCGTTTGGTAAAAAGGTAATAGAGGAGCCGTTGTGCTCAAATTCCATTTTTTCTGTTACCTCAAAGTATTGGCGAGGTGCATTTTGTGCAACAACACCGGCTTTTTTAATAGCCTGGATAATAAAATAGGCGCTTCCGTCCAAGATAGGCATTTCTGGAGCGTCAATTTCAATCAAGCAGTTGTCTATGCCATGCGCCATAAGTGCTGCCATGGCATGTTCTATGGTACTGATGGTAGCTCCTTGGCTTGCAATAACAGTGCCACGTTCTGTAGCCGTTACGTTAGAGGCTAACGCTTTAATCTCCGGTTTTTGGGGCATGTCAATGCGCACAAAGCGTATTCCTGAATTTTCTTCTGCAGGACAGAAGGTGGCTGTAATGTGTAAGCCGGTATGAAGTCCCTTGCCACTTAGTGTGAATGCTTGTGCTAATGTATGTTGCATACTGCTATTATTTTTGATTTAATTGTGCCTTTAATGCTTCTACTTCTTTTTTCAAGTTGTGCAATTCTTTGCTTAGATCGGGTAAATTGCGATATACAGCAAAGGCTTTTTTGTTTTGTATTGCCGGAATGGCCAATGCGCCGTGGTAAGTTTGTCCGGGTTTGCTGATGCTTTTGGTTACGCCCGAAAATGCACCAATAACGGTGTTATCTGCAATGTGCAAGTGTCCTGCAATGCCCACAAGACCGGCTACGATACAATCTTTGCCAATTTTGGTAGAACCGGCAACGGCCGAGCAACCTGCCATGGCGGTGTTTTGATCCACTTCAACGTTGTGGCCAATTTGAATTTGGTTATCCAATTTAACCCCTTTGCGTATGATAGTAGGACCCATGCTACCCCTGTCAATACAAGTATTAGCACCAATCTCTACGTTGTCTTCGATAATAACGTTTCCGTTTTGTGGCATCTTAAAGTAAGAACCATCCGGATTTTTGGCAAAACCAAAACCATCTGCTCCAATAACGCAACCGGCATGTAAAATACAATCATTGCCTACTTGACAATGATGGTAAACGGTAACCTGATTGTAGAGAATGGTATTGTTGCCTACGGTTGCCTTTTCGTTGATAGCGCAGTGAGAGTAGATTTGTGTATTGTCGCCAATAACCGCGTTTTCGCCAATGTACACAAAGGGACCAATGTAACAGTTGTTGCCAATGGTGGCAGATTGAGCAATTTGTGCGGTAGGGTCGATGCCTGTTTTGGCTGGCTTGTTTTGTTCTGCCAATTGCAACAAAGTAGCCAACGCCAAATAGGCATTAGGAACGCGAATTAGCGTAGCTTTAACAGGTTTAGAAGGTACAAAATCATTATTTACCAACACAATGCTCGCCTCTGTTTCGTAGATAAAGGGCTCGTATTTGGGGTTAGATAGAAACGATAAGGTGCCTGGTTTACCTTCTTCGATTTTAGCATAGTCGTGTACGCAAACCGAAGCGTCGCCTTCTATGGTACCCTGCAATACGGCGGCTAATTGTGCGGCAGAAAATTTCATATTGTTACAATTTTATGCAAAGTTATAAAATTAACTGCTATTATGCAAATAAAATAGTGGTTAGCAGAAGCTAAATTCTGTAGTGACAATAGTAGTATTTATGGATAGGTTTGGAGAGTACATCAATGTTAAACATATCCGATGCTTCGGAGATGCGTTTTGTGCTTCCATCGCTAAACAAAATATCAATGGCGTTGTCGTCTTCGCGGTATAAATTGTTGGTAACTTTTTTGTACGAAGTAAGAAACTCTACCTCTTGTTCAGACAGATTAAGTGCCTGACAAAGCGCTTGGCTTTGTTCTTGCAGGTAATTGGTGGCAAACTCCTGATTGGAAATTTCCACTTTAAAAATGTTTCTATTGACAATGCCGTTGCTCAGTAGCGAAAGTACCTTGTCTGGGTGCTTGCTCCATGCTTTTAGTGCTACCCAAATATCCGAATCGTCTAAGGCGGTAAAGTGCTCCAATGCTTCGGTGCTTAGGGTGGTGGCACCTTGTTGCAAGAAATAACGCAACGATTCGCTACCAAACAGGGTAGGGTCTTGTTGGGCTACGTAGCGCGCCCTAAGCATGGTTTTGTGTAGCATGATTTCGGCGGCGTATGCCGTTTTGTGCAGGTACACTTGCCAATACATGAGTCGGCGGCTCATTAAAAAGTTTTCGATGGAATAAATACCTTTGGCTTCTACCACCAACTTGTCGTTTTTAATGTTGAGCATCTTGATGATACGTGCCGAACCGATGTTTCCTTCTGTTACGCCCGAAAAAAAACTGTCGCGTCTTAGGTAGTCTAAACGGTCCATGTCCAACTGTCCCGAAACCAATTCGTGCAAATAGGTTTTGGGATAAGTGTTGCGTAGTATTTGCAGGGTAAGGTCTAACCTGCCGTTAAAATCGTTGTTGAGTTGTTCAATAAGTGCCCAACCCACTTCCTCGTGCGAGTGTTTGGTAAAAAAGAAATCTTCTAACGTGTGGGAAAAAGGGCCGTGTCCCAAATCGTGCAACAATATGGCAGCATAAACTGCATCTGCTTCTTGCTCAGAGATGTTGTTGCCTTTGTTTTGCAAGGTTTTTATGGCCTCTGTCATTAAGTGCAATGCTCCTAATGAGTGTTGAAAGCGGGTGTGTTGCGTGCCGGGATAGACGTAAGAAGTTAAGCCTAACTGCTTGATGCGCGTTAAGCGATACACCAGCGGATGTTGTAGTAAATCGTACAACAACTCGCTGGGCAAGGTAATGAAACCAAAAACGGGGTCGTTAATGATTTTCTTTTTGTTGGCCATTATCGGTTAGATAAGGTTGTGTTCTTGGAGTAGTTGAGCCATTTCAGCTTGTACTTGGGCTGCCGCTTGGCCTGCTGCTTGGGCAAAGTCTTCGCCTTTGTTTGCATAGATAATAGCGCGCGAAGAGTTTACCAACAAACCGCATTGGCTGTTCATGCCAAATTTGGCTACGTCTTGAAGGCTACCGCCTTGTGCGCCAACACCGGGTACCAATAAAAAGTGGTTAGGCACAATTTTACGAATGTCTTCTAACATTTCTGCTTTGGTAGCACCCACAACGTACATCAATTGGTCTTCATTGCCCCATTTTTGCGAGGTTTCCAATACTTTTTCAAATAGGCGTTTGCCGTCTTCTTTGTCTTCGATAAGTTGGAAATCAAAAGCACCTTTGTTAGAGGTTAAGGCCAAAAGGGTAACAAATTTACCTGGGTATGCAAGGAAAGGTGATACGCTGTCTTCGCCCATGTAAGGAGCTACGGTAACGGTATCAAAATCCATGTTGCCAAAGAAAGTGCGGGCATACATGGCAGAGGTGTTACCAATGTCGCCACGTTTGGCATCGGCAATTAAAAATTGGTCGGGGTAGTTGGTTTTGATGTACTCAACGGTGCGGTCTAATACATCCCAACCTTCCAAACCAATGCTTTCGTAAAAAGCCAAATTGGGTTTGTATGCCACGCAATAGGGGGCTGTAGCGTCAATAATGGCTTTGTTGAAACGGAACATAGCATCTTCGTCTTCAAAAAGATGCTCGGGTATTTTGGTAATATCAGTGTCCAAACCTACGCAAAGAAATGATTTTTTGCGTTTAATGTTTTCAAAAAGTTCTTCTCTTGTCATGGTATTGTTGGTGATTTGGTGATTCGGTGATGCGGATGTCTCCTTTCTCAACTGATTTATAGCTGGCTTTCTTTCATGCGTTCGGCGTTTTCGGCTACAATTAAGTGGTCTATGCAGTCTTGAATGTCGCCGCTCATAAAAGCATTTAGGTTGTATATGGTATAGTTGATACGGTGATCGGTAATACGTCCTTGGGGGTAGTTGTATGTTCTGATCTTAGCACTGCGGTCGCCTGTTGATACCATGGTTTTGCGACGCGAAGCAATGTCGTCTAAGTATTTTTGGTGCTCGCGGTCGTAAATCATGGTGCGCAAGCGCGATAGCGCACGTTCGCGGTTTTTGGGTTGGTCGCGGGTTTCGGTACATTCAATCAAAATTTCTTCTACCGTTCCGGTTACAGGGTTTTTCCACATGTAGCGCAAGCGCACACCGGATTCTACCTTGTTTACGTTCTGACCACCGGCACCGCTTGAGCGGAAGGTGTCCCATTTAATTTCACCTTCGTTAATTTCTACGTCAAATTCGTCTGCTTCGGGTAGAACTGCTACAGTAGCAGCCGAGGTGTGTACGCGGCCTTGCGTTTCGGTAGCAGGAACACGTTGAACGCGGTGTACGCCCGATTCGTATTTCATAATGCCGTAAACACCTTCGCCCGTAACATTGAATACTATTTCTTTGTAACCGCCAGATGTGCCTTCGTTCATAGAAGTAACTTCCATGCGCCAACCTTTCATTTCACAATATTTGCTGTACATTTTGAAAAGGTCGCCGGCAAAGATGGCCGCTTCGTCGCCACCTGTACCGCCACGAATTTCCACAATGGCATTCTTGGCGTCTTCGGGATCGGCAGGAATAAGTAGGAGTTTGATTTCTTCTTCCATAGGAGCCACTTGAGGCTCTAACTCGTCCAACTCGGCTTTTGCCATTTCGCGTAAGTCGGGATCGCTTTCGGTTTGTAGCAATTCCTTGGCTTCGGCAATGTGAGCCAAAATGGTTTTGTATTTATTGCCTGCGTTGACAATTTGTTCTAAGTCGCGGTATTCTTTGTTTAGTTTTACAAAACGACGCATATCGGCAATTACCGAAGGGTCGGTAATTAGGGTGGATACCTCGTCAAATTTGTGGTATAAACCTTCTATTTTTTCTAATAATGAACTTTCGGCCATATGTTTTTTGACTAATCGGTGACTTTCGACTTAATACGTAAACGTGCCAAATTCGCTTTGGATGGTTAGGTGCGTGTGGTCGCTTTCTTCGATGCGGCCAATAATTTGCGCATCAATACCAAACGATTTTGAAATTTCAATCACTTGTTCGGCGTATTGTGGGTCAATGTACACTTCTAAACGGTGTCCCATGTTAAATACCTTGTACATTTCTTTCCAATCGGTACCGCTTTGTTCTTGAATGGTTTTGAACAAAGGAGGAACTGGGAATAGGTTGTCTTTGATAACGTGTACGTTTTCTACAAAGTGCAATACTTTGGTTTGAGCACCACCCGAGCAGTGAACCATACCGTCAATGTGTGGACGCAATTGATCCAACAATTTTTTTACCACAGGGGCGTAGGTACGGGTAGGAGAAAGAACCAATTTACCGGCATCGATAGGCGAACCTTCTACGCTGTCGGTTAGTTTTAATCCGCCCGAATATACCAAGTCTGCAGGTACAGATGCGTCGTAACTTTCGGGGTATTTTTGTGCCAAATAGTTAGCAAATACATCGTGGCGAGCCGAGGTTAAGCCGTTGCTGCCCATACCGCCATTGTATTCTTTTTCGTAGGTAGCTTGACCAAACGAAGCCAAACCAACAATAACGTTGCCGGGTTTGATGTTGGCGTTGTTGATAACATCGCTGCGTTTCATGCGGCAAGTAACGGTGCTGTCCACGATAATGGTGCGTACCAAGTCGCCCACGTCGGCGGTTTCACCACCGGTTGCGTAAACGCCAATGCCCATTTCGCGTAGCTCGGCAAGTAGTTCGTCAGTGCCGTTAATGATGGCCGAAATTACTTCGCCCGGAATTAACAACTTGTTGCGACCAATGGTAGAAGATACCAAAATGTTATCTACGGCACCTACGCAAAGCAAGTCGTCTATGTTCATGATAAGGGCGTCTTGTGCGATGCCTTTCCATACAGACAAATCGCCGGTTTCTTTCCAATAAAGGTATGCCAAAGACGATTTTGTACCTGCTCCGTCGGCATGCATGATGTTGCAATACTCGCTGTCTCCCCCTAAAATATCGGGAATGATTTTGCAAAATGCTTTGGGATACAGCCCTTTGTCAATGTTTTTGATGGCGTTGTGTACATCTTCTTTTGATGCAGATACGCCGCGTAAGTTGTAACGTTGATCGCTCATTATGCTTAATTTAATTTGTATCGATAGGTTATGGTTCCTGTTTGGATGGTATTGCCGCTTATGCCATTAAACTTGGCTTTTAGGGCGGCTTGTTCGGCATCGCGACGCATGGTGGCATCGCCAATGGTGGTGCCGGCTGCTCCTGCGCGTGCGCTTATCACGGTTCCGGCAGCATTTACCTCGATGGTAACTACAATAACGCCTTCTTCGTTTTTGTTATAGGCAGGCGAGGGGAGTGTGCCTTTTATGCTGCGACCATTCAAGTTGTAGCTGTGACCATTTCCTGTTCCGCCACCATCGCGGTTGGTAGATTCGGCGCTACCTAATGGGTTGCCTTGGTTGCCGCTTCCGCCGGTGTTGCCTTCGCTGCTTGACGAGGTACTACTTCCTTTGCCACCACTGCCAAATACTTTGCCGGCCGATTGGGCTTTTTTCTTGGCTTCTTCTTGTGCTTTTTTCTTGGCTTCTTCGGCTTTGCGTTTTTCCTCGGCAATGCGTTTTTCTTCGGCTATGCGTTTGGCCTCTTCCTCTTGTTGCTTGCGCAATTCTTCTTGCTGTTTACGAAGCTCCTCTTGGCGTTGGCGTTCCAATTCTTTTTCCTTTTCGGCCTTTTCGCGCGCTTCTTTCACTTCTAACGATTCTTCGATATCCTGTGTTTGTAAATCGGATTGCGAAGGGGTTGGTTGCGAAACGGCAGGCGGTGTCGTCGCTTGTGTGGGTGCTGTTTCTGGAACTAATTGGTCTTCGATGTCTTTTTGGGGTGCGGGCTCAAATAAACCGCTGCCCATATCTGACGTTCCATAGTTTACAGTTAGCCCTTCTTCCTCGTCTGGAATAACGGTGACAATGCCTGTAAAAATAAGCAACAGAAACAACAGCAAGTGTATAATTACACTGCCCACAAATCCGGCTATCTTACTGTCTTTATTTTCTTTGTTATTTTTCATTCGCGTACGGGACGAGTGGCAATCACTAATTTAAACTGGTTTTTGTTGGCAATGTTTAGCACACGAACAATTTCACGATAAGGTACGCTTTCGTCTGCATAAAGCGCCACGTACATTTCGGGTTCGGCTGCTACAACGCCTTGCAAAAAGGGTTCTATTTCTTCAAAAGCAACGGCACGTTCTTTTTCTTTTCCGGTAGCTACGTAAAAGTGCAAATCAGCATCAATAAAGACGCGCGTAATGGGCTTGGCGGCTGCCTGACTGCTGCTTTTAGGTAATACCAATTTGATAGCACTGGGGGTTACAACCGTAGAGGTAATCATAAAGAATATAAGCAATAAGAATACCAAGTCGGTCATAGACGACATGCTAAACGAGGGGTTTACCTTATTTCGTTTTTGAATAGCCATACGTTGCTTATTTAATAGGCTCGTTTAATAAATCCATAAATTCCATGGTGCGACGTTCCATTTTTTGCACCACTTGGTCTAATTTTGATACCAACATGTTGTAGCCAAAGTATGCCACAATACCTACAATAAGACCGGCTACGGTGGTAATCATAGCGGTGTAGATACCATTGGAAAGTACGGTAATGTCAACGTTGTTGCCTGCGTTGGCCATGTCGTAAAAGGCTTGTACCATACCAATAACGGTACCTAAGAATCCCAACATAGGAGCACCACCTGCAATGGTAGCCAAGGTGTTAAAGCCTTTCTCTAAGTTGTTGGTTTCTATGTTGCCCACGTTTTCGATGGCTACCAATACGTCGTTCATGGGTTTGCCCAAGCGCGAAATACCTTTTTCAATCATGCGCGATGCAGGGGTATTTACTTGTTGGCAAAGGTTGGTGGCAGATTCTATTTTGCCTTCCATAATGTAATCCTTAATGCGATCCATAAAGGTGGTATCTTCTTTGCCCGATTTGGTAATGGCTACCCATCGTTCAATAAAGATATAAATGGCAATAAAGGACATGATAAGCATGGGAATCATAATCCAAGGACCACCTTTTTGGGCCATTTCCCAATAATTCATTTCGGCCGTTTCGGGGGCTACTTGCAGGGTGCTATCGGCTACAGCAGCACCGGTTGCTTGTATGGTTAATAGTACGTTTAGTAAAGTCATATGGTTTAATGTTTAGTTGTCAATTGTTGTTTGTTGCTTGTATATTAGCGATGAATGACGGTTAAAAAATGAGTTGTTGTTGGTAGGCTTCGATGGTTTTGGGAAGGCCTAAGTATAGCGCGTCCGAAATAAGGGCGTGGCCAATAGAAACTTCGTCCAAATAGGGAAGTTGCTCGGCAAAGAAACGCAAATTTTGCAAGTTGAGGTCGTGTCCGGCATTTACTTGCAAACCGCAGTTGTGCGCAACTTGGGCTGCAAAAGCAAAAGGAGCTACCGCTTGCGCTGCGTCAAGATCAAATTGCGAGGCGTAAGGCTCGGTATATAGCTCAATGCGATCTGTTCCTGTTAGGGCGGCGGCTTCGATTATTTCGGCACGTGTATCAGTAAAAATAGATGTTCTAATGCCGTTTCGTTTAAATTCGGCCACAATTTCGGTTAAAAAATCACGGTGCTTAATGGTGTCCCAACCCGCGTTAGAGGTAAGCGCTTCGGGTGGGTCTGGTACCAAGGTTACTTGTGTTGGTTTAACGTCTAAAACCAATTGGATAAACGAGTCTTGTGGGTAACCTTCTATGTTAAACTCGGTGGTTAAAACTTGTTTTAGGTCGCGCACGTCGGCATAGCGAATGTGGCGTTCGTCGGGGCGTGGGTGTACGGTAATGCCGTCTGCACCAAATTTTTCGCAGTCTAATGCCACGCCAACTACATTAGGAGTATTGCCTCCACGTGCATTGCGAATGGTGGCAACTTTGTTGATATTTACACTTAGTGTTGTCTTTTTCATAAAAAATAACTTACTTTGCATATAAAATAAGCCCGAAAAAAGGCAAATTATTCCGTTTTATTAAAAAACGAACAAAGTTAATCATTTATTGCAGATAAACTTCTATTTAGCATAGAAAATATGGCAGAAAATTACTCCTCTATTCAGAAAGTAGCCGTGTTTGGTAGCGTGCATAAGCAAGGTTTTGCCAAGGCTTGTACAGAACTGTTGCAAACCTTGGAAACGTATGGGGTTGAATTGTTTTTGGACGAGCGCATGGAACAGTTTTTGCGTGCAAACAACGCTTATTTGCCTTCGGCCTACCAACTTATTAAAAAAGACGATGCGGTGTCTGTGCATTTGGCGTTGAGTTTGGGTGGCGATGGTACGTTTCTAAAAACAGCCAAACGCGTAGGCAGTGCCGGAATTCCTATTTTGGGCATCAATTTAGGTAATTTGGGCTTTTTGGTGGATGTAAAAGGAAACGAAATAAGCGATGCTATTCACGAAATTATGCAACATGGTTTTACCATAGAACAACGCTCGTTGTTGCAATTGCATGCCCCCGATATTTTGCCTGCCGACGAAGCCATTGCGCTAAATGAAGTAGCTGTGTTAAAGCAAGATACATCTTCTATGATAAAGGTACATACTACCCTAAATGGCGAGTATTTGTGTACCTATCGTGCCGACGGTTTGCTTATCTCTACACCTACCGGTTCTACGGCGTACGCCTTGAGTGTGGGCGCTTCTATTTTAATGCCCGAAAACAACAGTTTTGTGGTTTCGCCGGTGGCTCCCCATAGTTTAAACCTGCGTCCGGTTATTGTGCCCGATCATTGGCAAATAGATTTGGATGTGGAAAGCCAAAACCACCACTTTTTGATTGCCATCGACGGCCGATCTTTTGTGTGCAAAAGCGGCGTGCATTTGGTGCTTAAAAAGGCAGATTACGTGGTAAACGTAGCCAAACGTAAGGGACATACGTACTTTCAAACCTTGCGCGAAAAACTGATGTGGGGTGCAGACGCTCGCTTGGATTTTTAATGGTAGCAAACAAGGATAGTCATATTATATTAGGCATAGACCCCGGTACAACCGTTATGGGGTACGGCGTGCTGTGCTATCAAGGCAACAAGGCAGAATTGGTAGATTTGGGTTGCGTGCAATTTAAAGATTGCAAAACGCATTATCAAAAACTGCAAAAGGTTTTAGAGGTAATACAAACACTTATAAATCGTTTTCAGCCCGAAGAATTGGCCATTGAGTCGCCTTTTTATGGCAAGAATGTGCAGTCTATGTTAAAATTGGGTAGGGCGCAAGGGGTGGCAATAGCCGTGGCTATGCGTGCCGGCTTAACCGTGGACGAGTACAGCCCGTTAAAAATTAAGATGGCCATTACCGGCAGTGGTGCATCGTCTAAAGAGCAGGTGGCAGATATGTTGCGTCGTTTCTTAAAAATTCCGTTGGAAGAACTTAACTTAAAGTTAGATGCCACCGATGCCTTGGCAGCTGCATACTGCCATTTTCTACAAAAGAAAAACCCCATTTCTGACAAGCCTTATAAAAACTGGAAAGACTTTATTGCCAAAAATGAGGTTAGGGTAAAGAAGTAATGGCTTACTTATTCTGCAGCCATATTGTGGTAAACGTTTTGTACGTCTTCGTCTTCTTCAATACGATCCAATAATTTTTGAATAGAAGCACGTTGTTCTTCGGTTACGGTTTTGTAATCGTTAGGAATACGTTCAAACTCGGCGCTGTTAATTTCAAAACCATTGTCTTCTAAGTATTTTTGGATGGCCGAATACGATTGGAAATCGCCGTAGAATACAATGTTGCCTTCGTCGTCTTTTTCCAATTCTTCAACACCGTAATCAATAAGTTCCAATTCTAAATCTTCTAATTCAACACCTTCTTTGGGTAGAATAGAGAATACGCATTTGTGGTCGAACAAGAATTGCAAGCAACCACTTGTGCCTAATGAACCACCCGATTTGGTAAAGTAGCTACGAATGTTGGCAACGGTACGCATGTTGTTATCGGTAGCGGTTTCCACAAAAATGGCAATGCCGTGAGGACCATATCCTTCGTAGTTGATTTCTTTGTAGTTGCCTTCGTCTTTAGAGAATGCTTTTTTAATGGCACGTTCTACGTTGTCTTTAGGCATGTTTTCTTTTTTAGCTTGTTGCATCAACATGCGCAAACGAGGGTTACCGTTAGGATCGCTGCCTGCTTCGCGTACAGCAATGGTAATTTGTTTGCCTAATTTGGTAAAAACGCGGGCCATGTTTCCCCAACGTTTCATTTTGGTGGCTTTGCGGTATTCAAATGCTCTTCCCATAATTTTATTATTTAATTGTTTTATTGTTCAGTTGTTTATTCAATGCTTCGCATTTTATGATGTTTGGCTTCGGTTCTGCATAACAAATAAATTTGTTCTGCGTTCACCTTGCGCAAACATTAGTCGTTCTTATCTTATCGTTGCACCCAATTTGTCTTGGAATGCTTTGATTAAACGTTGCATTACGTTGTCAATTTGTTTGTCTTGCAAGGTTTTTTCGGTGTCTTGCAAGGTGAAATTAACTGCGTAAGAAATTTTGCCGGGTTCCAAGTTTTTGCCTTCGTACACGTCAAACAATACTACTTTTTTAAGCAACTTGCGTTCTACTTCGTAGGCAATGTTTTCTACTTGTTGGAAGGTAACGCTCTTGTCTAACAACAAAGCCAAGTCGCGTTTTACTTCTGGATATTTTGGAATATCTTGGAAGGTTGTTTTGCTGTTTTTAAGCTGTTTAAGTACTACTGGCCATTCAATGTCCGCGTAGAATACGTCGGTGTCAATGTCAAAGGCTTTGAGTATTTTCTTGCTTACAATGCCCATGTGTGCCAAGGTTTTACCACCACGAGTTACGCAAGCAATGGCTTGGCTGTAAATGTCGCTCTCGTAAGGTTGCAAGGTGTATTGGCCTGCTTGAATACCCAAACGAGTTAGGCAGTTGATAATATGGCCTTTAAGGTCAAAGAACGATACTTTACGTTCGCTATCGGTCCAGCTTATTTCGCCACGGTTACCGCACATCCAAACGCCCAAGTGGAATTCTTCGCTGTAGGCAGCCAATGGTTTTTCGCTACCTGCTTTGGCGCTGTTGTAGTGGTAGCAAGCCCCAAATTCGTAAAATTTAAGGTTGGTACGGCGGTGGTTGCGGTTGCGTGCAATGCTTTCCAAACCGCCAAATAGCAAGGTTTGACGCATTACGCTTAGCTCTGCACCCAATGGATTCATAATTTTTACCGCGCTTTCTACAGGGTAACTGCTTAGGTTGTTGTAATACGAAATGCGGGTAAGCGAGTTGTTTAATATTTCGTTAAAGCCGGCACCGGTTAGGTGGTCCGAAACTTTGTTTTGCAAAGTGGTACTATCGGGTTTGTTTACGTAGCTGATGGCCGATTTCAACGACATATCGGGTTGAATGTTGTTGTAGCCGTAAATACGCAAAATGTCTTCGATTACGTCCACATCGCGACGTACGTCTGTGCGATAAGGAGGTACCAAAAGTTGTAGCTCGCTTTCTGTTTCGGCCAAAATTTTAATTTCCAAGCCTGCCAATATGCCTTTTACAGTGTCTTTGCTTAGTTCGGCACCAATTAGGCTGTTTACTTTTTGGTACGAAAGGGTTACTTCAAAATCGGCAATGGGGTTGGGGTAGATATCCACCACATCCATAGAAACCTCGCCACCAGCTACTTCTTGAATAAGCAAGGCAGCGCGTTTTAGTGCGTATAGGGTAATGTTGGGGTCGCAACCGCGTTCGTAACGGAACGAAGCGTCTGTGTTTAATCCATGGCGACGGGCTGTTTTACGTACCGAAACAGGGTTAAAGTAAGCACTTTCAATAAATACTTTGGTGGTGCTTTCGGTTACGCCCGAGTCTAAACCGCCAAATACACCGGCTATGCACATGCCTTCTTGTTGGTTGCAAATCATTAAATCGTTGCACGATAATTTGCGTTCTACACCGTCGAGGGTGGTGAAAGGAGTGCCGTCGGGTAGGGTTTTTACAATAATTTGGTTGCCTATAATTTTGTCGCCGTCAAATGCGTGCAAAGGTTGTCCCAATTCGTGCAAAACAAAGTTGGTTACGTCCACCACGTTGTTGATAGGACGCAAACCAATGCTGTTTAGCTTGTTTTTTAACCAATCGGGCGATTCGGTTACTTTTACGCCGCTAATGGTTACGCCCGAATAACGAGGGCAGGCTTCTGTATTTTCTACACTTACGTTTACTACGTAGTTGTTGTTATCCACTTTAAAGGCATCCACCGATGGTTTGGTTGCGGTAATACCTAACCCTGCGGCTAAATCGCGGGCTACACCGTAGTGTGAAATAGCGTCGCTGCGGTTTGGGGTAATATCTACCTCAATAAGGGTGTCGTTTTCTATGTGGTAGTAGTCTTTGGCGGGGGTACCAATCACAGCGTCTTCTGGCAATTCAATAATGCCTTGGTGCGAGGTGCCAATGCCAATTTCGTCTTCGGCGCAAAGCATACCAAACGATTCTACGCCTCTGATTTTTGATTTTTTGATGGTAAACGATTCGTCACCGCTGTACAATTTAGTACCAACGGTAGCCAAAATGGTGGTTAAACCGGCACGGCAGTTGGCTGCACCACACACCACTTGCAATAGTTCGCCATTTCCGGCATCTACTTGGGTAATGTGCAAGTGATCTGAATTGGGATGATCCTGACATTCTACCACTTTTGCAACAACCAATCCTTCCAAGCCACCTTTAATGCTTTGGATGGTTTCTGTAGTGCCAACTTCTAACCCTAACGAGGTTAATTTTTTTGCCGTTTCTTCGGGCGAAAGGGTTAAATTGATATACTTTTTAAGCCAATTATACGATATATTCATAAAGCTCTAATTTTTAGCGCACAAATTTACTAATTTATTTCAGACTCGCCAAATAGTTTTGGAGCCTATCCATGCCTTCTTTTATGTTCTCTAACGAGTTAGCGTAAGAGAAGCGTACAAAACCTTCGCCCCCTGTACCAAAATCAACGCCCGGAGTAATGCCTACGTGGGCTTTTTCCAATACGTCAAAAGCAAATTGCAACGAGTTGGTGGTGTATTTAGAGGCATCTACAAACACGTAAAACGCACCTTGTGGGTCAACGGGTATGGTAAAGCCCATGTCGCGTAGGCGTTTAAGCAGGTAAATTCTACGTTCGTTGTAGGTATTGAACATGGTTTTTTCGTAGTTAGAAGTATCGCGCAAGGCGGCAATACCCGCTTTTTGTGCTGTGCTGGAAGCGCAAATTAAAAAGTTTTGCGCCAATTTTTGCAAAGCAGGCATGTATTGTTTGGGGGCAATTAAGTAACCCAAACGCAAGCCTGTCATGGCAAAACGTTTGCTAAAACCGTTAAGCACAAAAGCGTTATCTGTGTATTCCAAAATGGAGTGTGCTTTGCTTTCGTAAACCAAGCCGTGGTAAATTTCGTCCGAAATAATGGGTACCCCTAATTGGGCCACTTCTTGCATAAATTGTGGTTGCAAAACCGTGCCGGTGGGGTTCATGGGCGAATTGATGAAAATAGCCGCTGTGTTGGGGGTTATTTTGGCCTTGATGTCTTCTACTTTGTATTGGAATCCGTTTTGTGCATTAAGCGGTACAAAGACAGGGGTGGCGTGTGCGCCCAATACAAAGTTTTTGTAGCAAGCATAGCCCGGATTAGACAAAATAACTTCCGATTGTGTATTGCATAGCAACAACATGGTAAGCAAAATGGCAGGCGAAGAACCTGATGTTATCAATATCTGGTTTGGATTTACGTTTACGCCGTATTCGCGCTTGTACAGGTTGGCTATTTCTTGGCGTAGTTCGGGGTCGCCAAGCGAGTGGGTGTAGTGGGTTTGGTGATTTTGATAGGCCTCTACTACCGCTTGGGTTACGCATTGAGGTACGTCAAAATCGGGTTCGCCCACTTCTAAGTGAATAATATCCACTCCTTGTCTTTGCAGCTCATTGGCTCTTTCCAATACGTCCATTACAATAAAGGACGTCATCTTGTCTACTAACGGATTCATTATGATTGAATAATCGGTTGGTTTGTAAATGAAATTACAAAGGTAGCATTTGGATAGGGGATACACAAATTTATTTGTGTTCTTGCCGGCTACTTATGGTACCGATTAGTCTATAAATGGCTTATTCTTCTACTTCAAAAGGAAGCAGATTAAAATCGTTGATGGATTTTTCTTTCGAAAAACAGAAGAAAGTAACATCGGCTGTGCTGCAAAGCTGACCATTGTGCAACAATTGGCAATCGATAAATACAAAATTTCGTTTAATCTCTCTGATTTTTGCACGAACTTCTACCGCATTGCCGTCAATGGCAACGGGCTTTTTGTATTTTACGTTTAATTGGGTTGTCATGCCTGCCAATTGGCATTTGCGTGAGATAAGCCATCCTGAAACTTCGTCTATAAGCGTAGCTTGTATGCCACCATGCAACGTTTCTAACCAGCCTTGAAAATGCCTGTCCGGTATCCAAGTGGTGGTTACTTCGTCGTCTTCTTCGTAAAATTCAAGGTGTAAACCAATGGGGTTGTGTGGGGCACAAGCAAAACAATTGTAGCCTTTTTCTTTAAAATCCGGATGAAGATATGGGTTGATTATTTTACGTTTCATGTGTAAGGTTTAGTGGTTAGTTCTCCAAAAATATTATTTTTGTACATTCATTTACCCAAAAGAACCCATGAATTTGACAAAAAATGTGCTCTTGCATTGCTGTTGTGCTCCGTGCGCCGCTGCAATCATAGAATGGTTGTTACAAAACGATTACAAAGTGACACTTTACTTTTATAACCCCAATATTTTTCCAGAAGAAGAATACTTGATTAGAAAAAACGAGCTGATGCGTTATGCCAACCAGTTAAATCTGCCTGTGGTGGACGACGATTACAAACCCGATGAGTGGCTGGCTTGCGTAAAGGGGTTGGAGCACGAAAAAGAGCGTGGCGGACGCTGTTTGCAGTGCTTTAAAATGCGTTTATTGGCAACGGCAAGGGTGGCTGAGAACAGGCAAATTCCTGTTATTGCTACCACGTTGGCATCGTCGCGCTGGAAGAGTTTAACGCAGATAGAAGAAGCCGGCGATTGGGCAGTGGCGCAGGTAAAAGATGTACAGTTTTGGGCAAAAAATTGGCGAAAAGACGGCCTACAAGAACGTAGGCGCGTGCTTCTCGCCGAAAATAATTTTTATAATCAACAATACTGCGGTTGTCAGTTCTCAATTAAAATCGATTAACCAAATTTCTGCATCACCGGAGCATCGCATGCGATGCGATTATTGATACATTTTCTCTTGAGCAACCTTAACGTTTTCGTCGGTTAAGTAATCGTCGTATTCCATTACTTTGTCGATGGTGCCGTTAGGAGTAAGCTCAATAATACGGTTACATACGGTTTGAATAAAGGCGTGGTCGTGCGATGACATAAGTACGTTGCCTTTAAAGGTTTTTAGCGAGTTGTTGAATGCTTGAATAGATTCCAAATCCAAGTGGTTGGCAGGAGAGTCCAATACCATTACGTTGGCATTTTTAAGCATCATGCGCGAAATCATACAACGCATTTTTTCGCCCCCAGAAAGTACGCTAGCTTTTTTAAAGATTTCTTCGCCGGCAAATAGCATACGTCCCAAGTATCCGCGTACAAACGATTCTGTGGTATCGGGCGAGTATTGGCCCAACCAATCTACTAAGTTTAAATCGGTATTAAAGAATTCCGAGTTGTCTACGGGCAAATAAGCAGGGGTAATGGTAACACCCCAGTTAAAGGTACCGCTATCGGCTTTCATCTTATCGTTGATGATTTCAAATAGGGCGGTCATGGCACGTGGGTCGCGCGAAACGAAAGCAATTTTATCGCCTTTTTCTACGTTAAAGTTTACGTCTTTGAATAGTACGGTGCCATCGTCGTGGGTTTTGCTAAGTCCTTTTACTTCCAATACCATGTTACCGGGTTCGCGGTCGGGTGTAAAGATAATGCCAGGATATTTGCGGGTAGAAGGTTGAATTTCTTCTACGTTTAATTTTTCTAGCATTTTACGACGGCTGGTAGCTTGTTTCGATTTAGCCACGTTAGCACTGAATCGACGAATAAATTCTTCCAATTCTTTGCGTTTTTCTTCGGCTTTCTTGTTTTGCATTTGTTGTTGACGAAGCGCTAGTTGGCTCGATTCGTACCAGAAGGTATAGTTACCAGCAAATTGTTGAATTTTGCCGTAGTCGATGTCGATGGTGTGGGTGCTGACTGCGTCCAAGAAGTGACGGTCGTGCGATACAACCAATACGGTGTTTTCGTAGTTGGCCAAGTAGTTTTCTAGCCAAGCAATGGTGTCGATGTCCAAGTCGTTGGTGGGCTCGTCAAGTAGCAAGTTGTCGGGGTTGCCAAACAAGGCACGTGCCAAAAGGATACGTACTTTTTCTTTACCACTCATGTCTTTCATAAGGGTGTAGTGGTATTGTTCTTTGATGCCCAAGCTGCTAAGTAGCGATGCTGCATTGCTTTCGGCGTTCCAACCGTCCATTTCGGCAAATTGTTCTTCTAATTCCGATGCACGGATACCGTCTTCTTCAGAGAAATCTTCTTTCAGATAGATTTCGTCTTTCTCGGTTTTTACCGCCCAAAGTTTATCGTGACCCATCATTACGGTGTCGATAACGGTAAATTCGTCAAACTCAAAGTGGTCTTGTTTTAATACCGAAAGACGTTCGTTAGGACCAAAAATTACGGTACCGCGAGTAGGCTCTAATTCGCCGCTAAGCATGCGCAAGAAAGTAGATTTGCCTGCACCGTTAGCACCAATGATACCGTAGCAGTTACCAGCGGTAAATTTTAGGTTTACATCTTGAAATAAAACACGTTTGCCAAATTGAATGGCCAAGTTAGAAACTGTAATCATATATTAAAAGGATTGTTTTTGCGTTGAGAGCACAAAGGTAATAATAAATTAGGAATTAGAAATTAGGAATGAGGAATAATCATAAATTTTACAAAATTTGTGGTATTGGTTAAAATTAGATACTTACTAAAAAACGAATTGATAGCCGGTGTAAAAAATCTTGCATAAAGGTAGATGCTGTTGTAGTAGCGATGCGGCTTTGGCACACGTGCAGTGTCCGGTGTATAAATGAGCCTGAGGGTATAGTTGCATCCAATCTTTGATAAAAGCCATGGTTTCTTCTTCTACTTGCTCATTGTCAACCAAATGCAAACCGCCAACGTAGGCATAGAGTGCGTTGCATCCTGTAAAATCCATGCAAGATTGTATGGTGTTGAGTGCTCCTTTGTGCGAACAGCTTGACACAATAACCAATCCTTTGGGGGTAACAAAGGCGAGGGCAATTTCGTGCAAAAAATCGTCTTTTACGCTCCCTGCACTTGTTTTTCTTACGGTCCCTGCACTTAAAAAGTTAGGAGTTAGGAGTGAGGAATTAGGAGTTAATCGATTATTCCATTCGGTCATCAATACGTTATCGATTGGTCGATTTGTCGATTCGCCCAAAAATAAATATTTATTTCCCAGTGGAGTAGGATAATTGCTACACGTTGGGAAAACCATGGCGATGATGGGTGTTAACCATTGGCTTTGCTCGATGGGTTTAAACCAAGGGGTGTGACCGCAGAATAGGTTGAGGTCGGGGCCGATGTTCCTGGGTGAGTTAGGAGTGAGGAGTGAGGAATTAGGAGTTATTGATTCGTTGATACGAGTTTTTAATGGTCTTGACGAAAAATATTGGGTTGTGGCGATGCGCTTAGAGGCGTAAACGGGTAAATGCGCATGTTGTGCCAAAAAACAGCCTAATCCGCCCGTGTGGTCGGCGTGTCCGTGCGATAAAAACGCCCAATTGCTTGCATTTAAATCGATGCCCAAAGCCTTGGCGTTTTTGATGAATGCGCCCGATGCACCCATGTCGCATAGAATAGAGTTAGGAGTTAGGAGTGAGGAGTTAGGAGTTATTTGGTCAATGTACATCGAAAGCCCATGCTCGGTAAGCAGGGGCAATGTAGGGTGGGGTAAATTATCGACCAAAAAAGTAATGCGCATAGCCAAATGAATAATCTCTGCGAAAATACAATACTTTTGGCTGCTTCGCAACTAAATGCATCTTTTTTAGTAGTTATTCATAGTTTGCAAAACAAAACCCCTCGAGCCATAGGGTAGGGTCGAGGGGGGGAGGGAGGCACAATTTGTTCTTTTTCTGGTTCAAGCACAGCATGAAATGTATCGGCAATGCATTTAGTTGTCTCCAAAAGGACTCTCTC
>JAFOWX010000001.1 GCA_017391905.1 Paludibacteraceae bacterium | reverse complement strand
GTAACACTTCTTGCCATGGCACAGATTAAATTTATAGTTTACAAGGCAGATGGTAGTACTATAGAATTATTGGCTACTGAAGTAGATAGTATTGGTTTTGAAGGAAATAATGTTCAACCTGAAACACCAGATTCTCCAGATAATCCTGACACACCTGAAAATCCAGATACACCTAATGCTAATGGTCATGAATATGTAGATTTAGGTTTACCTAGTGGCACGCTATGGGCAACCATGAATGTGGGTGCAACTTCTGCAGTCGATTATGGATATTATTTCTGCTGGGGAGAAACTACGCCAAGAACAACCGAGTATGAGGTATCAGACTATAAATTGTATGAAGGTGAATCTTTTGATTTAAATGATTCTGATATCAGCATATTTGTTGAGGGAATAAAAAAATATTCAAAAAAAGACAAAAAAACAGTTTTAGAATATGAAGATGATGCTGCTCGTGCCAACTGGGGTGGTGATTGGCGTATGCCAACTTTAAAAGAACTTGAAGAACTTGTTATGAATTGTATTATTGATAATATACAAAAAAATGGCAAAGAATATTATAGATTTACTAGCATTAAAAATAACCAAAGCATTATCTTACCTATGTCAGGAGCCTATGGGTGGGATCCACAATATGGACCATATTTAGCACAATATGGAATAGGCGAGGGAGGATTGTATTGGTCATCTGAAACTTATTATGATAGTGAATCTAATTTTGAGAGTGAATTTAATGATAACTTGAGTTATATGTACAATTCATCTATGGGTATAGGTGAAGGTACTCCAGAAGAATATATATTAGGAGAAGGAGATGGACAGCCTATGCCACGTTATTATGCTGCAAGTGTAAGAGCTGTTTTACCAAGCAAAAAGGTACATACTATTACATTTAATGCAAATGGTGGTAGAGGAAATATGTCATCTGTAGATGCAGATTATGCAGAACTATTTACTATACCTACTAATAGATTTACTCACGCTCAGCAAGACTTTGTTTGTTGGAATACAAAGGCAGATGGTAGTGGTAAAACCTATATGGAAACAGATAAATTTTCAGTGTCATCAGATATAACTCTTTATGCTCAATGGTACGAAACATATACTTTAAAATTTGATGGAAATGCTGGTGGTGGTTATATGGAGGATATAAAGGTAAAAGAAAAAGAACTATTTAAACTACCTAAAAATGAATTTTGGTATTGGGATGGTGAATATGAATATGAGTTTGCAGGTTGGAATACAAAACCAGATGGTAGTGGTATATCTTATGCCGACGGACAAGAAATTTTCATTTCTTCTAATATGACACTTTATGCTCAATGGAAAGAAATAGGAAGTAGTGATAATGAAGAAGGAGTTCCAAATGTAGATAATCCAAGCGAAGATTATACTACTTTCTTATTTCAAATAGAAAATGCGGCTTGTGATGATTTTGAATTATATTTAATGGGAATTGATGGTGCTTGGGTAGATACTCCAGAAATGAAATTTGAACGTGTTCCAAATACAACCTCTTGGTTCCAAGTAACTGTTCCTGCAATGGATGAAACTCAAACAAACTTTAAAATCCGTGCTAACGGTAGCTGGACGTACGAATCAAAAGGAGGCTATGAATTCTATAATGACGCTGCAGAATATGTGGAAGATGGTGCTGACGGTGGTAAAATAGACAACCTACAGATGATTGCTGATGCAGGCGGTAAAGTTCTAGCTTTCAAAGTTATCGATTTCATTTCTCCATGTGCAGAAACTGTATCTTATACCGTAACTCTTAAAACTAATTACTGCGGTCCTATAGGTACAGATGTGGCTATTGCTGGTGGTTTCCCTGCTTCTGGTTGGACTGCAATTCCAATGGAAAAAATAAATAATACTACCTATGTATATACTATCGAAGGTGCTACGCCAGGTATGGAATTTAAATTTGACAGCACAGAAGGTGGTTGGACGAATGAAATTTATGTATTTAACGAAGATGAGTATAAATGGAAAAGATCAGGTAATTTTACTATAGGTGATGAAACTGAAATTTTTATAGACCTTACAGATTCTACGTATGAATGGTATTATTGTATATCTGATTAGTCTTCAATAATATTAGCGTAAAGAAACTGACTAATAAAAAACATCAGCCGATAGTCTTTGTAGATTATCGGCTGATGTTGTTATGTATGTTTACTTTAGTTAGTAGTTAGCGTTTTGCGTTGCCATTGAAAGTACCTCTAATTTTCAAACTTTAAAATTCTTTTTTCATTTTATAAAGAATTAGTATTATCTTTGCATATTATGCAATCGTACCCTTCGTTTTTGTTAGAAAATGCTGTAAATCAACTGGCTAAGTTGCCTGGAGTTGGTAAAAAAACGGCTTTGCGCTTGGCTTTGTACTTGTTAAAGCAAGACACCAAAGACGTTACTGATTTTGCGCAAGCCCTGTTGATGCTAAAAAACGGCGTTAAATACTGCAAAGTGTGTAAAAACATTGCCGATACGGACGTTTGTCAAATCTGTTCCGATTCCTCGCGCCAAACAGATGTGGTGTGTGTGGTAGAAACCATCAAAGAGGTAATGCTTATTGAAAATACGGGGCAATACAAAGGGCTTTACCACGTGTTGGGCGGTGTCATTTCGCCCATAGACGGCGTTCATCCTTCCGATTTGGAAATAGAAAGTTTGGTTTTGCGTGTGCAAGAAGGTCATATAAAAGAGGTGGTTATGGCATTGAGTACCACCATGGAAGGCGATACTACGGCTTATTATATTGCCCGAAAATTGGCTCCATACAACATAGCCCTTACCACCATTGCCCGAGGCGTTTCGGTGGGCGACGAATTGCAATATGCAGACGAGCTTACCTTAGGAAAATCCATTATAAACCGAGTTCCCTATAAAAACTAACCATGAAAACCAATAAAACCTTGCAAGCCCATTACTATGGGTTGTATGCATTGCTGATAGCTTTGTTGGCTGCTGCCCATTTTTCGTTTGGTGGCCAGCCACTTTGCCTTTTACCCAACAGTACCACCATGATGGTAAGCACTACCAATATTTTAGTGTTGTTGTGTATCCCGCTTATGTTTAAGCTGTTTGCCAAAAGAGTGGAAAGGCTTACGTCTATGCAACAATACGTAAAGTGGTCGCTTGTGCAAATGTACATGGTGTCGTTTCCGGCGCTTACATCCATTATTACCTATTTGCTTTTGCGCGAAAGCACGCCATTGTATTGCTATTTAATTGCGTTTGTGGCGCTTATTTTCTGCAAACCTACCCAGCAAAAATGGGATTATTATCAAGAAAACATCAATAAATCACAATCCTAATACATCCTTCTATGAGTAAAGTTATTGCAGTAGATTTTGATGGCACCATTGTTACCCATGCTTACCCACGTATAGGCAAAGAAATTCCTTTTGCCATAGAAACGTTGTTGCAGTTGCAGCGCGAAGGGCATCGCCTTATTTTATGGACAGTACGCTCTGGTAAATTGTTAGAAGAAGCCGTAGATTATTGCAAAAGCAAAGGGTTGGAATTTTACGCGGTGAATGCCAATTTTCCGGAAGAAAAAATGGAAGAAAGCGATAGCCGTAAAGTAAATGCCAATATATACATAGACGACCGAAACGTAGGCGGATTGCCGGAGTGGGGGGTTATTTACCAAATCATTAAGGGTACGTGTACGCCCATGTACTATACCCAATACGAAGTTCCCAAACCCAAAGGTTTCTTTGCACAACTAAAAGAAAGGTTGTTTTAAGCCATGCAACTTTCGGTAGTTATTGTCAATTACAAGGTTCCTTATTACTTGTTGCAATGTTTGGATTCGGTTACCAAAGCCATAAAAACCTTGCAAGCAGAAATTATTGTGGTTGATAATGCTTCCAACGATAACTCCCAAGCCTTGGTTGCCCGCCACTTTCCGCACGTTATTTTTGTGCAAAACACAGAAAATGTAGGCTTTGCCACGGCAAACAACCAAGCCATAGCCATGGCAAAAGGCGCGTTTGTGTTGTTGTTAAACCCCGATACTATTTTGCCCGAAGATGCCCTTGTTACCATGTTGCATTTTGCTACCCATGTGCCCCAATTTGGTGCGTTGGGTGTGCGCATGATAAACGGCAAAGGCGTTTTCTTGCCCGAATCAAAACGAGGCGTTCCCACCATTGCCAATTCGTTGGCAAAAATGCTTCATTGTCCTGCCTTAAGCAAAGATAGCTATTACTTTACCGCCCTACAAGAGCATCAGAGTGGGGCTGTGCCGGTGTTGGCAGGGGCTTGTATGTTGCTCCACAAGGCCGTGTTGGGCAATACCACCTACTTAGACCAACGTTACTTTATGTATGGCGAAGATATAGACCTGTCTTATGCCATCACCCGTGCCGGTTACAAAAATTACTACTTGCCACTAACCATGTTGCATTACAAAGGCGAAAGTACCACGTACAATGCCAAATACATGCGTCATTTTTACGGTGCTATGCAGCTTTTTTACGAAAAATATTACGGCAAAGGGTTGGTAAATAACGCTTTAAAGCTTTTAACTAACCTTATGGTGGGCATAGGGCATGTAAAAAGCATGTTATCGGGCAAAAGCGCTTTAACAGAATCCTTGGCAGATAAAGCGGTTACCACACTTTCTACTCAGCAGTACACGTACGCACAGATAATAGCGTACATAGAACAGCACGGAGCAGAGGAGCGCATCCAAATAGTGCACCCCGATATGGATTTTACCTTGTAGATTATGAAATTGTTGCAAAATAATACCCTAAAAATAAGAGCATTAGAGCCTACAGATTTGGATTATTTTTACCAATGCGAAAATAATACCCAAAATTGGGATACCTCCAATGTGCATGCACCTGTATCGCGCTATACGCTCTACAACTACATACAGCAACAACCTGCAGATGTGTTTGAAGCGGTGCAACTAAAATGGGTAATAACGTTAGCAGATGGCACACCTGTTGGCATGGTGGAACTCAACAACATAGACCACTTTAACAAACGTGCCGAAGTGGGTATTTTTATTGAGGCAGCGCACCGTAAAAAAGGCTATGCTACCCAAACCTTGCAATTGATAATTGCCTACGCCAAACAATACATAGGCTGGCATCAGCTTACTGCCATCGTGGCACAAAAAAACACCGCTTCGCATCAATTGTTCCGTGGAGTGGGATTTGTGCAAAACGGTGAGTTTGTTGATTATTTTAAAACCGAAACAGGCTTTGAAAATGCCTGGTTTTATCAATTGGTTTTATAAGCAAATTTTACTTCTTTTAGTTCTTCGTTTGCTTTTACAATTTTCTTTTTCAAATTGTTTTTGTAAGTGCTAAATTGTGCTGCCAAATTAGCATCGCCAAGTGCCAACATCTGAACGGCCAACAAACCTGCATTCATAGCACCGTTTATGGCAACGGTAGCAACCGGAATTCCCGGAGGCATTTGTACCATGGCAAGCAAGGCATCCATGCCTTCAATGCTCGATTTGATAGGTACACCAATAACAGGCAAGGTAGTCATAGAAGCAATTACCCCTGCCAAGTGAGCGGCCATACCGGCTGCAGCAATAATTACTTTAATACCTCTTTGTTCGGCATTTTGCGCAAATGCTGCTACTTCGTCTGGTGTGCGGTGAGCCGATAAGGCGTGCATTTCAAACGGAATGGCAAATTCGTCCATTACTTTAGCTGCTTTTTCCATAACGGGCAAGTCGCTGGTGCTGCCCATAATAATACTAACAATTGGTTTCATGTTTATTTCAATTTACATTGTAATTCAATGGGATAGTGATCCGAATAGTTTAGTTGGTGAATACTAAACGAAAGCGGTTCAATGCTTTCTTCGGCAAAAATATAATCAATTCTAAAGCGGTAAATACCCTCGTGAAAGGTATTGCCTATGCCTCTGCGTAAGTGCAAGAACGTGTCGGTGTCGTCTTGCAAAATGGTTCTGTACACGTAAGAGGTAGGAACATCGTTTAAGTCGCCACACAGCAAAGTGGGGCATTTTTCGTCTTTTAGTTGTATCACTTTTTGCGCTTGTGCCCCGCGTTTTTGCGATGCAAGTGCCAATTTGTTGTAAATACGCTTTACCAAACTGGTTTTTTCTTGGCTTTTATACACTTCTTTTTCTGCAGAGGTAAGCCTGTTCGATTCCAAATAGCAGTTGATAACTTGCAAAGTGTCGTTGCCCACTTTTATCCACGACGAAATAGCTCCGTGCGACGACGATGCAATGGCAGCCTTGTCTTTTTTTACAATGGGGTATTTAGAAAAGGTGGCAATGCCTTTGCGCAGGCGTTTGCCCTCGTACCAAAATTCCACGTGCTTGTATTTGTACTGGCTCAACTGTTTGCATAAGTAGCCCCAGGTTTCTTTTTCGTTTTGCATGGCAAGTACTTCTTGCAAGCAAAGTACGTCTGCATCGCAGTTTTTTAAGTAGTTTAGCGCATTGGGCTGTTTGGGGTTGAAGAAATTAAAAAAGTGTACGTTGTAGCTTAGTACGGTAATGGCGTTTTTGTCCGTTTGTGTAGCATTGGGGGATAAACCAATGCTTTTGTTGATGTTGGGAATAGAAAGCAACAAAATAATCAGTACCCACAAAAAGGTATAAAACTGACGCCTGTACAAGCAAACGGCAGCACATATAATGGAAAAAACAAGGGCGTATGGAAACACCAAGTTCATGCTACTAATAATGTTTAGTGGCGAATTGGGGGGGAGGTACGGAATAATCAGCGTTGCGGCCAACGTGACGGTGGCGGCAAAACTAATCAATATCCACAATATGTTTCCAATCAGTTTCATTTTCCAACGGCTAATTACTGTTCGTTTCTGCTTAAATCAAACAACGATTTTTTTTCTTCGTCGGTTAGGTTGTTATAGCCAGACTTTTTTATTTTTTCCAATATCAAATCCACACGTTCTTGGCGCGCTTTTTCTTGATCTTTTTGCTTTCTGTTCCATTGCGCATCGCTCATGCGTTGTGTGTTATCTACCGTTACTTTAAAACGGCCTTTTTTGCTAAACGGATTTTGGGGCCAGTTGTTTACAATCCAATCAATACAACGGGTAATAGGCATGCTCAAATCGGTTCCTTTTTGCAAGCAAACAGCAAACAAGTAGCCCATTACGGCACCACCTATATGTGCCATAGAACCGCCCGAATTTAATCCATCCAAGCCAATAATATCGAGAGCCAAAAAGGCTAAACCTATGTATTTGAGTTTTACCGTACCTATTAAGGTTACTTGTACCTGGCTGTTGGGTGCATAGCCAACAGCGGCAAACAAAATAGCCATAACAGATGCCGATGCACCCAATAAAAACGAAACCAATTTAAAGGGCGCAAAATGCGAAATGGTGGCAAAACCGGCAATGTACACCAATGCACCGGCTATACCGCCCCATATATACACGGCAACCAGTTGTTTTTGCGAAAAAAACTGTAAAAACAATCGCCCAAAATAATACAGCGCAATGAGGTTAAAGATAACGTGTATAAAGTCTGTGTGCAGAAACATGTAGGTAATGATAGACCAAGGTTGGCGCAACAAGCTGGGCAAAAAGGCTGGCATTTCCAAGTATTGCAACCAAAAGGTAGAAACGCTAAACCAATTGCACACCAACAAAACAAGTTTTACCAACGCAAACACACCGGCATTGATGTATATGAGTTTGGTTAAAAAGTTTCCTGCTTTAAAACTATCTTTTATGTCGTTGATAATGTTGTTCATACGTTAAAAATAAGAGGCCACTAATATAAATTTCCTTTTTTCTTCCAAAAGAACAAAAGTACTGCGGCAAAAATCATGCCACCCAAGTGTGCAAAGTGTGCCACACCGTCTCCGTGCGACGATACGCCCATAAATAATTCGGCAATGGCGTATAAGCCAACAAAGTAAGGTGCTCTGATGGGAACGGGGAAAAAGAGCAACACCATGCGTGCTTGTGGAAACAACACCGCAAATGCCAATAAAATACCAAACAATGCGCCGGATGCACCTACGGTAACAGGGGCGTTAAGCAATTGTTCTTTCAATGCCCACAGTTGGCTCATGGAAATTTGGGTGTATTCGGTTACATTACGCAAGTAGGGCATTAACAAATGAATGTCTTTGCTGTTTGCGTATTGGTTAAACGCATCAATGGCGGGCGATAAGCTGTACATCCAGGCCAATTGTTGGATAATACCAGCGCCAATGCCGCTTACAAAATAAAAAATAAGGAATTTTTTTGGACCCCAGTAGGTTTCTATGTTTTTACCAAACATCCAAATACCAAACATGT
>JAFOWX010000023.1 GCA_017391905.1 Paludibacteraceae bacterium | reverse complement strand
GCCCATGGGTATAGGCCATTGGTTAGACACACCCATAGACCTGCTTGTTACCCTTATGCAACGTATTGCTCAGGGTATCAGCCAGTTGCCATTTGCACAAATTCAATCGGTACACACAACGCTGTTTCAAAGCCTTTGCTTGGGGGTATTATTGATTTTGGGTTATGCGTTTTGCCTCAAGCCACAGCCCAAAAGACTGTATCCTATACTGCTAACGATTATAGTTTGGTTGTTGGTGGATATCATTTTTTTTATTAACTTCGCCCTTTAAACCAACAACAGACGCTTATGCTTACCAAAGTGATTCCAGAAGAAAAAGTAGTAGCTACGTACAAGGCTATTCAACGTGCCAAACGCATCGTGATAGTAGCACACAAACGTCCCGACGGCGACGCCATAGGTTCGTGTTTGGGTTTGTATCACTTTTTATATTCATTTGAGCGAGAAACCTTTATCATATTGCCCGATGCCATTCCGGCAAACATGACCATATTGCCTTCCAGCAGCGAAATCTTAAACTTTGAATTGGAGCCCGAAAAATGCAAAAGCATTTTGGCCGAAACAGACCTTATTTTCTGCTTAGACTTTAATAACCTAAGCCGCATTGGCGATTTGGGTCCGATTATTGCGCAAAGCACTGCCGAAAAGGTAATGTTGGACCACCACTTGGATTACGAGCCTTTTGCCGATGTTGCCATTTCGCACCCCGAAATTGCCTCTACCAGCGAGTTGGTTTTCCGTCTTATTTGCCGCATGGGTTACTTTGCAGACATGACCCAACAAACAGCCGAATGTATTTGTGCCGGCATGCTTACCGACACAGGCGGTTTGGCATACAACTCAAACAGCCCCGAAATTTATACCATTTTTGCCGAGCTGTTGCGTAAAGGTGTGGATAAAGATGCACTATACAGACACCTATTTAACACATACAAAGAAAACAGAATGCGTTTAATGGGCTATGTATTGTCTCAAAAATTGGAAATTTTACCCGAATACAACACCGCTATTTTTGGCCTATCCGAAAAAGAATTGATGAAATTCAACTACGAAAAAGGCGATACCGAAGGGTTTGTAAACCTACCCTTATCCATTAACGGTGTTAAGTTTTCTATCTTTGCGCGCGAAGATAAAACCGGTGTAAAATTATCGTTGCGTTCGGTGGGTAGTTTCCCTGCCAACAAATTTGCCAACCAGTTTTTTGGCGGTGGCGGACACCTAAACGCTTCGGGCGCAGAAAGCAACCTTTCGCTCCAAGAAACAATAGATAAAATTAAGCAAGTATTACCCGATTTTTGCAAATCACCGACGTACTGATGAGTACGAAGTACGAATAATAACCAACAAACATGAAACACATCATTATATTAGGCGACGGCATGGCAGACGAGCCTATAGCCGCATTAGGAGGCAAAACGCCCCTACAAGCCGCACACAAACCTTACATGGATAAGCTTGCCCAATTGGGCAAAAACGGTGTTTTTAGCACCGTACCACAAGGATTTAAACCCGGTAGCGAAATTGCCAACATGACCGTATTGGGTTATGATGTACGCACCGAATTTGAAGGACGCGGTTCGTTAGAGGCGGCCAGCATTGGTGTAGCCATTCAACCGGGCGAAATGGCCATGCGTTGCAACATTATTTGCGTAGAAGATGGAAAAATTAAAAACCATTCGGCAGGCCACATTAGCAACGAAGAAGCCAAAGAACTCATTGATTTTTTGCAAGAAAAATTGGGCAACGAAACCTTTACGTTTCACAATGGCATATCGTACCGCCACTTGTTGGTAATGAAAGGCGGCGACAAACGCATCAACTGCACCCCTCCCCACGATGTTCCCGGTACACCTGTTAAAGACGTTATGGTAGAAGCATTGGTACCAGAGGCAGCAGAAACCGCTGGTTTGCTAAACGAACTAACGCTAAAATCGCAAGAGCTATTAAAAGACCACCCTGTAAACCTAAAACGTATGGCAGCCGGCAAAGATCCAGCCAACAGTATTTGGGTATGGTCGCCCGGGTATAAACCCTGCATGCAAACCCTATCGGAAAAAATGGGCATTGCAAGCGGTGTGGTTATCTCGGCCGTAGATTTAATTAAAGGTATTGGTATTTATGCAGGCTTGCAATCTATTGATGTAGAAGGTGCTACAGGTTTATACGATACCAATTACGAAGGTAAGGCACAAGCTGCCATTGAAGCGCTTAAAACCAACGATTTTGTGTTTTTACACGTGGAGGCCAGCGACGAAGCCGGCCACGAGGGCGATGTGGATTTAAAAGTAAAAACCATTGAATACTTAGACAGCCGCATCGTAAAACCCATTTTTGAAGCGGTTTCTACATGGGACGAGCCTGTTACCATAGCGGTATTGCCAGACCACCCTACACCTTGCGCCATTAAAACGCACACCAACGCCCCTGTTCCGTTTATCATTTACAACCCTTTGCAGGCAGGCGACAGCGTACAAGTGTACAACGAGGACGCAGCCCAACAAGGTATATACGGACACATTGAGGAAAACCACTTTATGAAACTATTATTCGACAAGAAATAAAAACAACATACCATGAATTATTACAGCACAAACAACCAAGTAAAAGGCGTTAGCCTAAAAGATGCCGTTATCAAAGGTTTGGCAGACGACAAGGGTCTTTTTATGCCCGATGTTATCAAAATGCTACCTGCATCGTTTTATGAAAACATTGAAAACCTTTCGTTCCAAGAAATTGCCTACACCGTAGCTGATGCATTCTTTGGCGAAGACGTAGAAGCGGATGCCTTGAAAAAAATTGTATATGACACCCTTAGCTTTGATGCACCTTTGGTAAAAGTAACCGAAAACATTTACAGCTTGGAACTTTTCCACGGTCCTACTTTGGCGTTTAAAGACGTGGGTGGCCGTTTTATGTCGCGCTTGTTGGGCTACTTTATCCAAAAAGAGGGTCAAAAAGGCAATGTAAACGTATTGGTAGCTACCTCGGGCGATACCGGTAGTGCTGTAGCCAACGGCTTTTTGGGCGTAGAGGGTATTCACGTGTATGTGCTTTACCCCAAAGGATTGGTAAGCGCTATTCAAGAATGTCAATTTACCACCTTGGGCCAAAACATTACTGCCATTGAAGTAAACGGTACGTTTGACGATTGCCAACGCTTGGTAAAAACCGCCTTTATGGATGCCGACTTAAATGCACAACTAAAACTTACTTCGGCCAACTCCATTAACGTGGCTCGTTTCTTGCCTCAAGCATTTTACTATTTCTACGCATACGCCCAACTTAAAAAATTAGGCAAGGCAGACAATGCCGTTATTTGCGTACCCAGTGGTAACTTTGGTAATATTACGGCCGGTTTGTTTGGCAAAAAAATGGGCTTGCCTGTAAAACGTTTTATTGCAGCCAATAACCGCAACGATATTTTCTTGGAATACTTGCTTACCGGAAAATACAAGCCTCGCCCATCTGTTGCTACCCTTGCTAACGCCATGGACGTTGGCGACCCCAGCAACTTTGCACGCGTATTGGACTTGTACAAACATGAGCACAAAGCCATTACGGCCGAAATTGGTGGTGCACGCTACACTGACGAGGACATTACCGAAACCATTCAAGCTTGCTACAAACAAACAGGCTACTTATTAGACCCACACGGTGCTTGCGGTTACCAAGCGCTAAAAGATATGTTGCACCCAGGCGAAACCGGTATTTTCTTGGAAACCGCCCACCCTGCCAAATTCTTGAGCACAGTGGAAAGCATCATTGGCGAAAAAGTGGAAATTCCCGAAAAACTACAAGCCTTTATGCGTGGTACTAAACAAAGTGTTGAACTAAGCAAAGAGTTTGAAGACTTTAAAACATTCTTGCAAAACAACGCACAATAATGTTTTGCTAAGGCAAACCAACCATGGCACAATCCAATGCAGAAATAAAGAAAATCATTTACGCCTCGCTCGCCAAACAAACGTTAGGCAGGGCGCTGGCGCAACTTACTTTGCTTACAAAATCGGTTCCTAACGAGGAACTTTTAGCCATTAAGGAAAATTACCAACGCTTACTAACACATTGGGCTGCAGGCGGTAAAGACCCAAACAGAGAGGTTATTTTTAACCAATTGTTGCGTCAAACCTACGAAATCACAGACGACATCTTTGCCAATCGCATTGTAAAACCCATGGCAGTAGATCCAACCTTTAAGCAGTATTGGGAACCTAAACGCTATTCGGCCGCATTGGTGCAAGAAGCCATACAAGCAAACAAAAACGGTAGTATGCACCAAACCGCATGGATTGTTTCGGCCATTACCTTAAATTGCTTGGAGCTTTTTGACGAGAACAAGTTGATTTGCCTTTTCCATTTTTGCGAAAACCAACATCAAGAAACCGCTATGCGTGCGCTTACCGGGTTGATACTTTGTTTGTTGCAGTACAAAGACAGGTACACCTTGTATCCTTCCATTAACAACCGCTTGCAAATTCTGTTTGACAACGAGGAGTTGGTTTTACATGCGCAAAACATTATTAAACAGCTTATTAGAAGCAAAGAAACGGAAAAGATTACCCAAGATATTCAGCAAAACGTTTTGCCTACCATTACCAAATTAGCACCCAAAATTCACAAAGACCTATCGGCAGACAAGCATTTTGACACCGACGACTTTGAAGATGAGGCGCACAATTGGCAAGACATGTTGGAAGAAAGCGGCATTCAAAACAAGATTGAGGGATATGCTCAAATGCAACGCGAAGGCTCGGACATCAATTTGAGTACCTTTTCGCAAATGAAAGGCTATCCGTTTTTTATGCAGTTTGAAAATTGGTTGCTTCCGTTTAACACCGCACACGAGTTGCTAAAAGAATTAACCACCATTTCCGACGCTGATGCCGAGGCAACAGAAACGTTGGAAAATACCGAAACAAACAGCTTGGGCAAATTGCTTAATCTTACCCGCTTTTTGTGCGACTCGGACAAATATTCTTTTTGTTTTAATATCCTGCTTATTCCGTCCGAATACAGACATTCGCTCATAGAACAAATAAAAATGGGCGATGAACAAATGAGCGATGTAAACAAGCCTTCGGCACAAATTATATGCAATTTATACTTGCAAGACTTGTACCGTTTTTATACGCTTAGCAACATAAAATCCTTTTTTACCAACCCGTTTAACATGGATATGATGGTGCACGAAGCGCCGTTTTTTAGGTTGCTAAATCCCGAAGGTACATATACGCACCAATTGGCAGACTTCTTTTTTGCCAAAGAATTGTACACGCAAGCCTTGTCGGCTTACCAAAAAAGCGAGGAACACAGCAAACATAGTCCCCTAACCTTTAGAAAAATGGGATATTGCTACCAAAAGTTAGGAGAATACAACCAAGCTATTGAGTTGTACCAAAAAGCAGAGCTTATTAGCGAACAAGACACGTGGACGTTGCGTAAATTGGCCTACTGTTACCGCATGAAAGGATGCTACGAACAAGCACTCTCCTATTACCTGCAAGTAGATGCACAAAAACCAAACGACTTAAACGTTATCTTTAACATAGGTAATTGTTACACCCAGTTGGGCAAATACACCGATGCGCTCAACGCGTTTTACAAAATTGAGTTTTTGCAAGGCGATATGAGCAAAAGCATCTACTACCACTTGTACATGGCGCATTGTTTATGGGCTACGGGCGAAACGAAAAAAGCCTTAGAGCATTACGCCTTGTTTCCACACGAAGAGTTGGCCGAACAGTTGGAAAAACCGGAAGTACCCCTTTCGGCACGCGAAAAAGTGTACGTTGTGGATTATCTTAGATATTCGGTGATACGGTGATGCGGTGATACGGTGATGCGGTGATACGATATAAAAAAATCTCAACCTTAGTGGTTGAGATTTTTTTATGATAATGCTTACTATTATTTTTTAGCTTTTAGCAAGTCGCGAATTTCAGCAAGCAATAATTCTTCTTTGGTTGGTTCTGGTTCTGGAGCAGGAGCTGGTTCTGGAGCAGGTTCTGCAGCTTTAGCTTCTTCTTTGCGGTTCAATTTACCAATCAAACGAATTACGGTAAAGATAGAAAGTGCAATGATTAGGAAGTCAAAAGTTACTTGCAAGAAGTTACCGTAGCTCATGTAAGTAGCAGCTTTTACTACTTCGCCAGCTTCGTTAAGCACTTCGTCGCTCAACATCAATTTAAGGTCTTTGAAATCAACACCACCTACTGCCAAACCAATAAGAGGCATCACTACATCGTTTACCAAAGAGGTAACAATTTTACCAAATGCACCACCGATGATAACACCAACAGCCATATCAACTACGTTGCCTTTCATTGCAAAGGCTTTGAAATCTTGTAGGAACGAAACTGATTTTCCGCCCATTT
>JAFOWX010000022.1 GCA_017391905.1 Paludibacteraceae bacterium | reverse complement strand
TCGGCAAAGCAAATAAATTTGTTCTGCCCTCGCTTAATCGCAACTTTAGTCGATTAGTCGATTAGCTTATTATCGTACAAAGTTAATGAAAACTCAATAAATCTAAATAATATCAAAAAGACATTTTGTTTATTCAATAAAAGATGTTACATTTGTGTTTCATGAATTTACATTAACTACAATAATCATTCTATGAAAAAAATCTTGTTAACAGTCTTGTTGGCGGTTTCGTCGCTGTTGGGCGTTTTTGCTCAATCTTACACTGGCGACCAAGCCAAACGAGGTTATGCTATCTTTAGTGATAAGGTAACCTTTATTTTTGACGAAAACATCTACGGAGTCCGCCCCGAACGTGTGTTTGTAACTGGCGATTTTCGTGGTTGGGACGCTTCTACAGAGGTAGGAGAGTGGGAACTGAAAAAAGTAGGCGAACAATGGATGCTTACTTTCGACAACATTGACGAAAGCGTTATTAAACCAAACACAGGTTTTAAATTCCGCATCAACAACGAGGGTCAATGGTTAGACCCAACAGACCAATCGCCAAACGTAAAAGGTGGCAACCTTATCTACGAAATGGACCGCGTGGTGGCTGGTCTTACGGCCGAAATTAGAAAAAGTAACCTAATTTGGGCTACCATTTCTGGCGTAAAACGTTCGTTTGAACCTTCGGACTACATCATTAAAGATGCTCAAGGCAACGAAATCAAAGTAGTAGGCGTGCTTCCTAACGAATCTACCACTACCCTTATCGTTCCAGAAAAAGACCTTGACATTCGTCGTGTTTATTACTTAGAAATTCCTTCGCAAAAATTAAGAGCAGCTTGTTCGTACGACGGTTGGTTCCGCGAAGTGTATTCTACCAAAGAATTGGGTGCAAACATTGATAATGGCGTTACTTCTATTCGTGTATTTGCTCCTCGTGCCGAACAAGTTAAATTGTACCTATACAAAGGTGCTAACGACACCGAGGCATATCAAACTTTTGATATGGCGGTAGATAAAGATGGTGTTTGGGAAACCATTATTAACGAAGATTTACACGGTGTGTACTACGACTTTACCGTACATGGCTCTACCGATCCAGGTAACTTCTTCTACGAAACCAAACCTGTTCATATCAACGACCCATACGCTCGTGTAAGTGACGATACCTTTGGTAAATGCCGTATTTGGCACCGTACTAAAGCGGCTACTCCTTTAAAAGGCGGTATTCCTAAAATGGAAGATGTAATTTCGTACGAAGTTCACGTACAAGACTTTACCGACAATTTACCCTTGCCAGATAGCTTAAAAGGTACTATCCGTGGTATGATTACGCCAGGGCTTAAAAATAAAAATGGCGAAAAAGTAGGTTTCGACTACTTAGTAGATTTAGGCATCAACGTGGTTCACTTAATGCCCGTGCAAGAATACCTACACTTCCCAACAGACGACTGGTACGAATCATTTAAAGACGACCCCTATATGATTGAGCAAGGTATTGCTCACGAAAACTATCAATGGGGCTATCGTACATCCTTTGCTATGGCTGTAGAATCTCGCTATCGTGTAAAAGGGGCTGAATTAGGCTCAGAACGTGACGATATGCGCGACCTTGTTCAAGCATTCCACGACAAAGGAATTGCCGTTATCATCGACATCGTGCCCAACCACACTGCCGAAGATATGGATGGCAAACAATTCTTGTTCAACTTTAACGGTTTTGATAAACAATACTACTATCGTACCAAAAACTTTGAACACATTGGTGCATACGGCAACGAGGTTAAAACCGAAAACCGTCCTATGACTCAACGTTGGTTAATAGACCAAGTTAAATACTTTATTGACGAATTTGGTATTGACGGTGTGCGTGTGGATATTGCTGGTCAAATGGACCAACAAACGCTTATTGCATTCTGGGATGCTATTGGTCGCGACAAAATTGTTTATGGCGAACCATGGATTGCATCAAACGACCCCGATTACGAAGCAAACCCAGATTGGGATTGGTACAAAGAAGATTCACCTATTTGCTACTTCCAAGACGAGTCTCGTAGCTCATACAAAGGCCCTGTATTCCAATTACAAGATCCTAAAAACGACCGTGGCTGGGCTGGTGGTAAATACAGCGAAAGAGAAGGCGTTATGCGTGGCTTAACTTGTACTTGCAAAGACGACAAAAATCCTAATAGCGGTATCTCTTACCTTGATATTCACGACAACTTTGCGCTTGCAGACCAATTTGGCCGCAACTTTGATGGTCGCGACTCGGTATATGAAAACGAATACAAAATTGCAGTAACCCTTCTTTACACCACCCTTGGTCCTATTGTAACCCACGGTGGTTCAGAAATTATGCGTAGTAAAGCACATGCGCCACTTCGCGAAGAAGTACGTACCACAAAAGCAGGTTACAATGCGTATATGCACGGCTATCGCGATACCTACAACCACCGTACCGCAAACACATTTGTTTGGGAACAAGTAGGTCAAAAACCAACAGGTACCAACTTTAACGACTACGACAATATGTACAAATTCTGGCGTGGTTGGAATACCTTCCGTAAATCTGAATACGGTAAAGTGTTCCGTCAAGGTGAAGCCGTACCAGAAGGTTACTACAAATGGTTCTTGCCAGAGCCAGAAAGCGCATTGGGTTACTTAGTAGATGACAAAGTATTGGTTCTTATCAACGCTGGTCACGAACCTATCGACTTTGAAAACGTTGAACTACCAAAAGGTAAATGGCAATTAGTAGGTACATCTGATGCTATTAACATAAAAGGTGTAAAATCTAAAAACAAAACAACCAAAGTAAAAGCAGGCGTAAACAAAGTAACTGTTGAACCCCTTTCTCAATACGTTTGGATTAAAAAATAAGATTTACCCCAATACTAAATCTAAGGAGCTGACCATATCAATGGTTGGCTCCTTTTTTTGTTTTTATATAAGAATAAAAGATGAAAGATTCCAATAAATTGAAGACATCAATACCCCTCCCAGCATGAGAGGCAAATAAAGCAAAAAGGGATTGACTAAAAAGTATAAAGTGCCCCCAAAGTTTTTTGTATTAACTTTTTGGGGCAGATAAATAGGCGTCCGTGCTAAATTTGGGATGTAAAAAATATTTTTTTACCTTTGTACCCAATTTAAACCAACCCAGTCAAAGCTTTGAAAAGATTTATTATCACATACTTAATGTTATTGGTGTATTCTTTCTTCTTTTACACTAATGCACAAGCTTCTTCTTCAAAGCACAATCTTCAAATCATAAATGTAAATACCGAGAACTATCCCGAAGCTATATTTGTAGAATTTACCGTAACGGATAGTCAAGGTGATTTTGTGCCAAATTTAACGGTTGATGATTTTATAGTAAAAGATAACGGAACTAAGAAATATGGTTGCAAACGTCTTGTGCAAGACTTAAGTGAATTAAGATTACCTGTTGATATAGTTTTTCTGGTGGATAATAGTGGGAGTATGGAAAAACCACAAAAAAAAGTTGATATAGCGCTTCCTAATCTTTTAAATGGTTTTAAGGAGAAAGGAGAAATTAGGGTTGCATTAGGTAGATATGGTCAAACAGACTACAATCCTAATGATCAGGTAGGTTGGGCAGAAATAGAAAAAAATGATTTAGGTTTTTCTTTTCTACCATTGAGAAAGAATACTGATGTAGATGAATTTCTAAAAACTATCTGGAAAAAAAACATACAAAATGGAGGTTATGAACCATATTATAATGTTTTACACTGGGCAGCCCAGCAAGATTTTGGTTATAGACAGAATGCTCTTAAGGTATTCATCATGATTGGAGATGAATCATATATCATTGATAGCAATAACAACCCAGAGATAAGCGAAGAAGAAGTCACACAAGCATTATCCGATTATGGAATACAAACTTTCATCATTCAGAATTTCAATGACAGTGCAAACTATAAGGATGAATATGACTTAATCACAAAAAAAACCCAAGGAGCTTTTTATGATATTAACGCTGCGAGTTACGATGGCATATTAACCAATATAACTGACAAAATAAAGGGTCGCTACATATTGAGATATTGTGTTGAAGAAGATGAAGAGCTAAATGAATGCAAAGACATAAAAGAATCTAGTATTGTATATGAAGATGAAATTGAAATACGTCCTTATTATCCAGTCAAATCTGCTACTATTGAAAGAACTGAAAGCACTCGTTTATTAGATGACGCACAGATACAATCCAATTCTCCTATTGAGTTGTCAGTTATTGTAAATAAGAATGGCAATAACATAGATAAGGTATCTTTATTTTACCGTTCTTCTGATGAAACAACATTCACAAGGATAGATAAAAGCAACACTCTCATTCTATCTGATAATCAAACGCAATACACTTTTTCTATACCCCAAAATGATGTAAAAGGAACTCATATTTAT
>JAFOWX010000021.1 GCA_017391905.1 Paludibacteraceae bacterium | reverse complement strand
GGTAGTAAAAGCTACGGCGGTTGCATGCTTGTTAATACCCGTTACCTCAAAAATGGTTCCTTTAAATATGGATTCATCAACCAAACCACGAAACACCGGTTCTTTTACCCAAGCACCATCTACAAATTCGTATACGCTTATCTGACCTTCATCTCCAAATTGATAGGCTTCAAACTTAATATTCGCTACGGAATCACTCAACTCATATAGTTTGCTACGCTCAACTCTATCCAAGATAGGATTAAGATAGTATCCTGTATCATCAAATGACACACATTGTCCCCATGCATTTGCAAGGCAACTTACCATTGTAAGGATTGCCACAATCTTTTTCATATTGTCTGTCTTTTAGTACAACATACTCTGTCACCTTTCGTAATCCACACAGACACGTGCGCACACTACTTGTTTAATGTAGGCGGCAGCTGCCACGTGCAAAGGATGTACTTGATAAGCATTTAATGCTTCTACACTTGGGAAAGTGCAATTTAACACTACATCGTAGTTAGAAGCTGGTGTTTCGGGATGATTAACCCCTACTTCGATGCTTAACAAACCATCAATTTTACCACTTAGAGATTCTAAACTCTCTTTAATAATTTGAGCGTTCTCGCTCTTGCTTTTTCCTTGGGCAGTATCTGCTAACTGCCACATAACTATGTGCTGTATCATAACTAAAAAAATTTGATGCGCCAAAATAAGTTGTTTTATATGCGGAAACCTCAACTTTTTTTGTTTAATTGCAGTCGCTAAGCAAAAAAGTGCTATTTTTACGCAAATTGCAATCTCGCAAACAATTGCGTCTTGATTTTTTTGTAATAGCATTGAAATAGTAACGCCATTTATTGCATCAAACAGCACAAAAAACGACATGAAAACCATAGAAAACATTTACCAAGAACAGGGTTCTTACTTTGCATCGGGCGCTACTTTGCCCGTTTCGGCACGAAAAGAAGCACTAAAAAAATTGCAACAAGCCATTTTGCGTAATCGTAGTAACATAGAAAGTGCCTTGCAGTTAGACTTAAACAAGAGCAAAGAAGAAGCCTACATGACAGAAATAGGCATGACGCTTGCAGCTATTCGTTACCAACTAAACCACCTTAAAAAGAACAGCAAACCACGCAGGGTATGTACCCAAATAACCTCATTCCCTTCGGCAGGATACATTATACCCGAACCATACGGCAGGGTACTTATTATGTCGCCATGGAACTACCCCTTTTTGTTGTGCATCGACCCACTGGTAAGTGCCATAGCCGCCGGCAACTGCGCCATGATTAAACCAGCCAGCACCTCTAAGCACACCGCCATGGTTATTGCCAAAATTACCCAAGAGGCTTTTGATTCCAAGCACGTAGCTTGTATAGAAGGCGGTAGCGAAAACTGCAATTGCTTGCTAAACTTACGATTCGATTATATTTTCTACACCGGTAGCCCTTCCGTAGGCAAAACGGTAATGGAAAAAGCAGCCAAATACTTAACCCCTGTTACCTTGGAATTAGGCGGCAAAAGTCCGTGCGTAATAGACCAAACAGCCAACATCAATTTGGCCGTAAAACGCCTTATGTTTGGCAAAACGCTCAACGCCGGACAAACCTGTGTGGCACCCGACTATTTATTGGTACATTCTTCTGTAAAACAACAAGTGGTAGAAAAATTTACTGCTTACAGCAAAAAGTTCTGGGGCAAGAAACCCATTCAAAACGCCAACTACCCCCGCATCGTAAACCAACGCCATTTTGACAGATTGTGTGGCTACTTAGGCGAAGGCAAAATTTTGGCAGGGGGCGACACGGATAGCAACTTACTTAAAATAGAGCCTACCTTATTAGAAATAGACAACCGTTCTGCCATGGTGATGCAAGAAGAAATTTTTGGTCCTATTTTGCCTATTATTGAATTTGATTTGATAGAAGAAGCCATTTCGTACATTAAAAGCAAAGAAAAACCACTGGCTTTGTACCTATTTTCTACCAACCGAAACGTGCAACGCATTTTTGAGCAAGAGGTTTCTTTTGGTGGCGGTTGCATCAACGACACCATCATGCACCTTTCCGAAGAAAAACTTCCTTTTGGCGGTGTAGGCAACAGCGGTATGGGTAACTACCACGGCAAAGCCGGTTTTGACACCTTTACCCATTACAAAAGCGTGCTTAAAAGAGGTAACTGGCTCGACCCAACCTTTAGGTATCAGCCCATTGGCAGCATCAAAATGTGGCTTGTTAGTAAGTTTTTACGATAGGGAGCTGTACATCTAAATAAAATCATTATTTTTGTTTCGAAATATAACCTTTATAACTATGCTAAAAATAGGTACTACACTATCGCCGGTAGGCAAAAAAGCCCTTCTATGCGGATCGGGCGAATTAGGCAAAGAAGTTGCTATTGAGTTGCAACGTTACGGTGTTGAAGTGGTTGCTTTAGACCGTTACAACAACGCTCCTGCTATGCAAATAGCCCACAGAAGCCACACGCTAAATATGTTAGACGGCGAGGCCCTTCGTAACATCATTGAGCAAGAAAAACCCGATTTTATTATTCCCGAAGTAGAGGCTATTGCCACTCCTACCTTGGTGGAATTGGAAAAAGAGGGTTACAACGTTATTCCAACGGCCAATGCTGCATGGCTTACCATGAACCGCGAAGGCATTCGTACTTTGGCTGCCGAAAAATTAGGTTTACCTACCTCTAAATATAAATTTGCTTCTACGCGCGAAGAGTTTGACCAAGCCATTCAAGAAATTGGCATCCCTTGCGTGGTAAAACCCATTATGAGTTCGTCTGGTCACGGTCAAAGTACCGTTAAATGCGAAGCCGACATTGATGCCGCTTGGAAAGAAGCACAAGAAGGCGGTCGCGCCGGCGCAGGTCGTGTTATTGTAGAAGGTTTTGTAACCTTTGACTACGAAATCACCTTGCTTACCGTACGTCACTCGGGGGGCACCACCTTTACCAACCCCATTGGTCACCACCAAGTAGATGGCGACTACCGCGAATCTTGGCAACCACAAGCCATGTCGCCTGTTGCGTTGGAAAAAGCACAACACATTGCCAAAACCATTACCGACGCGTTGGGCGGCTGGGGTATTTTTGGTGTGGAAATGTTTATCTGCGGCGACGATGTTATCTTTAGCGAAGTTTCGCCTCGTCCACACGATACCGGCATGGTAACCATGATTTCGCAAGACCTTTCTGAATTTGCCCTACACGCACGTGCCATTTTAGGATTGCCCATTCCATCGGTTCGCTTCTATGGAGCATCGGCATCTAAAGCCATTGTGGTACACGGCGACAGCGACAAAGTGGTATTTAGCAATATAGAAGAGGTATTGGCCGAAGAAAACGTACAAATTCGTTTCTTTGGTAAGCCCGAAGTAAAAGGCCACCGTCGTTTGGGCGTTATTTTAGCTACGGACGAAACAGTAGAAAAAGCCCTTGCAAAAGCCGAACGCGCCTACGCAAAATTGCAAGTAGAAGTATTGCCCAGATAAAACTGTTGATTGTCCATAGTTACTCGTATATGTAATCACAAGTGACAAGCACACCGAATCACCAAAAAAATCTCAACCTTAGCAAAGGTTGAGATTTTTTTCTTACCTTTGTGCCCAAATTTCGTAAATCGTTGAACATTATGGGTAAAAATCTCGTTATTGTCGAATCACCTGCTAAAGCAAAAACCATTGAGAAGTTCTTAGGACCCGATTTTGAGGTTCTATCCAGCTATGGTCATATCCGCGACTTAAAAACCAAGGACATTAGCATCGACTTTAAAAAACAATACGAACCCATCTACGAAATACCCGCCGACAAGAAGAAATTGGTGGCCGATTTAAAGAAAAAAGTAAAAGCGTGCGAAACCGTTTGGTTGGCTTCCGATGAGGACCGCGAAGGAGAAGCCATCTCTTGGCACCTTGCAGAAGTATTGGATTTGGCTAAAAAAGACACCAAACGCATTGTTTTTCACGAAATTACCAAAAACGCCATCTTATCGGCCATAGAAAACCCACGCCAAATAGACCTTTCGTTGGTAGATGCGCAACAAGCACGTCGCGTATTGGACCGCATTGTGGGCTTTGAACTTTCGCCCATTTTGTGGAAAAAAATCAAACCATCGCTATCGGCAGGCAGGGTACAATCGGTAGCCGTTAAACTTATTGTAGAGCGCGAACGCGAAATACGCGACTTTGTTTCGGAATCTAACTACAAAGTAACCGCCCTATTCACAGCCACCGACGGCAGCGAGGTTAAGGCAGAACTATCCAAACGTTTTGCCACCAAAGCAGAAGCGCAAGCCTTTTTGGAAAAATGCAAAGAGGCACAATTTAGCATCAGCGATATTACCACTCGTCCCGCTAAACGCACCCCTGCACCTCCGTTTACTACCTCAACCTTGCAACAAGAAGCATCACGCAAGTTGGGATTTTCAGTTTCGCAAACCATGTCTATTGCCCAACGTTTGTACGAAAGCGGTAAAATTACCTACATGCGTACAGACTCGGTAAACCTTTCGGCCTTGGCTTTAAACACCGCTAAAGCAGAAATCATTGCTTTTGCCGGCGAAAATTACAGCAAAGTGCGCAACTACACCACCAAAGCAAAAGGAGCACAAGAAGCGCACGAAGCCATTAGACCAACCTACATGAGCGAGCACAGCATTAGCGGAACCAAACAAGAAAAAAGTTTGTACGAGCTTATTTGGAAACGCACCATTGCCTCGCAAATGGCAGACGCAGAACTAAACAAAACCACCATTACCATTGGCATGAGCAACAGCCCCGAAAATTTTGTGGCTACGGGCGAGGTATTGGTATTTGATGGTTTCTTAAAGGTATATATGGAAGGTCGCGACGACGAAGAAGAGCAAGACAACACTACCCTGTTGCCTGCCCTAACCGTTAGCGATGCACTTACCTATCAATACATTGATTGTACCCAACGTTTTACCCAACGTCCTGCACGTTACACCGAAGCATCGTTGGTACGCAAAATGGAAGAATTAGGCATTGGTCGTCCTTCTACCTACGCGCCCACCATCAGCACCATTCAAAACCGTGAGTACGTGGTTAAGACAGACCGCGAGGGCGAACAACGCACCTACAACGTGTTGCGCTTGCAAAATACCCAAATAACAGACCAAGAACAAACCGAAATAGTAGGTACCGAAAAAGCCAAACTATTCCCTACCGATACCGGTATGGTGGTAAACGATTACCTACAAGACCATTTCAACTACATATTAGACTATAACTTTACCGCCAACATTGAGCAAGAATTAGACTTGGTGGCCGAAGGCAAAGAAGCCTGGAAAACCATTATCGATAATTTCTACCAAGCTTTTCATCCGCTCATTGAAACTTCGCTTAAAGAACGTACCGAACACCGTGTAGGCGAACGTGTATTGGGTATCGACCCTGTTTCGGGCAAAGAAGTTTCCGTAAAAATCAGTCGTTTTGGCGTAGTGGCTCAAATTGGCAGTGCCACCGATAGCGAAAAACCTAAATTTGCTTCGCTAAAAGCCGGACAAAGCCTTGAAACCATTACCTTAGAAGAAGCCTTAGAGTTATTTAAACTACCTCGTACCATTGGCACTTGGGAAGACAAAGAAATAAAAGCCAACGTAGGGCGCTTTGGACCTTACCTTGCCCACAGTGGCGTATTTTGCTCCATTCCCAAACATTTAGACCCCATGTCTATCACCTTAGAGGAGTCTATCGAGTTGCTTGTTGCCAAACGCACAGCCGAAGCCAACAAAGTAGTAAAAGTTTTTGACGAAGATGCCGACATGCGCTTACTAAACGGCCGATACGGTGTTTATTTGTGCAAAAACAAGACCAACTACAAATTGCCCAAAGGATGCGAGCCCACCGCACTGACATACCAAGATTGCTTGCAAATCATTGCAGAAGCTGGCGAAACAAAACCAAAGGCAAAAGGCCGCAAAACAAAAAATAATTAAGCAAAAAGCCAATTATTGTTATAATTTATTAGTTTTTCTGTGCAACACCAGAAAAATTGATTATTTTTGCGCTCTCAAAATAACAAATAACTTATTAACACTATATGACAAACAAAAAATTAGTAGGAGACAAAATTAAAGGCTTCCGCGAAGCCCGCAAAATGTCGCAAGAGGAGTTAGCTGCCAATAGCGGTTTAGAGCTATCGTTAGTTGCCGAAATTGAAGCCAACACCAACATTCCATCGTTATCACCCCTTATTAAAATAGCCCGCGCATTGGGTGTTCGTTTAGGTACCTTTTTGGACGATACCGACAACTTAGGCCCCGAAATTTGCCGTGGCGGAGGTAGCGAAAAATGCCTAAGCACCTCTAATACCAAAAGCCGTTCTAACTCTCACCTTGATTTTATGTCGTTGGCAAAAAGCAAGGCAGGACGCAACATGGAACCCTTTATCATCAACATAGAGCCTGCAACCACCCAAGGTTTATTGCTTTCTTCGCACGAAGGAGAAGAATTTATTTACGTATTGGAAGGCCAAGTTAAAATCAAATACGGCCAAGACGAATACGTATTAGAAGCCGGCGACAGCATTTACTACGACTCTATTGTGGAACACCTTGTGTACGCTACCCAACCCGCTAAAATTTTGGCTGTAGTGTATGCTCCTTTCTAATGTTAGCATGAAACAAGAACTATCAAATAGAACCTTAGGCGAATGGGTTGAATATTGGGCAGAGCAAACCCCCGATAAAGACTACATTGTTTACGCCGACCGTGGTTTACGCTTTACTTGGAAACAATTTAACGAGCGTGTTGACCACCTTGCCAAAGGCATGCTTGCCATAGGTATTGAAAAAGGCACACACGTAGGCCTTTGGGCAACTAACGTACCAGATTGGCTTACCTTTTTATATGCTTGCGCCCGCATTGGCGCTGTTTGCGTTACCGTAAACACCAACTACAAACAAAACGAGTTGGAATATTTATGCCAAAACTCGGACATGCACACCCTTTGCATCATTGACGGCACTTGGGACTGCGATTACGTTGAAATGACCTATAAGATGTTGCCCGAGTTAAAAACCTGCCAACGTGGCAAGTTGCAAAGCGAACGTTTCCCCAAAATGAAAAATGTTATTTACATTGGCCAGGAGAAACACCGCGGCATGTACAACACCGCCGAAATTTTGCTTTTAGGCAGCTCTGTTTCGGACCAAAAACTAATCGAAGCCAAAAAACAAGTAACCTGCCACGACGTAGTAAACATGCAATACACCTCGGGTACCACCGGTTTTCCAAAAGGCGTAATGCTTACCCACTACAACATTTCCAACGATGGTTTCTTTACCGGCGAGCACATGAAATTTACCAGCGAAGACAAACTTTGCGTGTGCGTGCCCCTATTCCACTGCTTTGGCGTGGTATTGGCTACCATGAATTGCTTAACCCACGGTTGTACGCAAGTAATGGTTGAAAAATTTGATCCATTGGTGGTATTGGCATCGGTACACCAAGAACGCTGTACTGCGCTTTACGGCGTACCCACCATGTTTATTGCCGAGCTGAATCACCCCATGTTTGACATGTTTGATTTAACATGCTTGCGCACCGGTATCATGGCAGGAGCTCTTTGCCCCGTAGAATTGATGCGCCAAGTTTCGGACAAAATGCACATGACCATTACCAGCGTATATGGCCTTACCGAAACATCGCCAGGTATGACCCAAACTACCATAGAAGACAGTTTTGAAAAACGCTGCACCACCGTAGGTCGCGACTACCCATTTGTAGAAGTACAAGTTATTGACCCAGAAACGGGCGAAATTTGTCCTCCCGGTGTGCAAGGCGAAATGTGCTGCCGTGGTTTTAACGTCATGAAGGGCTACTACAACAACCCACAAGCCACTGCCGAAATCATCGACAAAAACGGTTTCTTGCACTCTGGCGACTTGGGCGTAAAAGACGAAGACGGCTACTACCGCATTACAGGACGTATCAAGGATATGATTATTCGTGGTGGCGAAAATATTTATCCACGCGAAATTGAAGAATTCTTATACCACTTGGAGGGCGTAAGCGACGTACAAGTAGCTGCCGTTCCTTCTAAAAAATACGGCGAAGAAGTTGGCGCATTTATTATTCTAAAAGAAGGTGCCACCTTAGAAGCCGAAGACGTAAAAGACTTCTGCAAAGGTAAAATTGCCCGCTACAAGATTCCTAAATACGTATTCTTTGTAGATAGTTTCCCACTTACAGGCAGTGGTAAAATTCAAAAATACAAACTAAAAGAGCTTAGCTTAAAGCTTTGCGAAGAGCAAGGAATTGAAGTGATATAATCAAAAAAAAATGGAACCAATGGTTCCATTTTTTTATTGAGCACCTCATTTTGGTCACCGAGCCTTTCAAAGTGCCCGAAACAAGCTTTATGCCTATTCTACTATCACCTTAAACGCTCTTTCGTACGTTTGGAAACGAACAATAAGCAAGTACATACCGGCATCGTAGTCTTGCAAATTTACCAAACCTTCTGCCGTATAAGCAGGAGCATAAGTTTGACCCGACAACGCCATTAGCTGTACATCCGATATTTCTTCTTCGGCATCTATGGTAACAAAAGAAGAGGTAATAGTAGGATAAATAGAAGCTTTGGGTTCATCCTGCAAATCCTCTACACCCACAGCCGATGAAAAATCATACTTAGTAGGAACTTGTGGCAAAGTATATTTTGTGGCTGTAAATACTTTTACATCGCCCGCTGCGATACTCATGCTTTTGCCTCCGTTAAGCTGCGAGGGGCTTCCTGCCAAATAATCGTACCAATTATTACCCGTAGGCAAGGTATAAGATTGCGAGGCTGTACCAAAGTT